>NZ_LMHH01000002.1:267500-571780 GCF_001427865.1 Altererythrobacter sp. Root672
GGTGCAGAGCCAGTCCGACATCTTCATCGCCGGCCGCAGCTTCACTGCGCACGAACTTGGCCTCTATTCAGAATCGCTGTTCGTCGCGCTGATCCTAACGGGTCGATTCCTGCCGCCCCTCAATGAAGTGGCGTTCCCGGCCTATGCCGAGCTTCTCAAGCAGGGGAAGCCGATTGGAGGCGCGTTCGTCTCTGGGGTGCAGATGATCATCCTGGTCACCGCCCCTCTATATATAGGCTTGAGCCTTACGGCGGGGCCGCTGGTCGAGACAGTGTTCGGACCCAAGTGGCTGGAGATGATTCCGATTCTCTCCGGCCTGGCCCTGGCGATGCCGGCGATGGCGTTGCAGATCGTGTGCTCACCGGCGACCAACGCGCTCGGCAATCCGCGGCCCTACCTCTACAGCAACATGGCAGGCGCGGTGATCATGCCGGCCTGCTTCATGGTCGGCGTGGCGGCAGGCGCGCAAGGGCTCGTTACCAGTTGGCAAGTCGCCGCGCCGCTGCTGCTCGCCTTCACCCTGGCCATGACCTTGCCCAGAATCGGCGTTCGGCTGATCGATCTGGCCAGAGCATTGCTTCCTGCGATCGTCGGATGCGCGCTCATGGCGCTGGCCGTCATCGTGCTCGCGCGCTTGATCGATCCGCTACCCGCGTTCGTGCGACTGGCCTTGCTCTCCGCTTTCGGGGGGACGGTCTATGGGGTCACGCTCTGGCTATTCTGGCCCGAAGTGGTGCGCCGCAATTGGGATATGATCGCCCGCAGCCGGACCCGCCAGACCGAGAGCTGAATCTGCGCCAGCAAGCCCAAGGCCGACAATTACAGGCCCGACTGATGATTCGCTTGGCACGCTTTGTGCTGAGTGGCTCGATATGGTATGGTGCTCAGGTCACTCGGTCTCCTTGACCGGGTTGGGGAGAGAGAATGGGCTGGCAACATCTAGCCGCTGCCGTAACGCTGGTCACTGGCCTGAGCGGAGCGTCCGCCCAGGATATCCCCGGCGATATCCCTGAAGTCGAGATCATCACCCTAGAGGACGAGCGCTACCGGCGCATGACCGTCCCGGTGACAATCGGCGAAAACGGGCCCTTCCAGTTCATGATCGACACGGGTGCGCAAGCGACCGTCGTGTCGCGCGACCTGGCCGACCGCCTGCAATTGTTCGACCGCGACGAGGCGACGCTGGTCGGCATGGCCAGCCGCCGGCAGGTCGAGACGACACCGATCGAGAACGTGAGACTCGGGAGCCGGAACTTCTTCATCGAGAACGCCCCGGTGATCGAAGGCGAGCACATCGGTGGTGCCGATGGGATCCTCGGACTGGACAGCCTGCAGAACCAGCGTGTGTTGATCGACTTCATCAAGAAAGAGATGTCGGTTGCCGATGCCGCACAGCTCGGCGGCAACCGGGGCTTCGAGATTATCGTCAAAGCTCGCAGCAAGCTTGGCCAACTGATCATCACCAACGCGCGCCTCGATGGTATACCGGTGGCGGTGATCATCGACACCGGCGCCCAAGGGAGCATCGGGAACCCGGCTCTTCAGGCGCGCATGCGCCGCGGGCGGCACCTGGGCGAGACTGAGCTGACCGACATCAATGGTGTGGCACTTGCAGGCACGATCCGCGTCGCGGGCGAGCTCGACCTGGGAAGGGCCAAGCTCTCGAACCTGGCGGTCATGTACGCGGACTCGCCGTCGTTCCATTCGCTCGGCCTGAGTGACAAGCCGGCATTGGTGCTCGGCATGTCGGAGCTAAAGCTGTTCAGGCGCGTGGCGATCGACTTCCAAACCCGCCGCGTCCTGTTCGACATACCGCGCGGCTCATAGAGCCAATAGCATTTGTTCATTGCCGCGGGCCGTCAGTGGCCCCACCTGATGCGCGATGAATAATTCGAACACCGCATCGGGAAATAACGCTTCGGAAGCGGCAAAAGACTGGGCCGGCTGGAACACTGTCCGCCGTTTCCTCCCTTACCTATGGCCGAAAGACCGCCCCGACCTGCGCTGGCGGATCGGCTGGGCGGGCTTCTTCGTGCTCATTGCCAAGATCGTCGTGCTGACGCTGCCGTTTGCTTATGCCGGCGCGATCGACGCGATGGCCGCACGCGGCGATGAGGCCATGTGGGTCGCGCTCGGCCTGGTCACGGCTTACGCCGCCGGGCGCCTGGCGACGGTGATCTTCGACAACCTCCGCAACATCATTTTCGAACGCGTCGGCCAGGATGCCGTGCGCCAGCTGACCGAGGATGTGTTCGCGCGGCTCCACGGGCTGTCGCTGCGCTTCCATCTGAGCCGCCGTACCGGCGAGGTGACCAAGATCGTCGAACGCGGGTCGAAGAGCATCAATACGATGGTCTACTTCCTGCTCTTCAACATTGCCCCGACCGCGGTCGAGATGGTGGTCGTGGCGGCCATCTTCTACGTCAAGTTCGGCTGGGAAGTGGTGCTGGCGACGGCAGTAACGGTTGCTTCCTATATCTGGGTGACGCGCGCGATCACCGAGTGGCGTACCAAGCTGCGCATGCAGATGAACGACCTCGACGGGCTGGCGCTGGCCCGCGCGGTCGACTCGCTGCTGAACTACGAGACGGTCAAATACTTCGGCGCCGAGAAGCGCGAACTGGAACGCTTCGGTTCGGCCACGCGCGCCTATGCCGAGGCCGCGATCAAGAGCGAGAACTCGCTCGGCCTGCTCAACATTGCCCAGGCCGTCATCATGAACCTGATGATGGGCGGCGCGATGGCCTTCACGGTCTGGGGCTGGCACGAGGGCAGGCTTAGCGTCGGCTCGCTGGTGCTGATCAACACCTACCTGATGCAGCTGTTCCGCCCGCTCGACATGCTTGGCTGGGTCTATCGCACCATCCGCCAGGGCCTGATCGACATGGCCCAGATGTTCCGCCTGATCGATACACAGATCGAAGTGAAGGACGTTCCGGGAGCTCCAGCGCTGGTCGTGCACCGTCCGACTGTGGCGTTCGACAACGTCGTCTTCGGTTACGAGCCCGACCGCGAGATCCTCCACGGCCTGAGCTTCGAAGTCCCGTCCGGTGAACACGTGGCGATCGTCGGTCCGTCCGGTGCCGGCAAATCGACCATCGGCCGTCTGCTATTCCGCTTCTACGACCCTTGGTCGGGCCGCATTCTCATCGACGGGCAGGATATTGCCGAAGTGACGCAGGAGAGCCTGCGCGCCCAGCTCGGCATCGTCCCGCAGGACAGCGTGCTGTTCAACGACACGATCGGCTACAATATCGCCTATGGCCGCGACGGGGCGAGCCAGGAGCTTGTGGCGGCCGCGGCCCGCGATGCGGCGATCCTGCCGTTCATCGAGATGCTGCCGCAGGGCTTCAACACCGAAGTCGGCGAACGCGGTCTCAAGCTTTCCGGTGGCGAGAAGCAGCGCGTCGCCATCGCCCGGACCTTGCTCAAGAACCCGCCGATCCTGCTGCTGGACGAAGCAACCAGTGCGCTCGATACCCGCACGGAGCAGGACATCCTGGCGACTCTGCACCGCGTGTCCGAACATCGCACCAGCATCGCGATCGCCCACCGGCTTTCGACCATTGCCGATGCCGATACGATCCTCGTGCTCGATCACGGCCGACTGGCCGAAAGCGGCTCGCACTCCGATCTCCTGCGGCTCGACGGACTCTATGCCGAGATGTGGAACCGCCAGCTCTCCGAGCGCGAGGAGGCACTGGAGGAAGCGGCGGAATGAGTGCTCAAATATGCTAAGGGAATCAGCGCAAGTTTGAGAAGAATCAACGACGCTGGCAGCAACAGGGACCATCGCATGGCCATGATCAGACTCCCCACTCTCGTCGTATCGGGCGCACTGGCGTTCGTGGCCGTAACCGCCGTTGCCCAGGATCCTACGATCACGAACGTGCGGATCGCGATGACCCAGAACGTCAATCCTTCGATGTTGGCGATCTGGGACGTCACCAACAACGCGATGGACGATGATGGCGCGCTCGACGCAGCCAAGATGGACGACGCGAAGTTCGACAGCCTCGTCTATTCCGCGGGACGTCTTGCCGAAGCCGGCAGGACGATGGCGACATGGCAAAGCCCGGTCGCCGCTGGCCCCAACAACCGGACCGTAAGTGAAGACCAGGTGTCGATGGACCACGTCCAGCACCAGCTTGGCGCCAATCCTGCCGGCTTCCGGGAGAAGGCCGTCGCCTTTGCCGAACATTCGGAGAAACTGGTCGCCGCAGCCAAGGCGCGCGACGTTACCGCCACAGGCAACCTGGTGAGCGAAATGGACGCTGTGTGCGAGGCTTGCCATGCGCAGTACTGGTACGGTGAATAGCTAGCTGGCCATCATCGCCCTGGCGTGGCAATCTGCGCCTGGGGGATAAATGGGCGCTCTACGCTGGATGGAGGAAACGCAGCTTTCCGCTTTCGTGCGGGAGGATTTCTACGCCTACTTCGTCCTGCTGATCTTCCACGCGCTGGGAATGGCCTTCCTGGTCGGCGGCGGAGTGGCGATCTCGTTGCGGGTTCTGGGTGTCGCATCGGGCGCGCGGCTGGAACGGTTTGCCGGGTTCGTTCCGTGGATGTGGGTGGGCGCGACGATGGCGGTCGTCTCGGGCCTCGGCCTGCTGGCGGGCTATCCAGCCAAGGCGCTCACCAACTGGATCTTCGCACTTAAGTTCGTCTGCCTGATCTCAGCGGCGCTGATGGTCCGCGCTATTGCCCGCGAGGTCTTCCCTGCGGCTGCCGCGGGTTCCCCTTTGCCGAGGAATGCCCGCCTGCTTGCCGCGGGTTCACTCGCGCTGTGGCTGGCTGGCGTCGCTTGCGGCAAGCTGCTGCTCTACACCAACACCATGCTGTTCACGACGGACCCATGACCGGGCTCCCGAACGATCCGATCTTCGATCCCGTCGGTATCGTCATCTGGGCGATCGACAGCGGCTTCTATGACCTGATGAACTCCGCGTGGGGATGGCCGATCGCGGAGATCGTCCACTTCTTCGGCATCTGCCTGCTGTTTGGCACAGTCGGGATGTTCGACCTGAGGATGATCGGCTTCGTTCGCGGGATCTCCCTGTCGGCGCTGCACCGACTGGTCCCGTTCGGCGTGTTCGGCTTCCTGCTTTGCGCTGCGACCGGCTTCCTTTTCGTTGTCTCCGCGCCCGACCAGTACATTTATAATCCGGCGTGGCAGCTGAAGATGGCTCTGCTCGGCCTTGCCGGCCTCAACATGGTGCTGTTCTACCTGACGACCTCGCGAAGGGTCGCCCTCCTTGGTCCAGACGATTCGCCACCGAACGCGGCAAGGGTATTTGCTGCCGTCTCCCTGCTGAGCTGGATGGGTATTATCACGGCAGGACGTGTAATCACCGCCTTCCGACCGCCTAGCTGGTTCTGGTGCGCGTGGTGCGGCTAAGGGTGTAGTCGCCGGTTCGACCGTTCGAGTTGGAAAGTCGAGATCCGCGAAGTTCGCGCTCCGGTGACACAATTTACTACACTTTTCGGATTGCAGTCCGCATGGGCATCCCCTCCACATGCCGAACGCAAATAGCGAGAATAGCGGCCTTATCACGTGAGTCGGCCTCAAGAACCGCGCGGACTTACAGACCGCAACCTGGCTGCTGGAGTCGCCCTTGTCGGCCAACTTCAGCCGGCGCTCCAACAACAGGACCGCGCCAGGATTGTCGATCTCGTTCGACAGCTCATCGAGCTCGGCGCGCCCCTCGGCGCACAGTGGGAATCGCTCGCGCAGATCGTAGCCGACAAGGGTGAGCTTCAACTCGCTCGCAAAGCTGTCGACTTATTCGTCGAAGCTTCCGGCCGAAGTGACCTCGCGCAGTACAAGAAAGTGGCCCTGCTCGGGCAGTGGGAGGCAACGGGCGAAGCGCGTGACTTGATGTGGTCACTACCAGACGACGCACCGAACTCGACGGCCAACGCCTACACCCGGGGCATGATCCTGCTCAATCTCGGCAAGACCGAGGAAGGTCGGGAATATCTCGATCGCGTAGTGAAGGCGCGACCCGACTTGGGGTCGCCATGGCTGATGCTGGCGACGTCGGCCGACCTCGCGCGCGAGGGGGAGCTTGCCGAACGCGTCATCGCTGCCGAGCCCGGCATGGAGGACGCCAGACCAGCAGAGCGAGCTCCCTATTTTTACGCGCTGGGCAAGACTTATGCCGACCGCGGCGATCATCCGCGCGCCTTCGCCGCCTTTGACCGTGGAGCCCGCGAGATGAAATCCGGGCAAAGCTACAGCCGCCAACAGGATCAGCTGCTCGCCCACCAAGCAATTGACGGTTTTGACGCCGAACGGATTGCCGCCGTTTCGCGCCTGCAGAGCGAGCCGACAGCCAAGACGATCTTCGTCACCGGCTTGCCGCGGTCGGGCACGACTTTGGTGCAGCAGATTCTGACCAGCCATAGCGCCGTCTCTGGGGGCGCGGAAATCAACCGGCAGGGCTTGTTGGCAATCGAGGTCGGCGGCGTGTCCTATTCCGCGCTCAAGACATACCTCGAGAAGGCGGACCCACCATCGGCGGCCCGGCTGTGGCATCACTGGATGGAGGAGCGCTTCCCGGGCGCCGGGCGTCTTGTCGACAAGACGATCGACGCCAGCCGCGTCCTGGGCTTGGTCGCCGCGCTACTCCCCGAAGCCCCGCTGATCTGGATGACGCGCGACCCGCTCGACCAGGCCTGGTCGTGTTTTCGCACCAACTTCTCCGCGGGCGCTATCCCGTGGAGCTATGACCAACAGGACATCGCGTTTCACTTTCAACTCGAGAACCAGTTGCGAACGCGATGGCAGAATATCCTGGGCGATCGGTTGCTGGTGGTTCCCTATGAAGCGCTGGTAGCGGACCCCGAGCCCTGGACCCGTCGCCTCATGACGCACTGTGGGCTGGACATCGAGCCGCAAGTGTTCGCGCCGCACAAGAATGAAGGACCGGTGGCGACGTCCAGCATGATGCAGGTCCGCCGCCCGATCAATCGCGACGGGATCGGTTCAGCCGACCCCTATCGCTCATTCCTCGAACCGTTCGTCGAAGCCTACTACGGCTAGAGCACGTACTTGCTGAGGTCGGCGTCCTGCGCGAGCACGGCCAGTCGCTCGCGGACATAGCCAGCGTCGATCACGACCGAATCGCCCTGGCGGTCCTCGGCCTCGAAGCTGAGATCCTCGAACAGCTTCTCCATCACCGTCTGCAAGCGCCGGGCACCGATGTTCTCGATGGTCTCGTTCACTTGCGCGGCAATGCGGGCGATTTCGCGGATCGCATCGGGCGTGACGTCGACGGTGACCTTTTCGGTCCCGAGCAACGCGCGGTACTGCTGGACAAGGTTCGCGCGGGTGTCCGACAGGATGGCAACGAAGTCCTCCTCGGTCAGCGCCTTCAGCTCAACACGAATCGGCAGGCGGCCCTGGAGTTCGGGCAGCATGTCCGAAGGCTTGGCGATGTGGAACGCGCCGCTGCCGATGAACAGCACGTGGTCGGTCTTCATCGGGCCATACTTGGTAGCGACCGTGGTACCCTCGATCAGCGGCAGCAGGTCGCGCTGCACACCCTCGCGGCTGACCGATCCGCCCCTGACGTCAGAGACGGCGATCTTGTCGATCTCGTCTAGGAAGACGATCCCGTTCGCTTCCGCATTGGCGAGCGCGACGCGGGCGACGTCGTCCTGGTCCATGCGCTTTTCAGCTTCCTCGTCGACCAGCTTGTCCCAGGCGTCGGGCACCTTGAGCTTGCGGCGCTTGAGGTTCTGCTTGCCGAACGCCTTGCCCATCATCTCGCTGAGATTGATCATGCCGACGTTGCCACCCATGCCGGGCAGCTCGAACGAGCTCTGCGGAGCATCCTCGACTTCGACCTCGACTTCGACGTCGTTCATCGCGTTCTCGACGATGCGCAGGCGAAAGCTCTCGCGCGTCGCCTCACTGGCATTTTCGCCGACAAGCGCCTTGAGCAGCCGGTCCATCGCCGCCTTGCTCGCCGATTCACGCACCGCCTCGCGCCGGCGGTCCTTTTCCAGCCGGATGGCCTCCTCTGCCAGGTCGCGGGCGATCTGCTCCACATCGCGGCCGACGTAGCCGACCTCGGTGAACTTGGTCGCTTCCACCTTCACGAAGGGAGCATCGGCCAACTTGGCCAGGCGCCGGCTGATCTCGGTCTTGCCGCAGCCCGTGGGCCCGATCATCAGGATGTTCTTCGGCGTCACCTCGTCGCGCAGTTCGGGTGAGAGGCGCTGGCGGCGCCAACGGTTGCGCAGCGCCACGGCGACTGCGCGCTTGGCTTCGGCCTGGCCGATGATGTGTTCGTCCAATGCCGCGACTATCGCCTTAGGGGTCAGGTGATCGTTCATTTGTTCCTCAGTCCCCCTCCCGCTTGCAGGAGGGGCTAGGTGTGGGTGAGTCTGAGGATGAGCAAGTGGGCCCATCCCCGGCCCCTCCGGCAAACGGGAGGGAAGCTAGATGGTTTCGACCGTCACGCGGTCATTGGTGAACACGCATATCTCGGCAGCGACCGCCATGGCCTTGCGGGCGATTGTTTCGGCATCGTCTTCATAGTCCGCGAGCGCGCGGGCGGCAGACAAGGCGTAGTTACCGCCCGATCCGATCGCAGCGATGCCGCCTTCGGGTTCGAGCACGTCGCCATTGCCGGTGAGCACCAGCAGCGTGTCCTTGTCGGCCACGATCATCAGCGCTTCGAGGTTGCGGAGATACTTGTCGGTCCGCCAGTCCTTGGCGAGCTCGACCGCCGCGCGCAGCAGCTGGCCGGAATATTGCTCGAGCTTCTTTTCGAGCCGTTCGAACAGGGTGAAGGCGTCGGCGGTGGCACCGGCGAAACCGGCGATGACCTTCCCGCCTTCGCCGATCCGGCGGACCTTGCGGGCGTTCGGCTTCATCACCGTGTTGCCCATGGAAATCTGGCCGTCACCGGCGATGACGGTCTTGCCGCCCCTGCTGACGCCAATGATGGTAGTGCCGTGCCACTGGATAAGGCCGTGGCGTCCCTCTCTATCGTCCATGGACGAAGATATGGGCGAGACCTGGCGGCGCTTCAAGCGAGCGCCGCTGTACTCGGCTCAGTTGTTGCCGCCGCCACCGCCGCCGGTGGCCGCGCCGCCCATGCCGACCTGGCCGATGTTGCCGAACAGGTCCTCAAGGAACCCGCGCTCGCGCCCGAGCGTCGGGGTCTTGGCATCGTCGGGGTTGAGATAAGCGACTTCGTCCAGCCCGCTGCGCTTCACTTCGATGACGTTACCGGTCTCGTCGAAACGGACGGCGGTCACCGAATGTTCGGCAATCCTCGGGGTGCCGAAAGGCTTCTGCATGGTGGTGCTGGAGATGTAGAACCACACCGGATCGCCGTACTCGCTCTGCAAGCTCGGCCGCCCCAGCGTGCGCTCAACCGACTGGCGGTTGTCGATGCCGGGTTGGACGGATTGCAGCAGCACCTCGTCGTTGAGGTAGCCGCGGTGCGTCGCGATCGAATTGATGCATCCACTCGTGAGCACGGATGCCCCCAGAATTATCCCGATGCGCCACTTACCCGCCATTCCTCGACTTCTCCGCTTCGGGTCACTATCTGGGCCGGAGCCTTACGGGCTCCCGCTTCGTCAAGCAATGGCGGGTGCGGCCGGCCCATTGAATAACCGCTGAACGAATGGCTTTAGTCCCCCATGTCCCTGCTCAAACGCTTCCTTCGCCCCGGATCCGATGCTCGCGAAGCGCTGCGCCCCTTGTGGCACCGCGTCGTCGAACTTTCGCGCGATCCGGTCCTCTATCGCGAGGACGGCGTGGCCGACACGGTGGCGGGACGGTTCGACATGATTGCGGCGATCCTGGCCATCGTGCTGCTGCGCCTTGAGCGTGACCGGGTCTTCGCCCGCGAATCGGCCTTGCTGACCGAATTGTTCGTGGCCGACATGGACGGCCAGTTGCGCGAGACGGGCGTGGGCGATCTGGTGGTCGGCAAGCACATGGGCAAGCTCATGTCCGTACTCGGAGGACGGATCGGCGCTTTTCGCGAGGCACTGAAGAGCGCCGAAGACTCCGCGCTGGCCGAGGCGCTGGCGCGCAATGTCACGCTGCTGGACGAGGACAGCCGGCCTGACGGCCTCGCGCGCCGGTTGCGTGGATTTTACGACAAGCTCTGCGCGCTCGACAGCAAGGTCCTTCTGTCCGGAGACATCGGCCTATGACCGCGCCCGAATTCTCTCGCCCCATCGACTTGCGGCACTTCGCCGAAGGAGCGATCGAGCTCGAGGCCAACGAGGAAGAGCGCAAGGCTGTCGCCCGGCGGTTTCTGCTGGTGGCGATCAAATCGCTTAAGGCCACGCTGGATCTTCGGGCTGACGGTCAGGCCATCAACGCCAACGGACGTCTGCACGCGTCGATCGTGCAGAGCTGCGCGATTTCTGGCGAAGACCTGCCGGTGACGATCGACGAGCCGCTGATCTTCCGCTTCGTTCCCGAAACGCCTGTCGATGAGGAAGAGCTGGAACTCGATGCCGGCGATCTCGACGAGATTGCTTACTCGGGTCAGTCGATCGACTTGGGCGAAGCCGTCGCGCAGAGCCTGGTGCTGGCGATTGATCCCTACGCCACCGGCCCCAACGCCGATCGCTTCCGCAAGGAAGCCGGGTTGCTGGACGAGGCCGCTGCCGGCCCGTTCGGGGCGCTCGCAGCGCTAAAGAAGCAGGACTAGCCCTCCCCCCTTGGGAGAGGGAACACCCAGCTCAGAACGGGATGTCGTCGTCGAGGTCGTCGCTGATGCCGCCGCCCGACGACGAGCCGCCGCCCTGGTTCCAGCTGGAGCCGCCGCTGCTGGCGCCGCCTGACGACGAACCGCCGCGGTCACCCCAGTCGCCACCGCCGCTGCGCTGACCACCACCACCGCCGCCGCCGCCTTGGGCGCCGTCGAGCATGGTCAGTACACCACCGATACCGCCAACCGAGACTTCGGTGGTGTAACGGTCGTTGCCGGACTGATCCTGCCACTTGCGGGTGCGCAGCTGGCCTTCGATGTAGACCTTGCTGCCCTTGCGCAGGAAACGCTCGGCCACGCCGACCAAGCCGTCGGACTGAAGCACGACGCTGTGCCACTCGGTCCGCTCCTTGCGCTCGCCGGTCTGCTTGTCTTTCCAGGTCTCAGACGTGGCGATGCGCAGGTTGGCGATGCGGCCGCCGTTCTGGAAGCTCTTCACTTCCGGGTCCTGACCCAGGTTCCCGATCAGAATGACCTTGTTGACGCTGCCTGCCATGAATTTTCCTCTGCCGAACTAGAGGCCAGCGGCAACCGCCAGCCAGTAGGTGATTCCGGCGAACACGTAGGCCAGCGCGAACAGATATCCCAGCATGAACATGGGCCATTTCCACCCATTCGTTTCGCGCCGGGCGACGGCGATGGTCGAGAGGCACTGCGGGGCGAACACGAACCAGGCGAGGAACGCGAGCGCGGTGGGCAGGGTCCAGCTGTTCTGCAGCTTCGGGATCAGGCCCTGGGCGGCGACATCTTCATCCTCGGCATTGACGGCGTAAGTCGTCGCGAGAGAGGCCACGGCCACTTCGCGCGCGGCCATCGCCGGGATCAGCGAGAGCGCAATCTCATGATTGAAACCGATCGGCCGGACGATAACCTCAAGCCCGCTGGCGATATGGCCGGCGATGCTCGCTTCGGACTGGCTTTGCCCCGGTTCGGCCTTGGGGAAGCTGAGCAGGACCCACAGCACCACGGTGACGGTGAAGATGATCGTGCCGGCGCGGCGCAGGAACACCCAGGCGCGCTGCCACAGGCCGATCGCGAGGTCGCGCAGCGGCGGCCACTGGTATTTCGGCAGCTCCATGATGAAGCCTGACGCGGAACCCTTGGTCACCGTACGACGCAGAACCAGGGCCGCGACCATCGCGCCGATGATCCCGGCGACGTAGAGCGCGAACAGCACCAGCCCTTGCAGACCGATGCCCCAGCCTATGGTGGTCGCGGGAATGAACGCACCGATGATCACCGCGTAGACCGGCAGGCGCGCCGAACAGGTCATCAGCGGGGCGATCAGGATGGTGGTCAGCCGGTCCTTGGGATCGGCGATCGCACGCGTCGCCATGATGCCGGGGATGGCGCAGGCGAAGCTCGAGAGCAGCGGGATGAAGCTGCGTCCGGAAAGCCCGACCGAAGCCATCAGCCGGTCCATGATGAAAGCCGCGCGGGCCATGTAGCCCGATTGCTCCATCACCAGGATGAAGGCGAACAGGATCACGATCTGCGGCAGGAACACCACCACCGAGCCAACGCCCGAGAGCACGCCCTGAGTCAGGAAGTCGCGGACCAAGCCGGATGCCATGTTCTGATTGGTGAAGTCGATCAGCGCGCTAACGCCACCGTCGAGTGCGTCGGCAAACGGAGTCGCCCAGGCGAACACCGCCTGGAAGATCACGAACAGCAGCGCGAACAGAATCGGCGGGCCGAGCCAGGGATGCAGCAGGACCTTGTCGAGGCTTGCGTGCAACCGGTGGACACCCGATTCGCTGAGGATCGCGCCATTCGCCATGTGGCGAGCCGTAAGGCGCCGCTCCTGTAGCGAAAGATGCTGGTGCGGATGCGAGCGCATGTCCTTGCCGGCCAGCGATTCGGCTTGGCCAACCGCTTCCAGCAGCGCATCGAGCCCACGCTTGCGCACCGCGACGGTCGGAACCACCGGGACACCGAGCGACTGCGCAAGCGCTGCCGGGTCGATCACCAGCCCGTCACGTTCGGCAAGGTCGATCATGTTGAGCGCGACGACCACGGGCCGTCCGAGCTCGATCAATTCCTGCGCGAAGACGAGGTGCTGTTCGAGGTTGGCGGCGTCGAGGACGATGATCAGGACATCGGGCTTGGCCTCGCCCGGAAACTCTCCGAGCACGACCCGGCGAGTCACTTCCTCGTCCGGGCTCGCCGCATCGAGTGCATAGCTGCCGGGGAGGTCGACCAGTTCGATCGGCTCTCCGGAAGGCAGGTACATCCGCCCGGCTTTCCGCTCCACGGTGACGCCGGGGTAGTTGGCGATCTTCTGGCGCGCGCCGGTCAGCGCGTTGAACAGCGCGCTCTTGCCCGAGTTGGGGTTGCCAACAAGCGCGGCGGTGAGTTGCCGGGTCATATCAGCTCCACCGTCATCGCGCGGGCATGGGCGCGGCGGATGGCCACGGTCATGCGGCCGATCAGCAGCGCGATCGGGTCACGGCCGGCAAAAATGCCGCGATGGGCCACCGCTACTCGGGCGCCCTCGTCGATGCCGAGAGCCTGCAGGCGCTTGGCTTCGTCGGGCGCGAGCGCAGCCCAATCGATGGAGACGATTTCGGCGCGGCGGCGCACCGGCAGGAGATCGAGAGTCATGCTGGAAGTCACCCAATGCGGGTGCCAGATGGCGGAGGTAATTGCAACTGGCTCGCAGTAAGAACTAGCGCGCCGGGTAGCGTAGCCTACCAAGGAACCGGGCGAAATCGAAGCCCTCACGGTCGCGGAACACCCGTGCCTTGGCCTTCTCGAATTTCATCACACCTTCGATTCGGCGATCGAGAAAAGCGCGCGTCTCCGCCTTGCCCTCGCTGGTGTCGTCAAGGAAAACGGCCAAAGTCGCCGTGTAGATCCCGGCCAGCAAGCCACGCTTGGTGTAATGATTGTAGTCGGTGGCCGTATCGCCTGCGAGGCGCCACATCTGGTCGGCGCTGTTCCAGCCGAGCTTCATAGTGCGCGCCAGGTTCTGGGGCATGGCCTGGATCGCCAGGGCCCGCCGCAACGCCTCTTCCTGCCCAGCCACCGCATCGAGGCGAAACTGGAGGAGAGTGCGAATTCGGTCGCGGATCTTGAGCCCGGTCAGATGCCCGTCAGCAAAGGCTGCCTGCATCTTGGCGTCGGTCGAGGCAATCCATGCGGCGATCATGTCCATCGCCCCGCCCGGAAAGGCGAGCCGCGCAACCGCGGGATCGACTCCCGCGCTGGCAGCTGCCTGCTCCAGCGCCTGATCGCCCCAACCGTCGAACACGGCAAGGCGGGCGATCTCCGGCGCGAGGTCGAGCCGCAACTCGTCGAGCGTGCGGTCGTCCGGCGCCATCGTCAGAGGCTCGGCCCGTAGGTCTGTCCGCTGCCCGTCCGGGCACCCACCGGTGCCTTGCTGCTTTCGATTTCTGCCAGCGTCGGGCTGTTGGCGCCGTCACTGCGGGCATAATCCCGCGCCGATCGGCCGGAGTTGTCCGCCCTGTCAGGATCGGCGCCAGCCTTGAGCAGGACGCGCATCATGTTGGTGTCCTTGCGGTGGACCGCCAGGATCAGCGGTGTTTCACCGGCATCGTTGGAGTTGTCGACTCGCGCCCCGCCCGCGACCAGTGCGTCCACGCCGTCAACGAAGCCCAGCTGGCTGGCCCGCATCAGCGGCGTCACGCCCTTGTTGTCGGCAGTATTGGGGTTGGCGCCGCGGTTGATGAGGTACCTGATCCAGGTCACGTCGCGCATGTCGACCACGATATGCAGCGCGGTGCGGCCATTGCTCAAGTCGCGTGAGTTGACGACTTGCGAGCCCGGCTTGCGCAGAAGCGCATCGACTTCGTTGGCGTTCTTGTCTTTCACCGCGTCGAGAAACTTGTAGCCGTCCGACTTAGTTTGCGCGGCAGCGGGGGCGCCCAAAGCCAGAATTGTCGCCATAACCACACTGACAGTCGAACGTCGTACGATACCCCGGGCCAAACCCGATCTCCTCGATCCAAATATGCGGACAGGCCGTCCGTCCTAGGGACTCTGGCCTTGCCGACCGGGCGTTAGCAGAGCATGAACATTGATGCCATGACCTGCCGTAGTACAATTGCCGCCACCTGTCTGTTGCTGTCCCTGATCCTGTCCGGATGTGGCAACTCCACCGCCTCTCCCGCTGCCGATGCGCCGCTTGCCGGAGCCCAGATCGGCGGACCGTTCGAACTCGTTGATACTCAGGGCAAGACCGTGCGCTGGAGCGATTTCGACGGCAAGTTTCGCATGGTCTATTTCGGCTATGCCTATTGCCCGGACATCTGCCCGTTCGACGTCCAGCGGATGATGAAGGGGTTCGAGCAGTTCAAGAAGGCTGAGCCAGAGCTCGCGGCGCAAGTCCAACCGCTGTTCATCACCATCGACCCATCTCGCGACACCCCCAAGGTGGTCGGCGAGTTCACCTCGGCCTTCTCCGACGATCTTATCGGCCTCACCGGCACGCAGGAGCAGATTGCCCAAGCCGCCAAGGCTTTTGCAGTCTATTATACCAAGGGCGAAGTGAGCGAGAGCGGCGGCTACCTGATGGATCACAGCCGCGCCGCTTTCCTGATGGGGCGGAAGGGTGAGCCGATCGCGCTTCTGCCGGTAGAAAAGGGTCCCAATGAAGTGGCCGCGGAACTGGAACGATGGGTGAGTTGAGAACCCGCTTCTGGGAACTCCCGCTCGAAGCGCTCAATCGCGATGAGTGGGAAGCGCTGTGTGACGGGTGCGGCCGCTGCTGCCTGCACAAGATCGAGGACGAGGAAACCGGCGACGTCATCGAGACCAACGTCGCCTGCCGCTTGCTTGATACCCAGACCGCTCGCTGCAGCGACTACAAGCACCGCAAGGCCTTCGTGCCGGACTGCCTGCGCCTGACGCCCAAGCTGGTCAAACAGGTGACCTGGCTGCCCGAGACTTGCGCCTATCGTCGCCGCGCCGAAGAGCGCCCCTTGCCTGACTGGCACTATCTGCTGACCGGCAGCCATGACGCGATGATCCGCGCCGGGGCCTGCGTCTCGGGAAGAGTGGTGAGCGAAGACGATGCCGGTCCGCTCGAGCATCATATCGTCGAATGGGAGGGCGGATGATCGACTGGCTGCGGCCGGAGCGCCAGGACCCGAAGGTGACGATCGGCGGGCAGGAAATTCCGCTCGCGATCCGCCGTCATGCTCGCGCCAAGCGCATGACGATGCGGCTGGCTCCTGATGGCAGCGAAGTGCGCATCACCATGCCGCAATGGGGCCGCACGATGGATGCACTGGTATTCGTCAAGAGCCGCGCCGACTGGCTCGAACGCCAGCTGGCCGCTGTGCCCGACTCGTGTCCCCCCGTGCCGGGCGGGACGCTGCTGTTCCGAGGGGAGCGGCTTGTTGTCGAATGGGAATCGAGCCTGCCGCGCAAACCTGCCGTTGCCGGCAACCGCCTGCGCCTGGGCGGACCGCAGGAAACGGTGACGGCCCGCGTCCGTCGCTGGCTCGAGACCGAGGCGCTCCGCCTGCTGAGCGAAGACCTCGCCCACTACTGCGCGCTCGCCGGACAGACGGTCCCGCAATTGCGGCTGTCGCGCGCCGTGCGGCGGTGGGGGAGCTGTTCGGGAGCCGGATGCATTCGCATCAACTGGCGGCTGGTCCAGGCCCCGGACGCGGTCCGTCGTTCGGTGGTGGCGCACGAGGTCGCGCACTTGGTCCATTTCGACCATTCGCCGGCCTTCCATGCTCTGCTCGGACGCCTGTTCGAGGGCGATCTGAAGGCCGCCGACCGCTGGCTCAAGTCGGAGGGCCGCGGCCTCTACGCCGCCCTGGGATAGGCTAACGCCGAATTAACCCTGTTTTGGCATGATCCGCGCCATGAGCCGACCTCGCCTGCTCTTTGGCGCGATCCTCGCACTTGGGTGCGCTGTGTCCGCAGCGGCCGGCGAAGACGCTTGCGCGACCTGCCTTGAGCTACCGCGTGCTGAACGCGACGAACAACCGCTCCGCATCGAGATCGAAAGCGGACTGCAATTCAGCCGACTTGCCCTCGCCGGCCAGGAAGACGGTGCGGCCGAGATCGACCCCCGGACTGGCGCCAAGCGCGTGGTCAACATGATCGACCTTGGCGGCATATCCTACCAGGCCCGCGCGACTGTCAGGGGGCAGCCACTGCGGCCGGTGCGGGTAGAACTGCCGGCCCGCGTCTTGCTGCGCAGTCCCAGCGGCGCCGAGGCCGAGCTGACCCACTTCGTGACCGACCTGCCGCCAGTAGCGATGCTCGACGAGAACGGTCTCCTGACTTTCAATTTCGGCGCCCGTATCTCGAGCCGGGCAGCGAGCGGTGGGGACTTTCGTGGGCGGATCGAGATCCACGTGGACTATTTTTAATCCGCCGGAAGAGCGTTCGGGGTGGCGATCCCGCGTGCAACGGCCTATCTAACCGGCATGAGCTACTGGCGAAAAGTGTCGCCACGGGGCGCGATCGGGGATCTGGTCGACCTTTGGCGACAGCCGACACCTTACCGCTGGCAAATCCTCGGCGTGGCCGTGGCGATGACGTTTACCATGATGGTGGTGTTCATTCCCGAAAGCCAGCGCGTCGAGCCCAAGCGGCCGAGCGTGACTTACATCACGACCTTCGATCCCAACCGGACCGAGGCAGAGATCATCGCCTCCAACATCGAGAACCAGAAGCGGCAGGACAAGCGCCGGGCCGAACTGGAAGCGCTCGCTGAGCGCAAGAAGGAGGCTTACAAGGCTCTCGGCCGTGCGACGGGCATCGATGTCGACGCGATGGAAGCCGACATCGAGCGTGAGAAGGCCGCGGAGAAGGCGGCCACCGACACTGCCGCGGCAAGGAACAAGGCCGCACCGGCGCAGGCTTCGGTTGAGCAGTAAGCAAGACGCACGCTGGCTGGCGGCCGCGGCCTCCCTGGCCGAGCGGGCACGCCCGCTAAGCCGCCCCAATCCCGCTGTCGGAGCTGTCGTCATTCGTGACGGGATCGTCATCGGCCGCGGCTGGACCCAGCCGGGTGGCCGCCCCCACGCCGAAGCCATAGCCCTTGAGCAAGCCGGGGTGAAGGCCCGCGGAGCGACGCTCTACGTCACTCTCGAACCCTGCGCGCACCAGTCCGATCGCGGCCCAGCCTGCGCCGACCTCGTCGCCGCCGCCGGCGTAGCGCGGGTGGTTGCCGGCGTGGTGGATCCCGACCAACGGACCTCCGGCGCCGGCCTCGAACGGCTCCGCGCGGCGGGGATCGACGCGACTTGCGCTGACGACGAAACCTGCCGTGAAAGCCTCGCCGGCTTCCTCATGCGCAAGACGCTCGACCGCCCGCACGTTACGTTGAAGCTTGCCATGTCGCTCGACGGCTGCATTGCCACGGCGTCGGGTGAGAGCCAGTGGATCACCGGCCCCGAAGCTCGCGCCCACGCCCACCGCGAGCGCGCTAGGGTCGACGCGATTCTGGTCGGCGGCGGCACCTTCCGCGCCGACGCCCCCAAGCTCGACGTGCGATTGCCTGGGTTAGAGGCTCGCAGTCCTGCGCGGCTGGCCTTGACCGGAGAGGAAGTGCCGGACGGCTGGCACTCGCTGATCGATCCGCAGGAAATCCGCGCGCTTGAGCCGGTACAGTATTTGCTCGTCGAAGGCGGTGCGGGCGCAGCAGCGTCATTCCTTGAGGCTGACCTGGTCGACCGGCTGATGATCTATCGCGGCCCTGTCCTGCTCGGTCCCGGTCTCCAGGCCATCGGCGATATCGGGCTCGAATCGCTGGCTGACGCCCACGCGCGTTGGCGCCATGTCGACAGGCGCCTGCTTGGCAGAGATACGCTCGACATCTATCAGCGGTCGCGCGAAGCAAGGGGCTGGATCGTCTAGATGTTTACAGGGATTGTTACCGCCATCGGCACTATCACCAAGGTCGAGCAACGCGGCGACCTGCACGTGACTATCGCCTGTCCTTACGACCCAGCCGGCATTTCGATCGGCGCGTCGATCGCCTGCTCGGGCGTGTGCCTGACCGTGGTCGACCGCGGCGGCGAGGCAGGCTCAGCCTGGTTCACGGTCGACGTCTCCGCCGAAACCGTCAGCCGCACCGCTCACGGCCTGTGGCACGCGGGGCGGCAAGTGAATCTCGAACAGTCGCTCAAGCTTGGCGACGAGATGGGCGGACACATCGTTTCGGGCCATGTCGATGCCGTGGGCAAGATCGCCGACTGGCAACCGGAAGGCGATTCGACTCGCCTGACGATCCGCGCGCCCGCCGAGCTCGCCCCGTTTATCGCGCCGAAGGGTTCGATCACGGTCGATGGGGTCTCTCTGACGGTCAACGAACTCGCCGACCGGCCCGATGGCTCGGTCGACTTCGGCCTCAATGTGATTCCGCATACGTCGGAGGTGACCACGCTCGGCCAGCTGGCGCAGGGTGCTACGGTGAACCTCGAGATCGATACGGTGGCGCGTTACCTGAAGCGGCTTGAGAGCTTGCGGGCGAACTGACGCTGAGCCCTCTCCCTTGGAGATGGCAAGTGACTAACCCGCCAACGGCCCTCGGGCAAAACTCTCGCGGGTAATCTCGAAGATCACGTGATTGACCGGTCGGCCGCCGCGCTCGACCACTTTGGTCTGCGCCGTCAGCTGCCCGCCGATGTTGGCCATGGCCTTGCGCGAGATGACATTGTCCTCGCCCACGGTGAAGACCACCCGCCCCACGCTCTCGAGCGCATGTTCGAGCATCAGCCGCTTGAACTCGGCGTTATAGCCGAGGCCCCAGTAAGGCCGTGCGATGAAGGACCAGCCGATCTCGACTTCGCCCTCCCCCGACGAATCGTAACCCTGGAAGCGGGATGAGCCGATGATCTCCCCGCTGGCCTTGTCGACGATTGCCAGCGCGCCGCCCTGGGCCAGAGCGTCGGCGAAGAACTCACGGAACACGGGCTCCTGCCAGCGGTCCGACGCCGGGTGGTGCGCCCACAGCAGCTTGTCGGCCGCGACGGCGAAGAGCGCGTCCCAGTCCTTCTTCTTCAGCGGCCGCAAGAACAGCCGCTCGCCTTCAAGGACCGGCTGCCGATCCATAGGGGGCTAGGCGGTTACCGAGGCAAGGGCAGCGATGAACTTGGGCAGGTTGCCCAGGGTCAGTCCCGCGACGTTGATGCGACCCGAACCAGCCATGTAGACCGCGTGATCCTCGCGCAGCGCCTGGATCTGCTCCTTGGTCAGCGGAAGCATGGCGAACATGCCCTGCTGGCGCGCGTAAGGCGTGAGGTCGAGGGTGCCGGCGCTCCCGGCCTGGCCGAGCGCCTCGCGCACCTGGCGGATGCGGGTGCGCATCTGGTCGAGTTCGTCGAGCCACTGGGCGGTGGTGGTCTTGTCTTCCAACACCAGCCGGACAGCAGCCGCGCCGTGATCAGGCGGCATCGACCAGGCAGCGCGTGCCAGCGCGTGGCCGTTGGAGAGCACGCGGCCGAGCTCCTCGCTGTCCTTGGCGTAAACATAGAGTGCGCCGACGCGGTCGCGGTAGAGGCCGAAGTTCTTGTCGCAGCTGTAGGCGATCAGCGCTTCGGGCACCGCTGCGATGACCACGCGCGCGCCGTAAGCGTCTTCTTCCAGCCCTTCGCCCAGGCCCTGATAGGCGAGGTCGACGATCGGCAGGACCTTGCTGTTGCCCAGCACCGCGGCGATCTCGTCCCACTGCGCGGGGGTGTAGTCGATGCCGGTCGGGTTGTGGCAGCAGCCGTGCAGCAGCACCGCATCGCCTTCGCCAGCGCCTGCAAGCGCGGCCTTGAGTGCGTCGAGATCGGCGGACCCATCGGCATTGGCGTGCTGGAACGTCACCAGCTCCAGGCCCAGATCGGCCAGGATCTGCGCGTGGTTCGGCCAGCTCGGCGTGCCCATGAGCACGCGGCTGATGCCCGAACGCTGCGCCAGCGCCGCGGCGAGGCGCACAGCGCCGGTTCCGCCGGGGGTCTGCATGCCGTCGATCCGGCCGCCGCGCGTGGGGTCGTCGCCCAAGATGTACGGCATCAGCGCGTGGACGAAGCCCATGTCGCCTTCGGGCCCGAGATAGGCTTTGGAATTCTGCTCGGCCACCAGCTTGGCTTCGGCCGCCTTGATCGCGCCGAACACCGGGGTGTCGCCCTGGCCGGTGCGATAGACGCCGACGCCGAGGTCGATCTTGTCGGCCCGCGGATCGGCATCATAGAGCTTGATCAGCGCGAGGAGCGCGTCGGGCGGCTGCTGAGTGAGTCTGTCGAGCATAGCGGCGCGCTCATGCCCATGCACAGGCGCGCCCGCAACCCTCAATTGACCGCTTTTTGAACCTCTGCCGGAACGGAAGTCAGAAAGGCAGCCAGCGCTGGTCCTTCGAGAACTTCATGTAGCCGGCGTTGACACCGAGCCGCAGGCCCGCCCCGACGCGGATCGGGATCAGTACGACATCGCCCTTGCGCATGTAGCTGGCGTTGAATCCACCCACGAAATAGGCCGCGCCCTCGCCGGCCGGATAACGCTCGTAGAGCTCTTCCGTGTCGTTGAGGTTGTAGACCAGCACGAAAGTGCTGCCGGCATTGGCGCCCGCGTCAAAGCCGATCGACGGCCCGGTCCAGTAAACCGGACGCTGGCCTTCGATCTTGTGGAACAAGGTCCCCGAGCCATAGCGCGCGCCAACGAAGAACGCGCCACCGGCTTCGCGGCCGACGATATAGCCGTTCGGCTCGCCCTGCTTCTTGAGGATGTCCTCGATCAGGCCCGCGAGCCCTTTGGCGCCTTTCCCGAATACGCCTTCGGCGGCGCCGATCAGGTCGTCTTCCTTGTAGGTATCGCTCGCCGAGGCGGAGTTGGCGGCCTGGACCGGCACCGTATTGGCGGCGGGATTGTTCGGCACGGTGCCTTGCTGCGGATAGGCCGGTTCCGAATTCCACGGTGCGGGCTCGGTCGGCACGCCGTCATAGGCTGGCGCTGGAGCAGCATCGTAAGAAGGCGCCGTGTCGTATGTCGGCGGCGAATTCAGATCGGCATCGATCGCGGAGTTCGGATCAATCGTCTGCATGCCTTGCGCGGCAAGCGGCGTTCCGGCGCAGGCGGTGGCGAGGCCAAGCACCGCGCCCAGCGCGTGCCGGCGGCAATAAGCGGCAATGGTGACCAGCATGGTGTCCCCCGATCCCGAAACGGGCGTGTACTGGCGTAGAAAGAGTCCTCCTCGCCTGAAGCGGCAATGAACGCGCGGCAGGGTGAGTCGGTTTTGCGGCGAATCGAGTCGATTACACACAATCGACAAGGGGCCCGGAAGCCCTCTTGCCGCAACACCGACCCCTCGTTATAGCGCCGCGCTCATCGCTAGCCGCGATCCGGAGACGTGGGTGAGTGGCTGAAACCAGCGGTTTGCTAAACCGCCATACCGGGATTACTGGTATCGAGGGTTCGAATCCCTCCGTCTCCGCCACCTTCCATTGATTTTATTGCCAATATTTCTGGAAGGGGGGCTTGTTCCCAAAATAGCTCCCCTAAAGGTCGTTAGCTGGGCGGTCGGGTGATGGCCCAGCGAAGGTTGCGCCTCGCTCGAATGGTGTTTGGCGGTCGCTTAGCGAATCGCTTCCATCCGCGTTCAGGCGCCAAAAGCGGACGGTCCGCTAACGACCCATTGCGGACATTTGAGGAAAGTGCGGAACGGGATACTTCGAGCCAGTCTACGCCTCGGCAGACAAAGCTCGTTTTGTCGAGGAGCGCCAGTCCATATCCTGGGTCAGTCTAATCGCCGTGCGCGAAAGTATGCCGGCGTAAATGGGGAACGAGAGCTGGAAATTGGCGAGCGTATCCACGTCCATGCGTCCGGCCATCGCTACCGCCGCCACTTGGACGATATCGACCGCGCGATCGCCGACCACGCTGCAGCCGATGATCTGGCGGGTCTCCGCGTCGGCGATGAGCTTGCAGAACCCAAACGTTCGGCCGTCTATGATCGTTCGCGTGGTCTCCGCGAACGTCGCCGTAGACGCCACTATTCTCTCGCTTTTTGCCGCTGTTGTTTCGATGTCTCCCACCCTGGCATACTCGGGATCGGTAAAGCTCCCGAGCGGGACCAAATGCCGCGCCGTCGGATGAGCTTCCGCGCCAAGTGCGGCCGAAGCGGCGACAAATCCCTCCTGGATCGCCTGGGGTACAAGCATGGCACCGCCGATTGCATCGCCCGCTGCGAAAATGTGCGGTGTGGACGTTCGCCCGACCTCGTCGACTTCGATGAAGCCTTGATGGAGTTCAATGCCGGCTGCCGATAATTGGAGTGCGTCGGCGTCTACACACCAACCGACTGCCGAGACGCCGAGGGCCGCGCTGCTGGACCTGGTTTCGTTACCGTGTCGGTAGGTCATCCGAATGCCGTCGCTAGCTGGCTCGAAGCCCTCAATGGCGCCGAAACCTTCACGCAGCACAATCCCCCGAGCGCGAAAGCCGGCTGCCACTTGAGCGGACACCTCGGGTTCTTCTGCGGGGAGGATCCGGTCTCCGGCCTCGAACAGTTCCACTTGCGTACCGAATGCCGCGAAGATCGACGCGACCTGGAGGCCGGTGGCCCCGCCGCCGATAACTATCATTGAGGGCGGAACCGAGGTCAGCGACAAGGCATCGCGGTGCGTTGCGAGCAGTCCGAAGCCGGGGACAGGTAGCGTGCGGTTCACGCCGCCTGTGCAAACGATGATCCGATCCGCTTCGAACCGCTGTCCTGCGTCCGTCTGGATTAGATGTGGGTCGACGAAATGGGTCGGCCCGGCATGCTCATGGATCGCCACCCCCGCCGCTTCGAGTTGCGGACGTAGCGCCGCGTGCTCGCGCACGTCGCGCACAATCTCGCCGATGCGTCCGAGAAGCGACGGATAGTCGAGCCGCGGTTCACCGACATTGATCCCGTAGAGCGGCATCTGTTGCGCTTCACGCATTAGGCGGGCGGCATGGGCCAGCGCGCGTACCGGAACTGGCCCGTCGGCCGCTGCCATGCCGCCGAAAGCACCACTGGTGACAAGGGTCGTGGGCGCGCCCAGTTCTGCAGCCCGCAAGGCCGCGAAAATTCCCGCAGGACCTGCTCCGAGGACGAGTACCCGATCGGACTTGCTAGGCATCGGGTCGCTTTGCAGCCAAGCCGCTCGGCATTAGGGCGAGGTTGCGCCAGAACCTCTCGAGGCTGTCGGTGCCACCGAAAAGTGTGGTGAAGTGGGTGGAATCCACCAGCACGATGTCGCCTGCGCGTTCGCCTTCGGGCGGCATCCACAGCACGACATTGAACTCGGTGTTCCCCGCCGCGCTGAACGGATGCGGGCGCTCCAGATCGATCGGTTGCCGGGCGAGCACGTGGATCCTCGTGCTGTCCGGTTCGGTCACCTCGTAGTGCGGCAAGTGCGGGTGGAAGTTCAGCGTGGGCACGCCTTCGAGCAGGCCGAGCAGGTCGGCCTCATGCGACACGGTCAGCGGCGCAATCCCGCCTTCAACTCGCGCAGGCCGCAAGCCCCACGTGTTGTGGACCGGCACACCGAGGGCCTGCATCAGGTCGCGAGTATAAGTCGTGAAGCGTTGCTGGCGCGGAACCAGCGCATCTCCGTGATGGAGATATTCCATCTGCCGCTGGTCGTTATCGTCGGTGAACCCGACGTCGTGGTGGGGCGCCAGGAGCAGGCAAGTCCCCTCGCGCCTCAGCCAATTGCGGATCGCTTCGATCTCGCCCGGCTCGGCGCGCTGATCGGCCGGCAGGTGGTCGAGCCCGAACACCATGAAGGTGTCGCAGTCATCAAGCACGCTTTCGTCGATCGGCTGCCGAAAGCCTGCTTGGTCGATGCGTTGGAACACGTGAACCGGGTGGCCGGTACATTCCTCGGCGACCCGCTGGAAGCTCAGCGCCGAAACGTGGAACAGCTCGAGCGTTCCGGCGATCCCCTGCAGGAAATGGTCCGCCGCGAACTCTGGCTTTTCATAGGCCGGCCACAAGACCCGGCGGACTTCTGTGATCGTTGAAAAGCGGTCCGCCATCAGCGCCGGATCCCGTTGCACTTCCCACGGATAGCTCCAGGTCCAATAGATGCTGATCCGCCGTTTCCCCGGGGTGTACGGACGTGAAACGATGGTCTGGTTGTAGGTCCGGGCTTGGGATGGCGAAGTCATCGGGCGGTCCTTCCAGTCAATGTTGCGGGCCTGCGTTCCCGAGCTGCGCCAGGTAATGGAGCGCCTTGATCCCAGGCATGAAGAAGTAGGCCCCGCCTCTCACCGAGGTGAACGCCGGCAAGCCGGTGATCTTCTTGCGGATCGGGCGCTTGGGGATCTTGTATTCGAGCGTGCCGTCCTGGTTGCCGATGATCGGGTCACGCTCGTTGCCCAGTTCGTGGAAGTTCTTGTCGTTGACCCAGACGTTCTGGGCGAACTCGAACTGACGGACCAAGCTCGCGCAGATGACGAAGGCGGCGATGCCCCGCTCAGTGCCATCGTCCGCTTGGCCCTCGGGCAGATGCGAGCCGTAAGTGGCGCCGCGCCGGATCATCCGTCGCCGGTTCATGTTGGCCGCAGTGTCGCGCGGGTTCATTCGCCGCATGTGCGAGCCGAGCGGTACCGCGTAGCCGTGCGGGTCCTCGGTCTTGTAGTTGAAGTCGTTGCACCGGTGCAGGTCGGCGCCGAGCTCGGGATCGTCCTTCTCAGGCGCGAGCGTCAGCGGGGCACCGCTGCGCCAGCGGCCCATCAGCTTTGCCGCGATCAATTCCTGCTCGTCGGGCGTTTCCCCATGTTCGGCGAGGAAAGCCCGAAACTTGCCGACATGCTCCTCGAGCCGGCGATAGGCCATGTAGGTACCGTTGCGAGAGAGTATCTCCGGCTGCGGCATCGGATAGGGCTGGCCGCTCTCGTCGGGATAGCCGAGGATGAACTCGCCTGCCTTCAGAGGTCCGCCGCAACCGTTGTAGGGAATGTCTTCGGTCCCCTCGATCACGGGCTGCGAAAGCCGGTCGCGGTAGCCGAAGTGGTCGTGGGCATAGTCGAACGGCGGAGTGGCCTCGAGGTGCAAGCTCGAGAGGACGCTGACCCCAGGAAGTCGATCCAGCAGCGCCTCGTGCTCGCGCTCGCAGCGGCCCCGGTCCTCGTCATCGCGGGCGAACAGGATCGCGATCGCGTGCAGACCCGAACTCGCGGTCCCATCCACCCAGTGCTCCGGGCTGTTCGCCCCGGTGTCGCCGAGCACTTCGGCCCGCGCCGCCATCCCCTGGCGAAACGCTTCGGGAAAGCTGTCCAGGGCTTCGGCTTCGACGCCCAGTGCTTTGAGGCCATTGCAAGTAAACGCGACCGTGACCCAGCGCCGATCTTCCTCACTCGTCCCGACCGTAGCCGCCGACTGCACGATCGGCAGGATCTCCTTGAGCCATTCCCGGCCGCTGTCTCCGTCCGCGAAAGACAGGAACACATAGCGGCCGGTGAGCGCCGGTGTTCGCGTAAGCAGGATGTGCTGGATGTCGCCGAGCTCGAGCATCCCGCCGCCCTAGAGCTGCATGTTGTCGAGGACGTCGGCGAGCCCATTCTTCACCGTCAGCGCGCTCTTCACCTCCTTGGCCGAAACATAGGAATACTCGGCATATTCCATGAAGCTCGGCCGGTGGTGTTCGCGCACGAAATTGATGAATGCGTCGGGGTTGGACTTCCAGTCGGCCGGGAACCCCTCGAGGTTCTCGAATACGGTATCGAGGCCGGTGTTCGAAAAGATCGCCACCGCATCTTCGGTGTACTTGTCGAAGTCCGTGTCGAACACGCCCTGGTACATGAAGTAGGTCGCGCCCTCGATGTCGAAGAGCACCCACTTGAGGGTGTGGAGCTTGAGTACGTCGAGCACGTCGGGGGCGCCGGCGACGGCCTTCTCGATATTGGCCGCGTAGGCATAGAAGTTGGCCTCGGTCCCCGGCTTGATCCTGGCGATGATGGTGAAGCCGTAGTTCAGCGGCGTTTGCGGGAACACCGGCCCGAACCGCCCCTGTTCGACGCGATCAGGGAAGTATCCGCCGGGGGGAATGGCCATGGCCGATTGCCGGCCCTTGACCTGCTCCTTCGGTAGAGCGTTCGAGACACTGGGCTTCTCGGCGATCGTGGCCATTGTCATTCTCCTGGTCCGAAGTTGCATGCGTTCAGAAGGCAGTCCCAAGGATGGCCCGCGCCATCCAGCCATTGGGGCCGTGCTCGTTGCGGCTGACGACAGCTCCGCCTGACAGGCGCAGCGACCACCTTTGGGGAAGAGCAACAACACCCGTCACACCGAGCGACAGGGCCTGTTGCGAATTGTCCGATTTCACCCCATCGACCTCGGTTTCGCCGCCCCGTCGCCACAGCATGTCCAGCGAAGCCCAAAAGCCTTTCGCCAAGCCGCGCGTCAGATGGCCCTCGACAATCAGCAGCGGAGCCTGGGTCATCCGCTCCGCGCCGTAGGGGCGGTCGTTCGAGCCATAAAAGGTGACGGTCGGCATCAGCTCGATCGTTGTCAGCGACGGATCGCCCATGCCCTTGCCGATGGCGTAGACGATCGGCACGCCAAGGCGCACCGCGAAGCGATTGGCTCCGATGTTGGTCGTGCGCGTATCGCTGTACTTGCCGGTCGGCAGGAACAGCTTGCCGAGCAGGTTCACCGCCAGTCCTGGAGGATGCACCGCATAGTCCGCAGCCGGCAGCGAGGGCGTTCCATAGAGACCCACGACATAGCCCAATTGAACGTCGCCAAGCCCCGTTACCGAGTCCGGAGGGCCGCCCGGGACGAGCCCGACTTCGGAGTGAATCCGGCTCCCTGGGACAACCAGGAACGCCATGTGCTGCTGGCGGCCAACTTCGAATTCCTGCACGAACTGGAAGACCACCAGCGTCGTGTTCAAGTTGGGATCGTCCGAGACGGTCCCGGTATCGGTTCCGACATTGCTGTGGAGCGAATGGACCCTGACCGAGGCGATCGTCGTGTCCTTGGGAGCAAGCATGTAAAGCCGCGCACCATCGTCCTGCGCCATGACCGGCGTGGCGAACAGCACCGCGGTCAGGAGCGGCCAAGCGCATACGCTACGCACCGTGGGACCGGAACTGCGGGAATGGAGCCAGCCGTGCGGCGGAAGCCTCCAACGCTTTTCTCCTCTAGTGCCGCGACTAGCGACACGAGGCACGGCCTAACCTGCCTTCATTCCGGAAGGCATTAGGGTTTACCCGTCGCACAATCCGGGAGAGACCTGAGATCGTGTCAGAAATGGCAAGAACTCAACAGCCCCAGTCGGGCGAATGGCGGCCATTCGCCGTACTACAAGCGATACCTTCGGGCGTCCGCTTTCCACCCATGTCGGTCATTCCGGCAGGCTTGAACGCAAATTGACGCCCGCTCCAAAGCGGACCGTCTGCAATCGACCCATTGCGGACGCTCGTGAGGGCCATTTCTGAGCAGCCGGTCCTGACCAGACCCTTATAGCCTAGTGAGTACAATCGGCACGGCTGGTTGGGGGATTACCTGATGGCGCGACATAGACGCCGCCCGGTATTTCGAAAAATAGCAAACACTTGAGAGGAGTTCGCTGAGATGTCAGTGAATTCACCAGGTCGAGCGGGGCTCGAGCGGGTCGGTAATTGCTCGAGATCGTGCGCCGGAACGAGTTACAACTTACTTGCAGGGAGTTCCGCGCTCGCGTTTGCGGTGGGGTGCCTGACGAGTGCGTGCGTCATTCGGTCGACACAGGCGCAAACTTGTCCGACTCTTAATGTAAACGATCTCGAATGCACGGTGCCGAGCGGCACAATCATTACAGTAACCACTACCGGTGGCACCGGCCTCTCGAATAGCGGCGCCAGTGGAGACGTGACGGCGGATGGCATAACCATCAACCTGCAGGCCGGGAACGCGACAGGTGCGAGGTTGCAGACCGGCGCCGACATCACCGTCACTAACAGCACGCTCAAGACCACCTCGACCGCAACCACGACCATCAGCGGCCAAACGGGGGCAGTCGTCACGGGTATGGGCAGCCTCGCAAGAGTCACCGACAGCGCGTTTACCTTGGGAAACGGCACGACCGCCGCGAACAACCTTACCGCAATACGTGCCGCGGATGGCGGCTTCGTCGCTTTGACGACGTCAAGCATACAGATGCTGGGCGGAAACAGCGGGACAGTAAGTTACTTCAACCATGGCCTGCTCGCGTCAGGGCAAGACAGCCGGATCGAGATTACGGGGGGCTCTGTCACGACCACATCGCGCGCGTCGTTCGGCGTGCGGGCGGAGAACGGCGGCGCAATCTCCTTGTCTCAAGGTGCGACGATCGCGACGACCAACACGACGAGTGCCGCGGTCGGCGTGCCCGCCAACACCAGCAGCTATGCCCTGACCGCAACCGGAACCGGCAGCTCGATCTTGGGCCGAGACATCACCGTCACCACGGCCGGAGCCTTTGCCAACGCTGCACGGGCCGAAAGCGGGGCAACGATCGATCTGTTTACCAGCAGCCTTTCCACCAGTGCCGCCAACGCCCATGCGTTGTTCGCTACGGGCACCAATTCACGGATCGAAGGCCAATCGCTCACGGTCAACACAACCAACGCGACGGCAAGCGCAGCGCGCAGCGAGTCCGGGGCAGCGATTGAGTTGACGGACGGCACCTACAGCACGGCGGCTGGGGCCAGTCACACCTTGTTCGCTACTGGAACGGGTAGTTCCGTCATCGGAACGAACCTCGCTGCCAGTGCCGGTGGAACGGCGACCAACGCCGCCCGAGCCGAAGATGGCGCTCGCATCGAATTGACCGGCGGCACCCTTCACACGACCGGAAGCGGCGGCTCAGAAGTGCTCAACGCGGCGGCGGCGGACGTCCGCACCGGTGGTACGATGACCCTCGACGGCGTGACGATTACCACCACCGGGGGTCGCGGAGACGGCCTGCACGCCGACGGGGCGGGATCGCGCATAGATGCGAGCGACATCACGGTTACGACGAGTGGTACGCAAGGTAACGCGGCAGCGAATGCGATCGACATTCAAAACGGTGCGACGGTCAGTGTCGCGGATAGCAGCCTGACCGCGGTTGTGACTGCCGTCGCAGTGGGCGTGCTTGGCGGGACTGGTTCCAGCTTTTCCGCGACTGACACCACCATCACGGCGACCGGTCCCACAGCGCCAGGCGTGCGCGTGGTGAATCAATCGACCGCCACGTTGAGTGGCGGATCGATCAGCACGGGCGGAATCAATTCTGCCGCCTTGGAAGCTGGGTCCTCCACCGTCGATGCGACCAATGTCGTCATTGCGACGACGGGCGCTGGCCGATCCTACGGAGCGGTTTCGGGCGGAAGCAGTACCATCTCACTGACAGGGGGTTCGATCACCACTTCGGGGGACGCTGAGAATGCAGGCACGGCAAGTGCCCGGCGCGCCCATGGAATGACCGCCTACAATTCGGGTGGCCTTCTCGACTCTACCGGCACTTCGGTTCTCGTGACCGGACTAGAAGCCTTTGGCGTGGTCGCGGACGATGGCGGGATCGTCACGCTCGACGGCAATTCGATCAGCACGGAGGGCGCTCTTGGGATCGGGCTTTACGCGGGCATTGACCAGGAAGGCGCGCAATTCCTTGTCGATGTCACCGGCACAGACCTGGTGGTTACTACCGAAGGCCTGCGAGCCTATGGGGCGTACGTCTCGCGGGACTTCCACATCGCCACGGCAGCGATGGACCTCGCCGGGATTTCAATCACGACATCGGGCAGCGACGCTATCGGGCTGCGAGCCATTGGTGGCGGACAATTGACGGCACAGAACGGACAAGTCGTTACGTCCGGCCCGAGTGCCTACGGAGTGCAGTCGCGGTACTTCGTCGATGCGGTTGTGCCCGACGGCCGCGACGAACCGACCTCGATCACGCTGACGGGGTTGTCGATCGAAACAAGTGGAGCGCTCGCGCACGGCGCCGTCGTCCAGAACGGAGCCCGCTTGTCGGGAACGGATGCCTCGATCGACGCTACGGGGTCCGGCGCCGCCGCGCTTTTTGTACTCGGGGATTTCGGGCCCGCGTCGCTCGCCAGCTTCGCCGACAGCGAGCTCGCCAACGCGAATGGAGCCACTGTTGTCGCGGCCGGAAATGCCGACATCGTCTTTCTCCGCTCGACAGTGGGCACTCCGCTTGCCGATGGTGGAAACGAGCAGTGGTTGCAGGTTGCGACGTCGGATGATTTCGCTCCGCTCGATGCCCAAGCTCCGTTGAGCGAAAACCAGGATCCGGGTCTGACGCTCGTTTCGGCACGGCTGTCGCCGGCTGCCCTGGCTCCGGCAGCGCTGCCCGGTCTTGCGAACGTGACCCTCACAGCTTCGCGGGCGACGGGTTCGGCGCTGACAGCGTCCGGCAGCGTGTCCAATCTGGTCCTGGACCAGGGCAGCGTATGGGATCTCACCGGCAACTCCAATCTCACCAGCGTCACGAATAACCTGAGCAGCATTTTGTACCTGGCTCCGGCGAGTGATCCCACGCTTCTTTCGAGCTACAAGACGCTGACGGTGGTCAACTGGATTGGGCAGGGAGGCGTACTCGGGCTCAACACTTATCTCGGCCTGGACGGCTCCCCTTCCGACCTATTGGTTATCGACGGCGGGACCGGCACGGGGAATACCGCGCTTCGCATTACAAACACGACCGGTCGCGGTGCAGTCACAACGGGAAACGGCATTCTTGTCGTGGATGCCGTCAACGGCGGCACGACCGCGACGGGGGCATTTCAGCTTGGTGCCCCCGCGATAGCAGGACCGTACGAGTACCTGCTGTATCGGGGGAGTGTCGACACGAGTGGGCCTGACAGCTGGTACCTGCGGTCCACTCTCGATTGCTCCGTCCCGGGCGCCCCCTCGCCGCCGTGCCCTACACCTACACCTACGCCGACACCAACACCGACACCTACGCCAACTCCAACTCCAACTCCCACTCCCACTCCCACTCCAACGCCGACACCGACGCCCACACCGACACCAACGCCCACACCGACACCAACGCCGACGCCAACTCCGACACCCACTCCGACACCCACTCCGACACCCACTCCGACACCCACTCCGACACCCACTCCGACACCCACTCCGACACCAACGCCCACACCGACACCAACGCCGACACCGACACCAACGCCGACGCCGACACCGACGCCGACACCGACACCAACGCCGACGCCGACACCGACGCCGACGCCGACGCCGCCTCCCCGGCCAACGCCGAATTATCGCGAGGAGGTTTCTCTCATAACGGCCTTACCGACGGCCGCGCTCGTCTATGGACGGGGTATCCTCGACACTCTCCACGAACGAGTGGGAGATGAAGAGCAGTTGCGCGGCGATCCGGAACTGAATGACGACGAAAACCCCAATGGCGTGTGGGGTCGCTTCATCGCGAAGGACGTCCGGCATCACACCGACCGAGGCATCTACGGAACAGGTCCCAGCTACAAGATGGACAGCTGGGCATTTCAGGGCGGGATCGATATCTACCGTGCCGAAGACGACGATGGCGATCGCGACCATGCGGGGATCTATGGGGTTTACGGAGAAGCCGACTCCCGTGTCACTCACCAGATACTGGACCAGGAGTTCGCTGGCGGCACGGCGACCATGAAGAATGGCACCCTGGGTGCCTATTGGACTCACTTTGAGGAAGGTGGGGAATATCTCGATGCCATCGTGCAGGCGACGTGGCTCAATATCCACGTCCGGCCGCGACGTCTCCCGGAGGTTAGAACTGACGGATTTAGCCTGGCCGCATCTCTCGAGGGTGGGTACCCGATCGAGATCGACGAGGATTGGCGGCTCGAACCCCAGGCGCAGTTGATCTACCAGACCTTGTCGCTCGACGACATGAGCGATGTCGCCTCCACCATCCGTTTCCGCGATCTCAACTCTCTTGCGGGGCGCATCGGCGCCAGGCTCAATAACATTGGCGAGGAGCTGGGTTGGATCCGGGTGAACTTGTGGCACGAGTTCACGGGACACCTCAAGACCGAGTTCTCGACCGAGACGGGCTTCCTCGCGTTCGAAGCCGAGCTTCCCCGCACCTGGTGGGAAATTGACGCCGGAGTGAGCTGGCATCTCGACCGCAATACCACTCTCTTTGGAGCGGGTAGCTACAACTCCACCTTCGACGGACACAGTAAAGCTTACGACGCGAAGATCGGAGTTCGCTACAATTGGTAACTGAACGTCCGCTTTCCACCCTTTGCAGTCATTCAGCATAGGCTGCGGGGAACCTCAAAGCGGAACGTCGGCTAACGGGCCGAGGCCATTGGGGGAGGAATGGCCGCAAAGGGTGGAAAGCGGACGTTATGGTGCCTCTTGCTTTTCGAGATGCTTTGCCCCGCCGGCGCGAAGCTCGGCCACCACCCGCATCCTCTTCAAACGATACGCTCGAGATCGCAGCCCGCCAACTAGCGCAAGCCCAGCGAACAGGACCATTACAAAGCTTGGCATCACACTCGCCGGGGCGCGGCCCAGAAGAATTGGCATGATGATCGGGGCAGCAAATAAAGACGCAGAACCAACGAACGCTACGCGCTCGTGAATCAGGTCGGGAACGTAGAAAGGGTCGCGCGACTCCATGAACCCGTCCAAATCGGACATCGCGTAAATTGCGTCCCTCCAGGTCATACGTCCAAGCCTAGCAGCCTGTCGAAGGGCCGCAATGGGTCGTTTGGAGACGGTCCGCTTTGGAACGAGTGCCCGATTTGCCCTTTTGCCAGTCGGAACGACCGACATGGGTGGAAAGCGGACATTGCTAGGCTCATCGTTTTGCCGGGCAACTTCCGAAAGGCGAGGGATTAGGCGGACGCGGTTACGAGACTACCGTCTTCAACCTTTGGCATGAATGGGCCGGCTTGAGATAAGTTAGGCGCTGCGATACTGTGAAATTGGGAGAAACGTGAAATGCCAAGAGTATTTCATCTGGTGCCCGCAGTAATCGCGGCGACAATCATATGCTCCAACCCAGTGCGGGCCAAGGAGCCCCGTGTCTTTGTAGGAGCTAGTGCCTGGGCGATGAACTACGCCGAGGACAGCTGCCAGCTCACGCGCGATTTTGCCTACGGCGACGAGATTATCACGCTCTCGCTTGAGAGATTTCAGCCGAGCGACACCGTTGAGATGGCCTTGGCATCCAGCGAGCTCCGCCGGGCTCCGCGCGAGTTCACGACCAAGTTCCAGTTCGCGCCCGGGGCCGTGCAATTCGAAGCGCGGCAATTCCAGGGCGAGCTTGAGGACGGACGTGACTATTTCGGCATCGGGCCGGTTCGGCTCGGTATCGCGGCTGTATCGTTCGGCGATGCCGACGAGTTTCAACAGGCCGCTACGACGCTATACCGGCGCGCCGATGAGCTCGAGGCAGCTCGCAAGCTCGAAGGGCTCATGGTCACGGAAGGCTTTACCAAGGACTTCACTCTCGACCTTGGGCCGATGGTTCCGCCCATCCAGGCCATGCAAGCATGCATGGACGAGCTTTTGACGCATTGGGGTGTCGACGTGGAGCGGCATCGCACGCTTACGCGGCCGGCCGTTCCGGCCGAAGATCCGCAGACTTGGGTTACCCCGGCGGACTTTCCCGTCGACGAACGACAGCGTCGCCGGGGAGGATTCAATACAGTTCGTTTGTTGCTCGACGCTGCCGGAAAGCCGACCAGCTGCCAAGTGCAGCGAGCCGGGGCGGACAGCTTCAACAGTGCCGCGTGTCGTATCCTGATGGAAAAGGGCAAGTTCGAGCCCGCACTCGATGCCGCCGGGCAACCCATGCCGAGCTACTTTGTGGCGAATTTCCGGTTCCAGCTATTCACAGCCCCTGCAGGTTCGGCGAGGCGCCTGCGCTGAGATCGTGCCGCACACTCTCGCAGCTCAGCCTCGGTGCGGAGCGTCCGTTTGAGACCTTCCCCATCGCGCCTCTGCACCTCATCTTCGCCATCCAGGCGCCCGGGCGCCCGCCTCGAAGTTGCACTTCAGTTATACCAGTCGGATGTCCGCGATGGGTCGAAAGCAGACCGTCCGCTATTTGTGCTCACCCATCCATTTCCCGAACGATCCGCGCAATCCCTATGATGTAGCGGGCGGCCGCTTTGGTCTTCGCGGAATATCCACCGTGCTTGCGGGCATGCATGTTCCCCTTAGGTGGACCGGCATTCGTTCCGCCGTGCATACGACACCTTTTCCGACCCCTTACTGCCGGGGATTGGCACTCCGTTCCCGAACGGGTCCGGGCCAGGCAGCGCGGCGCTTGTGCCAAGCGGGCCGGTTGCATGGGATTGTTTGATTGATTTGCCATTTTCGGCTGCCCCTGTGTGGTGGTGGAATTGATCGGCAATGACGGCCTGCCCACCCTCATTGACATGCACATGCCGCACCGTTTGCTCGCGCGGCTGGTGCAGCCTTGCCAGTGCCTCCAGCGTGGAACGGCAGGCAGCTTGTGCCTTGAGCGCCAGTCGCATGTATCTGTCGGCAGCGTCGGGATATTGGCCCATGTTGTTGCCTGAGCGCCGTGCCATGTCGGTAAAGACGGCATCCAGCGAGATCGCTTGCGAGGTATAGATGCGGCTGGCCAATGACAGGTCGCCTTTCATGGCCCGCTGAATCTCCTCCGCCAGCACGGCGCTGCTTTCCGCAATGTCCGGCTTGAATTGGTCGCCAAACATTTGCGAACCGAACGACATGGCCAGATTGGCGTTGCGGGTTTGCGGGTCCAGCGTGATCCGGGCCAGCGTCCGCCCGACCTTTTCGTCCGCCCGCTTTTCGACTTCCAGTTTGCCGGTTTCGCCCCGTGCCACCAGTCCATCGCCGGGATTGGCCTTCGCCCTTTTTGCCATTGTCAGTCCTCTGCCTTTCGCGCCTTCGCGCCGATGTTTTGAGAGGTGCCGCAACGCTTGCCGATCACGCGCCCTCCCGGCACTATCCGCTCCAGGGCGAATTGGGACGCGGCCTCAGAGCTTGACCCTTTCAGGACGTAAGCAAGCGCGGCCTCCAGATTGACGGCGTGGAGATCGGGATTACCTGTCTCCAGCCCCAGGCGACCGCCAATCGGTTTGCTGTGGATCACGCGCGCCCGGTATGGTTGCCCGGTGATCCGGCGAAGCCAGCCCCGTTGCAGAGCCGTAACGACGGGAACGAGATCGGCCGGCACATGAGCCAACAAGTGACAGTGTCCGCCTTTGTTATGGCCGTTGGCGGGCACATTTTCATGGGTCCATAGCCATGCCGCGCCGCTGCCATGCCGGGCGAGCGCCTTCGCCATGAGGTCGGTAAAGCGCCCGGTCGCCTTCGCCATGCCCGCCAAATGCACTCCAGCGGCCTGCCAGTGAACCGAGATCATGCGGTTGAACGGCAGCCCGATTTTTACGGCATGGCGCTCAGCGGCCTTGAGATTGCCAACCTGAGCGGCTGTCAGGGCATGGCTCTCACGGTCGGCGTGGTTGCGCGCGCCCCCTCTGCCGGTGCCTCCAGCGGAAAGGGCTGCCACACCAGAGGTAAAGTAACTAATCGCAAGCGTCGTGCCAGTTCGGACAATCGGCGGATTTGCGAGCGATTGCGGCTGGAGCGGTGCAATTGAAACTTCACCAAAAGCCGCTCCCCGGTGAAGTTTCAAAGCACCGCCACGCCGGGCGCAGTTTCGCAGCTTGGGCATGGCGGCAGCGGCAATGGAGGTTTCCACATTCCTGTGCCCCGGTGCATCGGGATGGGTGCTCATGCCGCGCCTCCCTCTGCCATGAGGGGCAAGCCAGCACGCTCCAGCAACTTGCGCAGCCAGCCGGCCTGCGCTTCGCTCATGGGCGTGGGATCGACGGCAAGCTGGCCAAGGAATTGCCCGGCCTTGCGGCTGAGCCGGTGATTGCCGTTCAGCAACGCAAGCGCCGCCTGTCGGTGATCGGGAAAGGGCCTGTCAGTCATGGCAGCCCTCCCCAAAGCAGAGCCGCGCCATATCCTGCGCCATCCAAGGCGACAGGAAGAAGCGGGCCGCAAGCATTTGCGCCCGCCAGTCCGATCCGGTAGAGGGGTAATGCAACCAGCCGCCAAGTTGATTGCGTGAGACGCCGGGCTGCACCCCGGCGTTTCGCATTTGTGCTGTCATCGCTCATGCTCCCGCCTGATAGGTCGGGAGGCTGGCCAGATAGGCTTCGAGGTCGGCAAACGAGATCAACGTGCGCCGCCCGGCCTTGCGAGCCTTTAGATCGCCGCGCTTCAACGCTTCATAGATCGAGGTGCGCGACATGCCCGAAAACTGCACGGCCTCGGGCAAGGTGCCGTATGCTTTTGTCATGGGAGTTGTCCCTTGCTGTCCGCCGCGACAAGTGCGGCCACGCAGGGACATGCCGCTAATCAGCTGGCGAAAATGGGGGTTCTTCTCTGCCCCAATCGGGGGGAGTTATGCCCCCACAACTAAAGTCCGGGAATAACGCCCGCAGCAAATTCTGCCGGGTGCTGCCGGTGCAGTTGGCAAGCCGCCTTCACAACTTCTGTCAGGTTGGCGGTTTCCGGCGCGCCGAAAGCCAGTGTCACCATGCGGCCATAGAAGTCCATGAACGGCGTTTGCGCCCGAATGCGGGCGTCAGTTGGGAAGTTGTTTGCAGATACCGGTTGGCCAAATGCGGCCTCATAGATCGTGGCTAGGTATTGACCGCGCTCCACTCTAAGCCGCTTTTCCTCCGATAGCCGCCATGGGCCACGCTGGCTAGCAGTAGTCCTGGCCGCTTCCGACATGAAGTTGGCCAGCCAATCCAGTTCCGCAACGGCAACCTTGAAGCGATGGTAATCGGAAGGTTCGCCTATAACAATGCCCCCGCCAAGGTCGGTCCCGCCTTCGCCGTTCCACTGGTGCCAAGCATGATCCCAAAGCCGGGACTCGGCAGCAACATCGCACTGGAATAGCTCCAGCCAAGTTGACCCTGCTAAGCCTGCCAGCCGCCCTAGCTCGGAGCGAATATCGGCGTTTGAAGTCCGCTTCGGGCCGTTGCTGACGTCTCGAATGGAGATCGCAAGCGAGCGCCTTACCGCCAACGCCAGCCAATCCATATCTTTGCCCGGCGCGAGCGACACTGCGAAGCCGTCTAATGCGCTAGTGACGGTTTCCATCGTCACAGCCCCAAGCATGTGATCCCTGCCGATGAAGGCGGCAAATTCGGCATCGTCGGCAAAGGTCATTCCTGCCCCCGTAGGCTTTCCAGATAGGCGTCAACCACCACGCGCTTCCACTCGGGCGCAGCGTCATAGATCGCCTTGAAATGCTCGTATTCGGCCATCGCTCGATGTGCCACCCACATGTCTTCCGCGATCCCCAGCGCGTCTGCGCGGCTGGCGCACCAGTGGCGGGGATCCTCATGCCCCATACGCCGCGCCACGGCATACCAGCGGGTGCGATGGCGCACCTTCACCAAATTCCGCTCGCTTTCGACCCTGACAATCCAGCGATCCTTGACCGCGAAGGGAAAGACTGTGGCGCCGCTATCGCTTATGCCGCCGCTCCCCGGATTGGCGTAACCTTCGCTCCAGCCGCACTACCGCTGGTGCAATAGGTTGCCCAATCGGCCATGAGCCGCCGTCGCTTGTCGAATAGATCGCCGCGCCGGTAAGCCGCTTCGGACTTGTTGCCGATCACATGGGCCAGAGCCATTTCGCAGACTTCATGGGCATAACCGGTGCATTCCGCAGCCCAATCGCGGAAGCCCGAACGGAAGCCGTGAACGGTGCATTCCAGCTTCATGCGGCGAAGCAACATGGACATAGCCATCGTGGACAGCTTGCCGCCCTTGTCAGATTGAAACAGCCAATCGTTCTCGAAGAGCGTCAACGACTTCAAAATTTCAACCGAGCGCGGCGACAGGGGAATGCGATGTTCCTTACCCGCCTTCATGCGGGACGCTGGCACGGCCCAGATTGCCTTTTCCAAATCGACTTCGGCCCAAGTTGCCCCCAGCACCTCGCTGGTGCGCGTGGCCGTGAGAATGACAAACTCCAGCGCCAGCGCCGCCATTGCCTCACGTTCGCGCAACTTCGCCATGAACGCCGGGATAGCCTCATAGGACATGGCCTTGTGATGGCCGCGCGTGAGCCGGGAACGGGGCGGCAGGATTTGCGCGATATGGCCGCGCCAGCGAGCCGGATTTTCGCCCTCCCTGTATCCGCGCGCCTTTGCGGCATCGAGCACGGTTTCAATCCGCCCTCGGATACGGCTGGCAGTTTCGGGTTTGTCCTGCCAGATCGGCTCAAGGACTTTCAGGACATGCGCCGTGGCAATGTCGGCAACCGGCAATTCGCCCATAACGGGATAGACGTAGCTGGCCAGCGTGTTGCGCCATTGCTGCCGGTGCTTATCATTGCGCCAGCTTGCCTCATTTGCGTCGATATACGTCTCTGCCACGGCTTTGAACGTCATTCCGGCTATCGCTGCCGCCTGAGCCGCCGCAAGCGCGTCTGAGGCTTCGCGCTGGCGTTCTTCTAGCGGATCAATCCCGCCCTTGACCTTGAGCCGCAATGCGGATGCGAGATCGCGGGCAGTAGCAAGGCTAATGCCGCCCCGTCCCGCCGCGCCCAAGCCAATATCCCGCGACCTGCCCTTGAGCATAAAGCGATAGACCCAGGACCGCGCGCCAGTTTCCTTCACCAGCAAATGCAGCCCCGCACCATCGGCATGGCGTCCGGCCTTCGCATTCTTCACCCCCAACGGCGTTAAGGCGTTGCTCAGCTTGCGGGGCATTGCGTCGCGTCTCCGTTCCCAAATCCGTTCCCCGACAATAAGCCGGTTTTATGGGAACGCAATCGGACAGCACTGGACGCTGGGAAAAGTCGATTGGTGCAAAAGTGCCTGATTTACTGCGCTCAATCGACTGAAACGGACGGATTCGGACAATAGTTTGGCGGACTCCGTCTCCGCCAATTCCTGACCGCTGCCAAACGGCCAGGACCGGCCCTCCCGCTCAGCTCAGAAGTTGAACGAGGCCTCCGCGCCATAGACCCGCGGGCGCGCCTTGAACACGAAGCCTCCAGGCGAAAACTCGGCGTTGTACTCTTCGTTGAAGAGGTTCTTGGCGAAAACGAACATGCCCCAGCGGCCTCCGTCCACCCCGGCCCGAGCATCGACAAGGTCGATCGGGTCGCGCACGGTCGAGTTCGGCACATCCCACCAGGTCTTGCCCGTGCGGCGGTAATCGACGCGCAGCAGCCCATCGAGCGTGTCGGTGAGCTGCGGGGTCCACTGCGCCCCGAGGTTGATCGTCGAACGCGAGATCAGCGGCAGCTCGTTGCCGACGAAGGCAGGGTCGGGGAACTCCTTGATGTCGCTCCACGTCATGCCGAGTGCGGCGTTGAACTGGAGGTCGGGCGCGGGGCGAATGAACGCTTCGAGTTCGAAGCCGTCGATGCGCGCCTTGGGCACATTGCCGAGGTTCTGCGTCGAGTTGGCGGCGAGGAACACGAAGAAATAGCTGTTCTTCGTCTCGGTCGTGAACACCGCGCCGTTCAAGGTCAGGACGTTGTCGAACAGCCGGCTCTTGATGCCGGCTTCGAAAGTCTCGGCGACTTCGGCCTGGAAGATGTCACCAACTCCGACGATGCCATTGGCGGCGGCGACCCCGCCGACCCCCGTCTGGTTGAAGCCGCCGCTACGGAAGCCCTTCGAATAGCCGCCGTAGAGCGTGATGTCGTCGGTTGGCATGTAGGTCAGCGTCAGCTTGGGCTGCCATGCGTCGAAGGTCTCTTCGCGCACTTCGCCGGTGGTGCCGTTGGGCTGGCCGGGGCCGTTCATGAACCCGGCCGGGGTGAGCGTGGTGTTCTCGCGATGGTCGCGATCGTAGCGCAAGGAGGCATCGACGCGGATCTGGTCGGAGAACTCGTAACCGATATTGCCGAAGCCGGCCCAGGCGAAGTTGTCCTGCGAATCCGCCAGGTAGGAGAACTGCGGATTGGCTGGGTTGGTGCTCGGGGTGCGATAGACCGGGAATACGCCCTGGCCAGTATCGATCATGTTGCCTGTCGAGATGAAGCGGTCGGTCGAGATCAGGTAACCGCCGACCATCCAGAACAGCTTCTGGTCGTCGGGCGACTGGATGCGCAGCTCCTGGCTTAGCGCCTCGACGTCGAGGAACTGGCTCTGGTTGAGATCGAAGCCGTTGCCGGGGCCGAAAATAGCTTCGAACAAGTTGAAGAAGAACGATTCGGGGATCGGCAGGAAGTCGAACGCATCGCCGGTGAGAATCTCGCTCACGGTGTCGTAAGAAGTGATCGAGGTCGCGGTGAAGTGCTCGCCTTCGTAGGAGATCTTGGCGGCGACGTTGTAGATGTCGCGGTCGTTCTGCCCGGCGTTGTTGACCCGAACCGGAAGGCTGGTGTCGTTCACGTCGGTCACGATGTTGAAATAGAGCGCCTGGGTGCGCAGCAGGTCCATCGAACCGCGCAAGTCGACTTCCCAGCCGCTGCCGAGGTCGAACAGCAGGTTCCCGCGCAGGGCGATGTTCTTGTACGGGTCGGCGTCTTCGCCAAGGTAGGTGTTGGGAATGAATCCGTCGGTATCGTAGTACTGGCCGGCAAGGCGGAACTTGACCGCCTCGGTGCCGAGCGGGCCGCTGACTCCACCGCGCACGTACCAGCCGAAGCCGTTGTCGACGCCCGCGGTAACCTTGCCTTCGAAATCGTCGGTCGGCTGCTTGGTCTGGATGATGATCGCGCCGCCGATGGCGTTGCGGCCATAGAGGCCACCCTGCGGCCCCCTGAGAACCTCGATCTGCTGGATGTCGAACAGATCCTGGTTGAACTGCGCCGGGTTTACCTGTTGCACGCCGTCGACGACCACCGCCACCGAAGGCTCGCTGTTGCGCGCCTGGGTGATGCCACGGATGACAATGAAGGCGTTGCCCGCGTTCTGCGTCTCGATGAGATTCACGTTCGGCGTCAGGCTGATGAAGTCGATCGGCCGCGTGATGCGGGCGTTCTCGATAGTGTCTTGCGAGAACGCTGTTATCGCGGCGGGGGTGTTCTGCAACTCTTCGGTGCGACGCAGACCGGTGACGACAATCGTATTCCCCGCGGCACTCTCGCCCTGGGCAGGTGCCTCCGCCGCCGGTTCCTGTGCCAAGGCGGGTGACGCCGCCGTGATGCTCGCAAGCGCCAGCGCGCAGCAAGAAGTCGTTCGCAGATAGCGGTGCGTCATGAGCCCCTCCCCATCTCTTTTATTATCTGCTGGTTATAGCAGAACCGAGCGGTGCAGGGAATAATTCAGCAAACCGCACGTCTCACGCCGACATACACTGCCATTTAGACGGCTCGCAGTTACTCGCTCCGAGCGGGCATTCGAATTCGTCTTTGAAATACGAATGTTCATGCTTCGGCGATGTCGGGAACGTCGTTCTGCGAGACGTCGACCTTCACCAATTTCGATTTGGTGCATTTTTCACGGCTTTTTCACGGACGACCAACGACCCGGCTCACGTACCTCGGGGCATCTAGCTCGTGTCGGCAAAACCGCCGGCACAAGTGGAGACCGAACATGACCAATACCAATCACAAGTCCGCCCTGCCGGCTATCGCTTTTGCTCTGGCCGCGCTCGTTCAAACCGTTCCTTCAGTGGCGTCAGCCCGCGAGCAAGGCCGCAGCATCCCCGTCCAGTACGGCGATCTCGACCTGACCACGCCCGTCGGCATCAAGACGCTCGATCGTCGCCTTGACCGCGCAGTGCGCCGTGTTTGCGGTGATCACACCTACCAGAGCCTGCAGCAGGAGGCCGGTGTGGTGCGGTGCGAGGAACAGACCTGGAACCACATTCAGGGTCAGCGCCAGGTTGCGATCAACAAGGCCACCGACCGCCGTAACGGCAACGCCTTGGCTCAGCGCTCTACGTACGAACTACCGGTGGTTGCCTCTGCGAAGTAACCGCTCATGACCATCATGCTATTACGGGGGCACTGCGGCGCGGTGCCCCCAGCTTGCTTTCTGGCCAGAGGAACGGCAAGCTTCGACAATTCGGTGAAGCCTGGCGCGTGGGGCTGTAATCCGCGCTGGTGCTCCAAGCATTTCGCTCCGTCATGGCGAGTGTGTCATGCAAGCAATCGAGGGGACCTCTTCGGACCAACTCCCCAGACTGCAGTTGTTCGGGCGCTTTCGCCTGACGCAAGCTGGGAAGGATGTCAGCCTGCCCGGCCGCAAGGCCAGGGCGATCCTTGCCTATCTCTCATTAGCCGTCGACCTCGCCGCCACCCGCGAGCAGCTGTCAGGTCTCATGTGGACCGATCGCGGCCCGGATCAGGCTCGGGCCAGCCTGCGACAATCGCTGAAGGAACTGCGCGAGCTTGCCGCCATCAGCAACGCCGTCACGACCACGCGCGACGAGGTGAAGCTCGACCGCACCCTGCTGACGACAGATCTTCACGAGGTGGGCCATGCGGCAACCTCGTATGACCTCGACGCCCTCGCTGGCCTGCTCGACGAGATCAGAGGTGATCTGCTCGAGGACTTTCTCGACGTATCGCCGGGCTTCGACGACTGGCTGCTTGCCGAGCGTCCGCGCCAGCGCGACCTCGTACTCGCCCAGTCGGTGGGCGCCGTCGAGGCGAATGGGCTGGCGGACATGAAGAATGCCCGCAGCATCCTGCGGTCGCTCGATCGCATCGATCCGGTCAACGAGGCCGTGGTCCGACTTGGCATGCGGCTCGATCATGCCGGTGGTGACGGAGCCTCGCTCCATCGCCGTTACCGCCTGCTTTGCGACCGGCTCGAGCGTGAATTCGATGCTCTGCCGTCCGAGGAGACACGGGCGCTACTCCATGCGCTGACCAGTGGCAGACCCCAGTCGCCCAAGGATTCCGCCCCTGACCTGGATTTGGCTCCGGTGCTGCCGCGTCCGGCCGCGACGACCGAGCCCCAGCGGATTGGTGGCGACATGCTTCCGCTGGTCCTGGTCGCGCCGCTCCAGACTCATGGCGACGACGGCGCGCTCGCCGCGCTCGCCCAGTTCTGCGCCGACGACATGCGCACCTCGATCAGCCGGATTCGCGGAATCCAGGTGCTTGCGGTCGACGGAGGCGAAGCGAATGTGGTGGAGCAGCAGAGCGAGGACGCTCTCGGTCTCTACCTGCTGTCCGGGAGCATCCAGCATGTTGGCGCCGGTTACCGCGTGACGCTCCAACTCGCGAGCGGGCAGAGCCGGGTCATCCTCTGGTCGGAATCCCTGCGCTTCGACAGCGCCGAGGCGGAAATGCTCGATACGATTGTCGCCAAGGCGGCCGGGGCAACCTTGCCGGCGATCGACCATGACCTCGAGGCAAGGCTGCGCCAGTCGTCCGAGGACCTGGACAGTGACCGTGCGATCTACACCCGTGCCCGACTGCTGATCCGCACCGCGGGCCATCTCGAAGCGGTCCAGGAGGGCGTTCGGCTGCTCGAAGCTCTGGTCGCGCGCGACCCGCAACACCTTGGCGCGCGGCTGTTGCTGATCCGGATGTACAATACCGACTTCTGGCAACAGGTCTGCGGTCACGACGTCCGGCACTTCCGCGAGCTTTCCGACGCCCACCTCAGGGCCGCCGCCGCGATTGCGCCGGGGCATTTCGAAGTCCGGGTGCGGCAAGCCTGGTGCCAGTTGCGTCGGGGCGAGACCGCTTCGGCCCGGCGCAGCATCGAAGCCGCGCTCAAGACCGTCACGTACGATGCCGACTTGATCAACATGTGCGCAATGGGCCTGTGCCTTATCGGCGACCTGGACGAGGCCGAGCGGCTGATGCAGCAAGCGTTCTTCCTCAACCCCCTGCCGCCGAGCGACTATCACGCCGATTATGCCGTGATCCTGGCGCTGCGCGGCGACCACGAGACCGCGGAAGAGCATTTCGCCGTGTCGGGCGAGGAAGGCATGCAGTATGCCGCGGTGCGAATTGCCAACGCGACGAAACTGAACGGGACATCGCACCGGGATTCGCAGGTCGCCGCCAAGCTGGTCTCCGACTTCCAGCAAGCTTGGCAGCAGGAACGCAAGCCAGAGCTGCATGACGTGCTCGACTGGTTCGGGGACACGATGCCCTTGAACCCGCCGGAACGCCTCGCCTGGATCAGGTCAGGCTTGCAGCAAACTCTGGAGCCGATCTGGCCAACATAGCCCGGTAATGGCTGGTCAACGGGGGCATGGCCAATTGCGCGGGCTTCCGTTCGCCACACCGGGACAGGGCTTCGACGACCAAGGCCGCATCGATCTGCTTGAGAGAGGGCGCGGCCTCCAGTTCCGCCAACGAAATCGGGAACTCCGTTCTCGCGCGTTGCCGGTATTGCGCCAGGCACGATGGCCAGTCGCGGGTTTCGTAAGGCGTGGTCCTGACGATACGCTGCATGATCCGCAAAGCCCCCGGTGGAAGGTCGAGACCGAATAGCGCGTATTCCGCGTCCACAAGCGGGATCGAGAGCGGGGCGAAGCCGAGTTCTGGCGGAGCGTGGACGAGCATGACCGCATCGTCGCGGATCAGGGCCCCCGTTCGATAGGCCTCGAACAAGGTGCCCACGCCGACCATGCCGAAGCGATCGAGTTCGGCCGCACGCAGCGCCCCGATGCTGGCGCCACCGATAACCTGAACTCCGAGCGCCAGCAGGCTGAGGATTTCCTTGTGCCACACAGTTGGCGCCGTACCGAAGTAGCCATCGATCAGTCCGACCGCAGCAGGCGGATCGGACAAGAGATCGGAAAGATCGCCGCACTTTGCCGGTGGTCGAATCTCGATATCTGCTGGAAGCACCAATCCGATGACACTCGGGCCGGCGAACAGGACTTTCCGCAAGCTGGCACTGCGCGGGATGGCAGTGGAGGGCGTCGCCATCGGAGCCGCGGCCGGCTGCTGTTCGAGCCGTGGCCCGCGGAACCCGTCGAGGAGCCCTGGCGCCAGCACGTGCACGATATGGAGACCCTCGCAGGGCGGGATGTGCTCATAGGCGACGATAGGGACGTTGGTAATCGCCGCGACCCGGTCAGCCAGGAAGGCGAAACATTCTTCGCTACTCCTGCATCGTGGCGACGGAATCGAGCGCCAGTCGAGCGGACCATCGTTGAAGGCCAGTGAGTTCAGCAGGGCGCTGAGGCTGCGTTCTCTACTGTCACTGTACTCATCGGGCGTCAGGTCATCGCGTGCCCCGGCGACGAAAGTCGCCAGACTTTGCACCGCTTCCAGCAAGGCCCTGATGAATGCGACGCGCGCATCCGGGTAGCACCCGTTCCCGGCGACCGGAGCGATGTCGTCTGCGGCGTGGACGGTGTCGAACAACGCCACTTCGAATACCGGAAGCGCGAAGTCGTTTGCCAGACTCCAGGCGCGCGCTTCGAACCCCGCCCGCTCTACGCAGTTCAGCAGACGCCGGATCGCCTTGTTGTCAATCGTTGCAAGGCCGACCTGGCTCTCGCGTCTCTGCCTGGGCGTCAGCCGGCGGAACTGGGCCACAAAGTGATGCTCGAGCAGTTCGGCAATCCCGGCGACCAGCGCTTCCGTTCGGGTATTACCGCACGCCAGGCCATTCGATGTGGCGGCATATTCGAGATTGCCGGTGGTGAAATCGAGCGAAAGCAAATCCCACGGCACCGGACAGGGCTCGCCTGACGACAGGTCTGTGCCCGCCAGCCATGCTCGGGTTAATGAGGTGTCGAGGTCGATCGCCAAGCGGTCTCGCTCACCTGACCAAATTTCGATGTGGCGAGCGTGCAGTTCAGACAATCGCCGAATGTCGCCTGGGCGCGCCAGCCTCTCCGCCGTCCAGAATTCTGCCGCCTCGAGCAGCGCTCCGACAATGGCGGCGCACGGAGTTAGCCCCTTTCCCTGCGACACCGACAACGAACGCGAAGCCGGGCGGGTGGATTGGAACACCGGAATGCCGCAGATCCCGAACTGGGTGACGTCCGAAACGCGCGTGACGCCGGCAGCCCGCCCCGCCGCTATCGCCAGGCCGAGAGTATCAGCCAACGCTCGGCTGCGTAACTCCATCTCAACGGCGGATCTGTCAGCCCCCGCCTGGCCTCGTCATTTTCCGGATTGCCTAAAAGCAAATGGAGCCCACTCCGGCGCCAAATTTCCGGACGAGGCCAGCTCGACAATCGTGGGCTCGGTGATGTCGGTCGCGTTCTTTAAGATCAGCTCTTCGAACAAGGTCTTGCTCGTATTGGTAATTTCGCTTTCCTTGAACACCGCCGTAGCCTGCGCAAACGTATAAAAGACATCAGTGCCCTTCGTGAATCTCAAGAGATAGTCCTCCGAGACTGGGCTTGCTGTAGGTACTGTTGGCATCGCACTTCTCCCGAATTGTAGGGAAGAACCTTCCGACCCGAAGTGCTTTGGCTGACCTATATCCCATTTCACTATGGTTGTACAAAATATAGACTACGCTTGGGATTCTAGAACAATATGCTGAATTAATAGCACATTTTAGTTAGACGTGACCCCACGGCCTCTAATGCACGCTAGAGCGCTCACTCAACTGGTCGCGCAATAGTTTCGTCCCGAGGCGGTTATGCCAAGTTGCGTCTGGCGCCATCCTTCCGCCGCAATACCCTTTCTGATAAGCGCCGGGATGGAAGGTCCCTGAATTGATTCTGTTTCATCTCTGATGTCACAGGGTTGTCATATCGGGTGACCATTGGCGGGTTGTGGACGAGACGATGATTCTGCGCGCTTTGGGGGCCATGGCCCTGTTGCCGGCGGCTTTACTTGCCGTCGAGCCCGCGCACGCTGACGTCCTCGAGATCGGATCGGGCGGTGATGCCAGTTGGATCTCGGGCCCGAACGTTGACACGGCCCCCGTATCCCAGGTCCAGACACAATCGGCGCCGCTGGCCGAAGTTCCCGCCGAGGCTCGGATCGTGCCCGAGTATGGCGTTGCCGATCCGTCGCGCCAGGCCGAAGTCGTGCCTGATTTCTACGCCGCCAAAGTTGCTGAACTCGCCGCGCGGTTCGATTTGAGCCCGGCCCTGATCGAGGCGCTCGTCTGGCAGGAAAGCCGCTGGCGTGCTGGCGCAGTGTCGCCGGCCGGCGCCCGCGGCCTCGCCCAGCTTATGCCCGGAACGGCGCGCGATCTCGGCGTCAATCCGGACGATCCCTTTGCCAACCTCGAAGGCGGTGCGCGTTACCTGCGCGCCCAGCTCGACCGGTTCGATGGCGACATCGAGAAGGCCCTGGCGGCGTACAACGCCGGACCGGGCCGCGTCGCTGCCGCCGGTGGCATTCCCCGCATTCGCGAAACACAGACCTACGTCGCCTCGGTCATGGGGCGGCTGTCGGATCATTCCCGGAGTGAAGACTGAAGATGCGTTCGACTGCCCGTCTTGCCGCGCTTGCCGCCCTGTTCCTTCCCGCCGCCGCCCAGGCTCAAAGCGTTAACCCCGCCGGCTCGGGCCCGATCATTGCCGCACTCGGCTGGCTGCAGGGGACGCTGCTCGGCAACGTTGCCACGGCGGTCGCCGTGATGGCCGTAGCGGCAGTCGGCTTCATGATGCTGACCGGGCGGATGAACTGGCGCTTCGGTGCAACCGTAATTCTCGGCTGCTTCATCCTGTTCGGGGCTGCCTCGATCGTAGCGGGCATCCAGTCCGCCGCGGCGGTAGGCTGACGTGGAACTGGTCCGTCATCCTGTCCATCGGGCCCTGACCCGGCCGCAGATGTTTGCGGGGGTGACGTTCAACTACTTCGTCATCAACGGACTGGTGACGACGGAGATGTTCCTGATCCTCAAGAGCTTGTGGATCATCCCGATTCCGTTCGTGATGCATGCCATCGGATATTTCGCCTGTCTGCGCGAACCCCGGATCTTCGACCTGTGGCTGACCAAGGTGAGCCGTTGTCCGCGGGTGAAGAACTGGAAGCGCTGGGGTTGCAACAGTTACGCGGCCTGACCGCGAATACGCCCCGCCATTGGGCGGGAAGGAGCGAGTGTGATGGGGACTAAGTGGCTGGGAGCCGCCGCATGGAGCGCTAAGGAAGCGCACGCTGGCGACCGCCTGCCCTACGCCCGGCTGGTCGACGAAGGGACTTTGCTCCTGCGCGACGGATCGCTGATGGGGGCACTGCAGGTTCCGGGCCTGCTGTTCGAGACTGAAGATACCGAGGCGCTCAACGCCCATTCGGCCACGCGCGAAGTCATGCTGCGCTCGAACCTCGATGCGCGGTTCGTGATGTACCACCACGTGATCCGCCGCCGCGTTTCGATTGAGCTCGAGGCCCGCTTCGAGGATCCCTTGAGCGCCCATATCGACCGCCGCTGGCGCGAGAAGCTGTCGCGCGGGTCACTGTTCGTGAACGACCAGTTCGTCACGCTGGTGCGCCGCCCGGCGCGCGGCAAGGCGGGTCTCGCCGAACGCGCCGGCAAGATGTTCCGCCGCCGGAGTGAAGGCCTCGAGGCCGATCCGCGCGAAGTGCGTGCGCTGCGGGCCGCGCTCCAGTCGCTGGCCGCTTCGCTCGGCCTTTACGGGGCGCAACCGCTCGGCGATTACGCTGGCCCCAACGGCACGGCGAACAACGAGCTGCTCGAACTGCTGAGCGCGCTCTACAACGGCGAGATGCGCCCCGTGCGCAAGCCGACCGACGAGACCGACGTCGGCAAGATGCTGCCCTATCGCCGTGCGAGCTTCGGGCTCGACGCGATGGAGTTGCGCGGTGCCGGTGGCCTCGGCGGCGGTGCGGACTTTGCCGCCATCCTAAGCCTCAAGGACTACCCCGACGCGACCAGCCCGGGCCTGCTCGACCCGCTGCTGCGCCTGCCGTTCGAGATGGTCGTGACCGAAAGCTTCGCCCCGGCGGAGCGGCAGACAGCGCGTGAGCGGATCGACCTGGCCCTGCGCCGCCTGCGTTCGGCGGACGAAGAAGCCATGGCCGAACGCGGCGAGATGCTCTCGGCCCGCGATGCGCTCGGCAGTGGCTCGGCGGCCTTTGGCGATCACCACCTGTCGGTCCTGGTCAGGGCAGCCGATCTCGTCCGCCTCGACGATGCCAGCGCGCAAGTCGGCGCCGCCCTCGCCGACATGGGCGCGATCGCGGTGCGCGAAGACACCAACCTCGAGCCCGCCTTCTGGGGCCAGTTCCCTGGCAACGAGGCCTACCTCGTGCGCCGCGGCATGATCTCCAGCGCCAACATGGCGAGCTTCGCCTCGCTTCACGGCTTCGCGCTGGGCCAGGCGACCGGCAACCACTGGGGCGACGCCGTGGCGCTGCTCGAAACGACGAGCGCGACGCCGTTCTTCTTCAACTTCCACCAGGGCGACCTCGGCAACTTCTCGGTCATCGGACCGTCGGGCTCGGGCAAGACGGTGGTGATGAACTTCCTCGCCGCCCAGGCGCAGAAGTTCGCCCCGCGCACAATCCTGTTCGACAAGGACCGTGGCGCCGAACTGTTCATCCGCGGCATCGGCGGCCGCTACGACCGCATCCGTGCCGGCGAGCCGACCGGGTTCAACCCGCTCGCGCTGCCCGATAACCCAGCCAACCGTGCGTTCCTGCGCGACTGGCTCGGTGTGCTGCTCCAGGCCGAAGGTCCGGAAGAGCTGTCGACGATCTCCGGCGCGGTCGACGCGGCTTATGCCAACGACGCCTCGCTGCGCCGCCTGCGGTTCTTCCGCGAGTTGCTCTCGGGCGCGCGCCGGCCGCAGCCGGGCGACCTGGCCGACCGTCTCTCCCCGTGGATCGAGGACGGCGAGCACGCCTGGATGTTCGACAATGCGGAAGACCGGCTTGACCTGTCGACCCGCGTGATGGGCTTCGACATGACCGCGCTGCTCGAAAGCCCGCGGCTGCGTACCCCGACGATGATGTACCTGTTCCACCGCATCGACGAGCGGCTCGACGGTTCGCCGACGATGATCCTCATCGACGAGGGGTGGAAGGCGCTCGACGACGCGGTCTTTGCCGCGCGCATTCGCGACTGGCTCAAGACGCTGAGGAAGCGCAACGCGCTGGTCGGGTTCGCCACGCAAAGCGCTCGCGACGCGCTCGACAGCCGTATCTCGGCGGCGTTGGTCGAGCAGACGGCGACGATGATCTTCATGCCCAATGCCCGCGCCCGGGCCGAGGACTACTGCGACGGCTTCGGCCTGACCGCGCACGAACTGGCGCTGATCCGCAGCCTTCCGGCCCACAGCCGCGCGTTCCTGATCCGCCAGAGCGACGCCTCGGTGGTGGTGCGGCTCGACCTGTCGGGTGCGAGCGAAGTGCTGACGGTCCTGTCCGGCCGCGAGAGCGCGGTGCGCAGGCTCGACCTGATCCGCGAGGCCGTGGGCGACCACCCGTCGGCCTGGTATCCGATCCTCACCGGCCGCTCCTGGCCGGGCGGGCAGGACGGCGACCGGCACGATGACGCCGACGACGGCGGGATCATGGCTTGGGAGGCCGCCCAGTGAGCGTGTCGCTCGATCCGGCCACTTGCCAGCAGGCGCTCGACGGCGTCGGCAGCGGTGTGGCCGCGAGCCTCTATGCGGTCGACTGCGCCGCCACTGCCACCGCGCAAGCCGCGTTCGGTCGCCTGTTCGGCACCGACGGCGCGCTGCTGCCGGTCCTGACGATCCTGCTGACGCTGTTCGTCGCCTTCTTCGCCTTTGCCCTGATCACCGGCCGCTCGAACCTCGGCATCGCCTCGCTGACGCCGCGGATGATGACGCTCGGCCTGGTGCTGACCTTTGCCACCAGCTGGATCGCCTATCAGGGCGTGGTGTGGAACCTCGCGGTCGGGGCGCCCGACCAGATCGCCAGCTTGCTCATGGGTACGAGAGGCTCAGCGACGCAGCTGTTCGCGGGGCGGATCGACATCGTGTTCAGCGCGCTGATGGAGGCCGACAACGCCCGAAACGCCGGCGGCGCCGGAGCGGCCGCGGTCTCGACTTTCTCGCCGCCGGGCCTGATGTGGCTGGGCGCGACGCTGCTGCTGCTCGGCACGGTCGGCATCCTCGCCACCACCCGCATCGCCCTCGCCGTATTGCTGGCGCTCGGCCCAGTGTTCGTAGTGCTGGCCCTGTTCCCCGCGACGCGCGGCCTGTTCACGGGCTGGCTCAAGGGCGTGATCATGCTGGCCCTGGCACCGCTGTTCGCCGTGCTCTGCGGCACGCTGATGCTCGAGCTTTCGGTGCCGGTCCTGCGCACCTTGATCGAGGCCCCCAACGGCGAGATCGATCCGCGCGCGGCCATGGCCTTCTTCGTGATCGGCGCGGTGCATCTGTCGCTGATGATTATGGCGCTCAAGGTCGCCGGCACGATGGTGGCCGGATGGACCGTGTTCGGCCTCGCCGGTTCGAGCAAGGAAACGAGCGGCGGCTCGACGATGAGTTCCGGTCGCATGCCGCCCGCCGCCCAGGCGATCGCGCCTGCCGCCCAAGCCGCTGCCGCCGCGCCGCCGCCTTCGCGTGAGATCAGGCTCTCTGCCACGACGCCGGTTGCCGCCAACGACACCGCTGGCGTCGCGGGAGGCACGAGCCACGAGACCCGCATCGTCGGTTCCAGCACCATGACCGCGCCCCAAGCCGCTGCCAGCAGCGCCAACGCCTCCCTTTCGCGCGCACGCGGCGTCGGTAGCCGCTTCCGCGCCGCCCCCAATAAAATGCCGGAGACTTTCCGATGAACCGCCCCCTTATCGCCGCCGCCCTGCTCGCCGGGTCGGTCCTGCTGCCGAGCGTCGCGCTCGCTGACGACCCCCGCCTGGTCGAGCGGGTCTACGATCCGAACAAGGTCGTGCGCATCGAGGGCAAACCCAACGTCCAGGCCGCGATCCGCTTCGCCGAGGACGAGCACATCGAGAACGTCGCCATCGGCGATTCCAACGCCTGGCAGGTGACCCCGAACAAGCGCGCAAACCTGCTGTTTGTTAAGCCGCTGTCCGAACGCGCGGTCACCAACATGACCGTGGTCACCGACCGCCACACCTACCTGTTCGACCTTGTCGCCAGCCCGGGAAGCCGCAACCCGATCTACGTTCTCGCGTTCAAGTACCCTGAGGACGAGGCCGCAGTTCAGCAGGCCGATGCCGAGGCGGTCGTGCCGCAAGCGCCCAACGCCGTCGAAGCGGCCGCGGTGAGCGATCCCTATGCGGTGGTCGACCCGGCCGAACTCAACTTCGCCTGGCAGAGCTCCGGCGATACCTCGCTGCTGCCGGCACAAGTCTATGACGATGGCGAAGCGACGTTCCTGACCTGGGCGCCCGGCACGACGCTGCCCGCGATCCTCGTCAAGGACTACGAAGGCACCGAAGGCCCGGTCAATTTCGCGGTGCGCGGCGATGTCATCGTGGTCGACGGAGTGCCGCGCGAAATCGTGCTGCGCGCCGGTGACGACATGGCAAAGCTCGCCAATCGCGGGCCCGCCCGTCCGCCCAAACAGGCACAGCCGGGAATCGCCCGCGCCAATGGCCAGCCCGCAACGGAGGTGAAGTGATGAAGCTCGCCATGCGTCTTCCGGAAAAGGGCCGGGCCGCTGCCGCCAGCGACCCGCGTGACGAGGTCTCGGCCGAAGTCATCGACCTCGCCAGCCGCACCGCCTACCCGGTCGTCGGCCAGCGCAAGGGCCGCTCCGACGCGCTCGGCCTTGCTGCCGGTGTCGGCTTCGTCGCCTTGCTCGGCGCCGCGACGCTGTGGGGTCTCAACACCACGCGCATGGGCGACGAGCAGCAGGCCGCTGTGCCCCAGCCCGCCGCGCCCGCGCCGTTCGTGGCGCCGCCCGCTCCGGCCCAGCCGGCTCCGGTGGCCGCGCCCGCCGTGCAGCCCGACCCCGCCCCGGCGCCGATCCTGGCGCAAGTTCCCGGCGTTGCGATGATGCCGGCGACCAATCCTTATTCCTCGCCGACGCTGGTGTTCGACGCCAGCTCGCTGCCGATACCGATTGCCGAGGCGATCGCCGAAGCCACCGCGGCGGGCCAGACCGAAGGCCGGCCCCAGGGTGACGACTTCGCCAGCCGCATCGGCGGCGTCGGTGGCGGTCCGACCCAGGCGCGCAACGACATCGATCCCAAGACCACGGTCACCCAGGGCACGCTGATCCCGGCAGTGCTCGAAACCGCGATCAACACCGACGTGCCCGGCTTCGTTCGCGCCGTGGTGAGTCAGGACGTACGCAGCTTCGACGGCACGCGCGTGCTCGTCCCGCGCAGCTCGCGCCTGATCGGGCAGTACCAGTCGGGCCTGCAAGCCGGCCAGAAGCGCGCCTACGTGATCTGGACGCGCCTGATCCGTCCCGACGGCGTCTCGGTGGCGCTCGCGTCGCCCGGCACCGCCTATGACGGTTCGGGCGGGTTGCCCGGCAAGGTCGACACGCACTTCTTCCAGCGCTTCGGCTCGGCGATCCTGTTGTCGGTCATCGGCGGGCTGGCCGCCACCAGCAGCGGCGGATCTTCGGTGATCGTCGGCGGCGGCCAGACCGCGGCTTCGACGGCGCTGCAGCAGAACGGCCAAATCTCGCCGACCGTACGTGTGCGTCCGGGCGAGCCGATCCGTGTGGTCACCGCGCGCGACCTCGACTTCTCGACCGCACCGCGCCTGTAATTCGCCGATGAGCGCCCGCGTCCATCCCTTGCCGACCTCGGCATCAACCGGGGCTGAGGAGCCTCCCGCTCCGGTCAGCGGTAGCGTCTATCTCGACGCCTATCTCGCCCCATTTAGCGAATGGCTGGCGCGCGACACGGTGACCGAGATCCTGGTCAACCGGCCGGGCGAAGTGTGGATCGAGGACGCCGCGCATCCCGGCATGCAGCGGATCGAGACTTCGGTGATCGACGACAAGCTGGTCCAGCGCCTCGCCGAGCAGGTCGCGCGGGTCAGCCACCAGGGCATCAACCGCGAGCATCCCTTGCTCGGAGCCACCCTACCCGACGGCGCCCGTATCCAGGTCTGCGGCCCACCCGCGACGCGCAAGCACTGGGCGCTGGCGATCCGCCGCCACCGCCGCCTCGACCTGCCGCTCGACGCCTATGACCGCGGGCCGCTCCAGCCGGTCCGCGAACCGGTGCTGCCCGATCCGGTCGCCGAGCCCGTCGCGTTCCTTCGTGCCGCCATCGCCGCGCGCAAGACGATCCTCATTTCCGGTGGCACCTCGACCGGCAAGACCACCTTCCTCAACGCCATGCTCGGCGAAATCCCGCAGCATGAACGCGTGGTGCTGGTCGAAGACACCGCCGAGCTTCGCCTTCCGGGCGCCAACGGCGTCGGCCTGATCGCGGTGAAGGGTGAGCTCGGCGAAGCGCGCGTCACCGCCAACGAACTGCTCCAGTCGGCCCTTCGCCTGCGCCCCGACCGCATCGTGCTCGGCGAATTGCGCGGCGCGGAGAGCGTGTCGTTCCTGCGCGCGATCAACACCGGCCACCCCGGCAGCTTCTCGACCATCCATGCCAACTCCCCGCGCGGCGCGCTGGAGCAGCTGGCGCTCATGGTCATGCAGACCGGCATTGGCCTCACGCGAAGCGATACGGTCGCTTATGCCGCGTCGGTGATCGACATCATCGTCCAGCTCGACCGCGTCGAGGGCAAGCGCGGGATCAGCGCGATTTCGTGGAGCAAGGATCTGGCCTGAGAGCCGGTTAGCCCTTCCGGAAGGGCGTCCGCTCTCCGAGGTAGAGTTGGTCCTGGGCGACACCCGCCCGCTCGCGTTCAAGGAAATCGGCGACAGCCGCACGGAAGCCCGGATCGGCGATGTAGTGCATCGACCAGGTTCGGACCGGCTCATAGCCTCGGGCCAGCTTGTGCCCGCCCTGCGCCCCGGCCTCGACCCTTGCGAGGCCCCGCTCGATAGCCGCGTCGATCGCCTGGTAGTAGCACAGCTCGAAATGCAGGAAGGGCTTGTCGACCACGCAGCCCCAGTAGCGTCCGTAGATCGCCTCTTCGCCGATGAAGTTGAGCGCCCCGGCAATCGGCCGGCCCTCTTCGAACGCCATAACCAGCAGGACCTGTTCGCCCATTCGCTCGCTGAACAAGTCGAAAGCCGAGCGGGTCAGGTAGGGGCTGCCCCATTTGCGCGAGCCGGTGTCCTGGTAGAACAGCCAGAAGGCGTCCCAGTGCTCGGGCCGGATCTCCGCCCCGGCCAGAGCCCGGATCTCGACGCCCTCCTGCGCCGCCTGGCGTTCCTTGCGGATGGCCTTGCGCTTGCGCGAGGCGAGTTCGGCGAGGAAGTCCTCGAAGGTCGCGTAGCCGCGGTTGTGCCAGTGGAACTGGATGTCGCTGCGGGGCAGCCAGCCGGCCTGCTCGAACAGCGCGACTTGCTCCGGCTCGACGAAAGTCGCGTGTGCCGAGGAGAATTCGAGCTGGCGGCACACCCTCTGCGCCGCTTTCAACAGGGGCGCGGCATAGGCGGGGTCCGACAACAGCAGGCGCGGCCCCGTCGCCGGAGTGAACGGCGCGGCGATCTGCAGCTTGGGGTAGTAGGCGCCCCCTGCGCGCTCCCAGGCGTCGGCCCAGGCGTGGTCGAACACGTATTCGCCCTGGCTGTGGCCCTTGGCATAGGCCGGCAGCGCGGCCAGCAAGTGCCCAGCCCCGTCCTCGATCACCAGCGGGGCGGGCGTCCATCCCGTCCCCGGCCCCACGCTTTCGGAATCCTCCAGCGCGGTGAGGAAGGCGTGCGACATGAACGGATTGCGGCTGCCTGCGAGGGCGTCCCAGCCCTCTGCGGGCAGCGAGCCCACCGAAGGGGCCATGCGGACTGTGAGGTCGGCGTCTGCCATTGGCTGGAGTCTAGGGATTAATGGGCTTCGATTGAACCCTGTGTGTTTGACGGCCTGTGGTTCGACAAGCTCACCACGAACGGATTTTGGTGATTGAGAAGAATTTACTCACTCCGTTCGTCCTGAGCTTGTCGAAGGACGCTGCGCCCAGGCGACCCCCTCGCCTTCCGCGATCGGCGTAGCGGCACAGGCTGCCGCCCTTTCCGCCAGAGCAGCGCTGCGGACGGTCCAGGTCAGCAGCGGCAGCCCACGCTGGCGTTGGCCCTCGGCGAATCGGCTCGGCAAGTTGCGCACGTCGTAGGCGAGGAAATCCGGCCGAGCGCGCCATAGGGACAGCCGGCGGGCCGCAGCGCCAGAATCGGCTTCGCTAACCACCAGCCCCCGCACCGTGACGGGCGAGTGGCCGGCGAACCAATGCCCGACGCGCGGATCGAAGCTCATGACTGCGTGAGGGCCGGCGTACGCTCCGAGGTCCTGCAGGACTGCACGACACAGCCTGTCGATCGGAGTCTCGCGCCGTGTCTTGACCTCGACCAGCAGCGGCACGCGCCCACCGATCTGCTCCAGCAACCGGCGCAGACTGGGAATCCTATCGCCGGAGCCGGTTAGCCCGATCTGTCCCAGCTCCGCTGCCGTTCGCTTGGCAACGGGACCGCTTTCATCGGTCAGCCGATCCAGCTCGAAGTCATGGAACACCATCGCCCGCCCGTCAGCGGTCAGTTGCACATCACATTCGATGCCGAGCCCCGCCTCGATGGCGCGCTCGAAGGCTGTGGGAGAATTCTCGACCGCGCCCGGACCATGCAGCCCGCGATGCGCGTAGGCGCCTTTCGTCAGCCAGCCCACCCGCGCCGGATCGGGCGCGGGAGCCAGCCAGCCGTCAAGGCTTGAGAGCAACGATCGCGTCCACCTCGACCGCGGCGCCGAGCGGCAGGACGGGCACGCCGACCGCGGCCCGGGCATGGCGCCCGGCCTCGCCGAACACTTCGGCCATCAGGTCCGAAGCGCCGTTGGCCACTTTGGCCTGGTCGGTGAAGTCGGCAGTCGAATTGACGAAGGCCTCTAGCTTGACGATCCGTTCGACCCGGTCGAGCGAGCCGAGCGCGGTCTGCAGCTGGCTCAGGATCATCACCCCGCAAGCGCGGGCGGCGGCGATGCCCTGCTCCAGCGTCACGTCAGCGCCCAGGCGGCCGGTAGCGAGCTGGCCGTCGATGAACGGCAACTGCCCCGAAACGTAGGCCGTGCCGCCTGAAACGACGACCGGAACATAGGACGCCACCGGCGCGGCGGCGGGCGGAAGGGTGATGCCGAGTTCGGCAAGGCGGGCCTCGATGCTCATGGCCGCGTTCCATGCAACGTTTCGAGCACCCACGGCAAGGCTTCGGCCCAGGTATCGAGCCGCGCATGGGCATGCCCGGCCTTGAGCGCGCAGGGGATATGCGGGGCCACCGCAGGCTCTCCGCAGAAGTGCAGCCGCGAGACATTGGGCAGCACTTCGGCCGCCGACTCATGGTGCTTCGCGATGTCGTCGATGAAGACCACGCGGTTGGCGCCATACTGTTCGACGATGCGCCGCAGGGCCTCTCCCTTCGGGCCCTGGTTGGTGAACACCGGCAGCTCGATCCCGTGTGTGAGCAGCTGCTGCGCGCGTCCGTCGCGGTACCTGTCGAGCAGGTTGGTCAGCACCACGACATCGGCTTCGCGCTTGAGCTCGGCCATCGCCGCAGCGGCGCCTTCGATCTCGGTCTGCCGGTCGAACTCAGTGTCGAAGAAGCCCTGCAGCAGGCGCCAGACGTCATCCTCGGCAACGATATCGCCGCTGCCCTGTCGCGTCATCGACTGGACGAACGGATCGCCTTCGAGCCGGAACTCGATCCCGTGATCTTCGCCCAGCCAGTCGCGGAAGTGCCGCACCATGTGCAGCAGGACTTCGTCGCAATCGGTTACCACCAGAGGCCGGGTCATTGGCCGATCCTGTCGCGCATCGAGGCTAAGAGCGACGGCTCGACTCCGAGCGACTCGGCGGCCGCGAGCAGGTCCGGCTCATGCGCACAGAGGAAATCCAGCACCGCGCGCTGGGTTGCCACGTCGCCAACCGTCTCGCGCAAGATTTCTGGCGTCAGACCGGTGAGGTCCAGGAAACGGTGGGCGCGCGCCGAGTCGCTGAGAATCCAGGCTAGCGCCGTAAGGGCCGTCCCCGACGGCTCCTTAAACGTATCTTCACGACCGTTAATAATTGTCAGCCTTCCATTAAGGGGTTAGAAGATAACCGATCTTCCGATTGGGGCCGGTGGATCATATGGGGGCCGCATGACGAAACGCATACTCGTTGTCGAGGACAACGATCTGAACCGGAAGCTTTTTTGCGACGTTCTCACTGCCAGTGGTTTCGCCGTCGAACCCGTAGCTGACGGAAATGTCGCCATCGAGCGGGCGCGGATCTTTATCCCCAATCTGGTCGTGATGGACATCCAGCTCCAGGAAGTCTCCGGCCTCGACCTCATCGCCAGCCTCAAAAAGGACGCGATCCTCGCCGATGTCCCCGTGCTCGCCGTGACGGCCTATGCCGGCAAGGGCGACGAACAACGGATCCGCGATGTCGGCGCTGAAGGTTACCTCGCCAAGCCGGTTTCGATCGGACCGTTCATGGCCGCGGTGAAGGGCCTGGTGGGTCAGTAAACCTGCGAGAGCTCGACCGCGAAGGCGGCGAGCGTGATGACCAGCCCGGCGATGAACAGCCGGTAGGCATATCCCAGAAAACGATACTTGCGCCGGTGGAGCACCTGCCCGTTCTGGTAGATGTCGCGCAGCATCAGGCGGAACACCTCTTCGTCGTCCTTGAGCTCGCCTAGCAGGTCGTCGGCCCACTCCTGCTCGTTGCGGTCATGGTAGTGACCAAAGAACAGCCAGTTGCGCTGTTCGGTCGTCGCAGGCTTTCCGACCGAGGGCATGACCGCGATCGCCCCACACAGCGCGCTCAGGAACGCAAACAGCGCGAGGATCGCCAGCGACCAGGGCAAGTGCCCGATCAGGGTCCGGCTGACCGCGATCGAGAACACCAGGAAACAGGCGCCCATCAGGATCGAGGCTTTCTGGTCCGCCATCTGGGCCAGGACCAACGTGTTGCGCTGCGCCGTGCGCAGCAAGTGGATGGCGTTTGGCGAATAGGCAGGGCCTTCACCGCCTGGCTCTGGACCTGCCCCCGTCTCGGCCATTGCGCTCTCCGCCCTATGCCAGAACCGCGTTCGCTGAAGGCGGTTGGACTGCCGACTATTCGACGCAAGGACTTGCCAGCGGGCCCCGCGCTTGACAAGCGGGGTGGCAAGGCGCTCTTCCGCGCCATTGAGCATTGCGCGAAAAAGTGGAAACCGGTTTTTCGCAAGTCGCAATGCGACAACCTGGATTGCGCCGCGGCGCTGGAATTGAGGAAGCTCTCATGGTTCGCGAAGACGTCGACAGCCGCATCCGCACGCTGATCGAACCGTTCAACAAGAAGAACGTCGAACTGGCCGATGCCACGACGTTCGCCGGCGATCTCGAGTTCGACAGCCTGACCGTCATGGACTTTGTCGCCGCGATCGAGGACGAATTCGACATCATCATCAGCATGAACCAGCAGGCCGAGATCGAAAGCTACGGCGATCTCGTCAACGCGGTGTGTTCGCTGGCGAAGGACTGATGGCGACCATGAGCGAAGGAATCAGCCAGGCGGACAAGCCTGAAGTGCTCGAAGGTCACGAACGCGACCTGTTCAGCAAGTTCGACGACATCATCCACACCCGCGAGACGCTTCTCGCCAGCGGGGTTGAGGATCCGTTCAGCCTGGTGATGGAGCAAGTGCTCTCGCCGACCCGCGCGGTCTGCAACGGGCGCGATACGATCCTGCTCGGCACCTACAACTACATGGGCATGACCTTCGACCCCGACGTGATCGAGGCCGGCAAGAACGCGCTCGAGAACTTCGGCGCCGGAACCACCGGCAGCCGGGTCCTCAACGGCACATACCGCGGGCACCGCGATGTCGAGGACGCGCTGCGTGAGTTCTATGCCATGGATCATGCCATGGTGTTCTCGACTGGCTACCAGGCCAACCTCGGGATCATCTCCACGATTGCCGGCAAGGGCGACTACATCGTCCTCGACATCGATTCGCACGCGAGCATCTGGGACGGCTGCGCGCTCGGCAATGCCGAGGTGGTGCCGTTCAAGCACAACGACATCGAGGCGATGGACAAGCGGCTCGGCCGCATCCCCGAAGGCGCCGGCAAGCTGGTCGTCCTCGAAGGCGTCTACTCGATGCTCGGCGACATCGCCCCGCTCAAGGAGATGATCGCGGTCGCCAAGAAGCACGGCGCCATGGTCCTGGTCGACGAGGCGCACTCGATGGGCTTCATCGGCGAAAACGGCCGCGGCGTGGCCGAGGCGCAGGGCGTGCTCGACGATGTCGACTTCGTCATCGGCACCTTCTCCAAGAGCGTCGGCACCGTCGGCGGCTTCTGCGTTTCGAACCACCCGAAGTTCGAGATCATGCGGCTGGTCTGCCGCCCCTACGTGTTCACCGCCAGCCTGCCGCCGAGCGTGGTCGCCACCGCCGCCACCTCGATCCGCAAGCTGATGCACGGCTCCAACAAGCGCGCGCATCTGTGGGAGAACTCCAAGCGCCTGCACGGTGGGTTGACCCAGCTCGGCTTCAAGCTCGGCACCGCAGAGCCGCAGAGCGCGATCGTCGCGGTCATCATGCCCGACCTCGAACATGGCGCGGCGATGTGGGAAGCGCTGCTCAAGGAAGGCCTCTACGTCAACCTCGCCCGCCCGCCGGCGACCCCGGCGAACATGACCCTGCTGCGCTGTTCGCTCTGCGCCGAGCACTCGAGCGAAGAGGTCGAGACTATTCTCGGCATGTTCGAACGCGCCGGAAAGGCCGTGGGGATCATTTAGACCCGACGGGCCTTCGCACCGGTTTCACTGGCAGCCGGAGGTAGCTGACGCCGTTCGCTTCGGCCGGTGGCAAGCGGCCTGCTCTGATGTTGACCTGGATCGAGGGCAGCAGCAGCCGCGGGACGGCGAGTCCGGTGTCGCGTGCCTCGCGCATGGCGACGAACTCGTCCTCGCTGACGCCGTCATGGACATGAACGTTGGCGCGGCGTTCTTCTCCGACAGTGGTTTCCCAGCGATAGTCCTCGCGGCCCGGCGCCTTGTAGTCGTGGCACAAGAACAGCCGGGTTTCCTCGGGCAAGGCAAGCAAGCGGCGGATCGAACGATAGAGCTGGCGCGCGTCGCCGCCTGGAAAGTCGGCGCGCGCCGTGCCGTAGTCCGGCATGAACAGCGTGTCGCCAACGAACACGGCATCACCGATCCGATAGGCCAAGTCCGCCGGCGTGTGGCCGGGGACGTGCATCACCTCGACCTCAAGTTCGCCAATCGCGAAGCGTTCTCCATCGGCGAACAGGCGATCGAAGTCGGAGCCATCGGTTTTGAGATCGTCGGCCAGGAACATCGGCCGGAAGATCTTCTGCACGTCGCGGATGTGCTCCCCGATGCCGATCTTTGCGCCGGTTTCTGCCTTGAGGAACGGCGCGGCGGAGAGGTGATCGGCATGGGCATGGGTTTCCAGCACCCATTCCACAGTCAGGCCTTCCTCGCGGGCGGCTGCCAGAATCGCTTCGGCCGAACGAACATCGGCCTCGCCCGAGGCAAGGTCGAAGTCGAGCACTGGATCAATGATGGCGGCGCGGCGCGTCACCGGGTCCGATACGAGATAGCTGACGGTGAAAGTCGGCTCGTCAAAGAAGGCGCGAATCTGCGGCTGGGGGGCCATGGCGGAACTCCTGGTTCGATTGCTCTTGACATATATAAGGATATACTTATTTAGCAAGTCCTAATGGAACAGTCTCTCAATCCCCCGATGGATCTCGCTACCTTCGAAGCGCACGCAGGAACCGTGGCCGATCTGCTCAAGGCGCTGGGTAACCAGCGCCGGCTGATGGTTATGTGCAAACTTGCCGAACATGGCGAGGTGACGGTCGGCACGCTGGCCGACGAAGTGGGCCTGGGCCAATCCGCCCTGTCTCAACACCTCGCCCGCATGCGCTCCGAAGGTCTGGTGACGTTTCGGCGCGAAAGCCAGACGCTTTGGTACCGTATCGCCGATCCCCGGTGTGGGAGGCTGCTCGCCACGCTCTACGAGCTTTATTGCAAGGATTCGGACCAGTGACCTTACCCAAAGTCTCTCCCACCGAGGCCCGCACCATGGTGCAGAACGGCGCGAGGATGATCGACATTCGCGGGCGCGACGAGTTCGCGCGGTCGCGCGCGGTGGGCGCCAAGAATGTGCCCGTCGAGGAAATCGAGTCCCTGGAGGCCGGTGGACCCGTGGTCTTTCTTTGCCGCTCCGGCATGAGGACCGTCACTAACGCGGCGAAGCTTGGCGCGGCCTGCGGCGGCGAGGCCTACATTCTCGATGGCGGCCTCGATGCATGGCGCGCTGCCGGCCTCGCAACCGAGGACGATCGCTCGCAGCCGCTCGAGATCATGCGCCAGGTGCAGATCGTCGCAGGATCACTCGTGCTTATCGGTGTGGTGCTGGGCTTCCTCGTGACGCCGCTACTCTTCGGCTTGTCCGCCTTCGTCGGCGCCGGGCTGGTAATGGCCGGTGTCACAGGCTGGTGCGGCATGGCGCAGCTGCTGCGCGGCATGCCATGGAACCGCCGGGCAGCCTGATCCGGTGGACCCGCTCACGATCCTGGCGGCCCTGGCCGCGGGGGCAGCGATTGGGTTCGTCCTTGGCCTGGTGGGCGGCGGCGGCTCGATCCTGGCCGTCCCGCTGCTTGTCTATGTCGTCGGCGTCGAATCGCCACACGCGGCGATAGGCACAGCGGCCGTGGCCGTCGCGCTCAACGCGGCGGCCGGGCTTGCCGGTCATGCTCGGGCGGGCAACGTGAAATGGCCTTGTGCCCTTGTCTTTGCCGGCGCCGGCGTAGTCGGGGCGCTGATCGGCGCCGAAGCCGGCAAGGCGCTCGACGGTGAAAAGCTGCTGGCCTTGTTCGGCGGGCTTATGGTCGTCATCGGAGCGATCATGATCTGGCGGCGCGGCGGAGTGGAAGATCCGGACGTTCGGCTCGACCGCACCACTGCGCGGCACTTGTTGCCTCGGCTCATCCCGGCCGGACTGGCGGTGGGCCTTCTGGCGGGCTTCTTCGGTATCGGCGGGGGCTTCCTGATCGTGCCCGCGCTACTGTTCGCGACGGCCATGCCGACCGGAGTGGCAATCGGAACTTCGCTGGTCGTAGTGACAGCTCTCGGCGCCAGCACCGCTGGCTCTTACGCGGTGTCCGGTCTTGTCGATTGGAAACTTGTCGCGCTGCTAGTGCTGGGCGGGCTGGCCGGAACCCTGCCGGGCCGACTGGCCGGACGCGCCCTCGCCGGGCGGAAAGGCGTCCTCAACACGGGGTTTGCCATGATGGTCATCGCCATTGGCCTCGCCATCGTGTGGCAGGGTATTTCGACTTTCAGCTGAAGGCTTGCTGCCCCATCAGGCGAAGCTGGAATTAAGCGCAGCCGCCGAACACTTGTCCGCCGAGCCCTCGCCGCCATGCCCGAGCAAGGTCACCGCCGCGAATCCGGCAATCACCAGCACCACGAAGCCGGCGGTAACCAGCCCGAGGTACTTGTCGATGAAGCGCTTGATCGGCGCTCCGAACAGGCGGAACAGCACGCCCACGATCATGAAGCTGATCGAGCGCGAGACCAGGCTGCCGAGCAGGAACAGGCCCACGTTCATGCCCATGAACCCGGCGGTGATCGTCAGCAGCTTGAACGGGATCGGCGTCGCGCCCTTGGCGACGAACAGCCAGAAGCCGTATTCGTTGAGATAGCAGACCGCGACCGGGAAGCTCTTGGTCAGGCCGAGCCATTCGAGCAGCTGCGTACCGACCGTGTCGTACAGCCCCCAGCCGATCGCATAACCGAGCACCCCGCCCGCGACCGAAGCCAGCGTGGCGATGATCGCATAGCGCAGCGCCTTCTGCGGTTCGGCCAGGCACATCAGCCCGAGCAGCGGATGCGGAGGAACGGGGAAGAAGCTCGCCTCGACAAAGGCGAAGGCGGCCAGCCACCACTCGGCTTTGGGATGCGCGGCCTTGGCCATCGTCCAGTCGTACAGCTTGCGCAGCATTCGGGATTCCTCCGTCCAGCCCTTCGAGTAGGCGAGCGCCGCAAACCACGCAAGCGTCACGACTTAACCCATATGGCACTTTTCAATTGACATCGCGACGCTGTTTGGTTAGACAACAGGAACATCGCGATGGTGTGATTCGAAAAGGGCGGCCTGCAAAGGCTGCCCTTTTTCATTGCCCCATCGCCAGGCGGAGGCAACGAGATGACTGACGAGACAATGCCCGGCCCCAAATGGACCGGGACGTTCCTGACCGGGTTGGCCGAGACTGGAAAGGTGAGACCGGCCGCCAAGATCGCGGGCATAGCGGCGGGAACGGCTTACGCCCAACGCCGAACGAACTTGCTGTTCGCGGACGCTTGGGAGGCAGCACTCGCAACTCGAGCACCCGATACTCCCCGTTCGGACAATCCGAATGACAGCCCCCAGACGCGGTCCTCCGGTTGGCGCCATCGCTTCTTCGAGGCATTATTCGAAACATCAAACGTAACCGCGTCGGCCAAGCACGCGAATGTCCCGACGCGGACTGTCTACAAGGTGCGGTGCGAAGATGCCGACTTCGCCGCCAAGTGGTTGGTCGCGCTGCACGCAGGTTACGACAGCCTGGAGATGGAACTGCTGGCCTATCTGCGTGACCCCCAGCCCGGAAGAAAGATGGATGTGGCCTCGGCTCTGCGCCTGCTGGCTGCGCACCGCGAAACGGTCGCCCGCGAACGCCGGTTGAGCGAAGACGACGACGAGCAGGCGGTGTTCGATTCGATCGACGCCTTCATCGAGGACATGCGCCAGCGCCGCGCGGCCAATACGGCGATCCTGATCGAAGCGGACGCGAACGATGTCGAGGACTGATCTCGCCGAGGATTTGCTTAAGCTCGAGCCCGACGAGCGGAAGCAAGAGCTCAAGCGCCTGTCGCACCGCCAGCGACGCTCGCTGGCCAGGCACTGGAGGCTCTGGGCTCACGCTGGCCAGCTGCCGGCAGCTCAGAGGTGGCATACCTGGCTGATCATGGCCGGGCGCGGCTTCGGCAAAACCCGCGCCGGCGCCGAATGGGTCAGGGCCATCGCCGAAGCCGATCGCACAGCCCGGATCGCGCTGGTAGCCTCGACGCTCGGTGAGGCACGGCGAGTCATGGTCGAAGGACCGAGCGGATTGCTGGCGATCGCGTCTTGGCGCAAACGCCCAGTCTTCGAACCCTCCAAGCGTCAACTGACGTGGCCGGGCGGCGCGACCGCCACGCTCTATTCAGCGGCCGAGCCCGAAAGCCTGCGCGGCCCGCAACACAGCCACGCGTGGTGCGACGAGATCGCCAAGTGGGACCAGGCGGGCGGCCGAGCCGAAAGCACGTGGGACAACCTGCTGCTGGGCCTGCGGCTCGGCAAGGCACCTCGCGCTGTCGCAACCACCACCCCGCGCGCGGTGCCGCTACTGAAACGGCTGCTCCGCCAGCCTGAGTTGATCGTGACTCGCGGCACGACCGCCGACAACCGCGACAACCTGCCGCCGGGCTTCGTCCGATCGGTGCGGGCGCAGTTCGGCCGTTCGCTGCTCGGCCGGCAGGAGCTTGACGGCGAACTGATCGAGGAGATCGAGGGCGCCTTGTGGAGCCGCGCGCTGCTGGAGGACTGCCGCGAGGACGAGGTCTCGTCACCACCTCAGCGGGTGGTGATCGGCGTCGACCCTCCAGCTTCTGCCGAGGGCGACGCCTGCGGCATCGTCGCCTGCGCCCTGGGCGAGGACGGCATAGCCCGCGTGCTCGCCGACCGCTCGGTCCGCCGCCCGACCCCCGAACGCTGGGCCCGCGCCGTGGCCGAGGCCTCGCGTGAATGGCAGGCTGACCGGGTGGTCGCCGAGGCCAACAACGGCGGCGAGATGGTCCGCTCGGTACTCCACGCGGCCGACCTGGCGCTGCCGGTGCGGCTGGTCCACGCTAGCCGGGGGAAGAGCGCGCGAGCCGAACCGGTGGCCGCGCTCTACGAGAGCGGGCGGGTGCGGCATGTCGGGCAGATGCCGCTGCTGGAGGATGAACTCTGCGGGCTGATGGCCGGCGGGACTTACCAGGGGCCGGGGCGGAGCCCGGACCGTGCGGATGCGCTGGTATGGGCCTTGAGCGAGCTGATGTTGCGGCGGCGGGCGGAACCTAGGGTGCGGTTGCTTTAGATCCTCCCCGAGCTTGCGCGGGGAGGGGGACCGCCCGGCGCAGCCGGGTGGTGGAGGGGCAGGCGAGCACGCGCAAACTCAACGAGCGCCTCCACCGCCGCATCGCTGTCACTCAACACATCGCGCGCTGGAATTCGGACCGTTTCAACGCCCATCCGATCGAGCCACAAGTCACGCCCGCGATCGAGCGTCGCGCGCTCGGCATTGTCGCGGGCATACCCATCCACCTCAATCGCAAGCCGGGCGTCGCTGCAAAAGAAGTCGAGCACGAAAGGCCCGGTTGGGTGCTGGCAACGGAACTTGAGCCCGTAGGGACGCTGGCGAAGCCGTTGCCACAGGAGAACTTCCGGCAGCGATATGGCCTTGCGCAGGCCCCGGGCTGTGCGAACGCCGCCAGCTTTCGGTTTCGGTGCTATGCCTTTGAACATGCAGTGAATCCCCCCTCCACCATGCTTCGCATGGTCCCCCTCCCCGAGCAAGCTCGGGGAGGATCTGAAGGCTGAGCTATCTGATCCATTTTCGAGGTGTCGGACCAAAACCAAGCCTCCCCGAGCTTGCTCGGGGAGGGGGACCGCCGACGAAGTCGGTGGTGGTGGGGTAAAGCGCTTGGCCGCCTACCCCTCCGTCAGCCGCCTGCGGCGTCTGCCACCTCCCCGAGACAAGCTCGGGGAGGATCTTGGCGAGACATCAGGATAAATCCCGAGATACAGCCCCGCGCTAATGTGGAGGATGCGCCTCCATGACCGTGGTGCTGGTGATCTTCCTGCTGACCTACACGGTCATCGCCATCGGCTACCTCCCGGGCTTCCGTATCGACCGCACCGGCGCGGCGCTGCTCGGCGCAATCGCGATGATCGTGATCGGCGGGATGAGCCCGGACCAGGCCTGGGACTCTGCCGACTTCGGCACCCTGGCGTTGCTGTTCGGGCTGATGGTGGTGTCGGGCGCGTTCTATGTTGCCGGGTTCTACCACTGGGTGGCGGTAAAGATCGGCCGGATGGATGTGCGGCCCGAGATCCTGCTCGCGGCGATGATCGGGGTTTCTACCGCGCTCTCCTCGCTGCTGACCAACGATGTCGTGGTGGTGGCGATGACGCCGCTGCTGATCGAGATCGCGCTCGGGCGGCGGCTCAATCCGATCCCGTTCCTGCTGGCCTTCGCGTTCGCCTCCAACGCCGGGTCGGCGGGGAGCATGATCGGCAGTCCGCAGAACATCATCATCGCCGGTCAGATGAAGGTGAGCTTCACCCAGTTCCTGGTCGCGGGGTTGGTGCCCGCGCTGCTGTCGATGCCGGTGATCTGGGGCGCGATCGTGCTGCTCTATCGCGGGCGCTGGACCACCGGTGTCGCATCGCAAGATGAGCCTGACGAAGAGGAAGAGGAAGAGGAAGAGGAAGAGGTCGTCATCAACCGCCTTGAGATCGTCAAGGCGTCGGTAGTGCTGGCAGCCGTTCTGGCGAGCTTCCTGTTCGCACCGTGGCCCTACCCAGTCGTGGCGCTGACCGCGGCGGGGGTGCTGCTGCTCAACCGGCGGGCCATCGGGGTGAGTTCGAGCGACCTGCTCAGTCGCGTCGATGGCAGCCTGCTGCTGCTGGTGTTCTCGCTCTACGTGATCAACGGGGCGTTTTCGATGACCGACTACCCGGAGATGGTCCTGCACTGGCTCGCCGGGCACGGGTTCGACTTGCACGATCCGCATGTGATGCTGGTGGTGATCTCGCTGCTGTCCGATCTCGCCGACAACAATTCCGCCGTGCTGCTGCTGACGCCTTACGCCGACACCAGCCAGCCGCTCGTGACCACCGCGGCGCTGGCGCTGGGGGCGGGGTTTTCGAGCAACATTGTCAACTTCGGCAGTCTCGCCGGGATCATCGTGGTCGAAGGCGCGGCTCGGCAGGGCGTGAAGATCTCGTTCATGGAATTCTTCCGCGCCGGGGTGATTGTCGGCGTGGCGTGTCTGCTGATTGCTGCCGCGTGGATCGCGGTGCTGCAGGGGATGGCCTGAGCCCGCTCAGAAGAAGAAGAAGAAATCTCACGCAAAGGCGCGAAGAACCTAAACTCCACCCTTCGTCATCCCCGCGAACGCGGGGACCCAGTCAGCCCTTTGTGCTGCTCCGCCCTAGGTTCCCGCGTTCGCGGGAATGACGAAGGTTTGAGGTGGTGAGCCACCTCTTCGCGCCTTTGCGCCTTTGCGTGACGAATCAAATTCCCAACAGAAAGGCCAACCCATGTCCTTCATCGACACGCTCCGCACCGCCTTCAAGGCGGGCGGCGGAGCGCGCGTGCCGTTGGCGCGCTCTTTCACCTCGCCGTGGTCCTGGCCGATCGAGCCCGGCAGCGGCAGCCGTCCGTTCGAATACACCAGCGGCGTGCGCCAGGCGTTCCTCGAGAACCCGGTGGCGCAGAGAGCCGTGCGCATCGTGGCCGAGGGCGTCGGTAGCGCGCCTCTCCTCCCCGCAGACGAGGCGGCGCGGCGATTGGTCTCCGCAACCAGCGCGGGACAATCCCTGCTCGAAACGCTCGCCGCGCACTTGCTGCTCCACGGCAACGGCTACGTCCAGGTCACGCGCGACGGCTCAGGCCAGCCGGTCGAGCTGTTCGCCCTGCGCCCCGACCGCGTCTCTGTGGTCCCTGGCGCCGACGGCTGGCCCGCCGCCTATCGCTACAAGGCCGGCGAGACCACGCTGACCCTGCCGGTCGAGGACGACGACGGCTGGCCCCAGGTCATCCACCTCAAGGCCCTCCACCCCTCGGACGATCACTATGGCGCCGGGTGTCTCGCCGCCGCGAGCCAAGCGGTGGCGATCCACAACGCCGCCAGCGGCTGGAACCGCGCCCTCCTCGAAAACGCCGCCCGGCCGAGCGGGGCGCTGGTGATGGAGGCGGGCGAAGGCGCCACGCTGACCGGCCAGCAATTCGACCGCCTCCAGGCCGAGCTGCTCGCCGCTTATGCCGGCGCCAACAACGCAGGGCGGCCGATGCTGCTCGAAGGCGGGCTGCGCTGGCAGCCGCTGTCGCTGACCCCGGCGGACATGGACTTCGCCGAGCTCAAGGCCGCGGCCGCGCGCGACATCGCGCTCGCGTTCGGGGTGCCGCCGATGCTGCTCGGCCTGCCCGGCGACAACACTTACGCCAACTATCGCGAGGCCAACCGCGCGCTGTGGCGGCTGACCTTGTTGCCGCTGGCGGGGAAGATCCTCTCCGGCCTGGAGGAAGGCTTGCGGCCGTGGTTCCCCAAGCTGGAATTGGCGATCGACCTCGACCGCGTCCCGGCCCTTTCCGAAGACCGCGAACGGCTCTGGGCGCAGCTCACTGCCGCCGATTTCCTGACCTCCGCCGAGAAGCGCAGCCTGCTCGGCATAGACAAAGCGGGAGAGGCCCGATGAGACGCAAAGACATGCTCGCCCGCCTGATGGCGCAGGCCAATAGCGAGGGCAGCGACCTCGTCACCCTGCGCGCGATCGTGGAGGAAGCGAGCGAACTCGGCGCCGCGCGGGTGCTCGACCGCCTCGGCCTCGACGACGACCGCGCGCAGGACGACATCGACGAACTGCGCGAACTGCTCGGCGCCTGGCGCGCGGCCAAGGCGAGTGCGTGGAAGGCGGCGATCGCCTGGATCGTGCGCGGCGCGCTGGCGCTGCTGTTGATCGGGATCGCGGTGCGCATCGGCGTGCCGGAGATGCTGCGATGAGCCGCCTTGCCGGTTATGCGGCGCTGTTCGGCGTGCCGGATGGGGCGCGGGATACGATCCGCAAGGGCGCCTTTGCGCGAACCTTGGCGGAGAGGGCCGAGCCGTTGCCGCTGCTATGGCAGCATCGGCCTGGCCAGCGCATTGGCTCGGTCGAAACGGTAGCCGAGGATGAGCACGGCTTGCGAGTGATTGCCCGCATCGACCGCCCCGAGAGCCGCGCCGCCGTGTTGCTCAGCCAGGGCGCGGTGAGCGGCCTGAGTTTCGGCTACCGGGCGCGAGGATTCCGGCGACTGCCCGAGGGGCGTTTGCTGGAGGACATCGAGCTGCTTGAGGTTAGCCTGGTCACGCACCCGCTGCAGTTCGGCGCGCGCGTGCATCTGGTGGCCTGAGAATTGGCAACACTTGCCCTTTGCCCCTCTTCCGTTCGTGGTGAGCCTGTCGAACCACGCTAGCGCCGCGCTCCCGTCCTTCGACAAGCTCAGGACGAACGGGGAGAGGGAGTAGATCGAGACTCACCCGGCTCCTCACTGGAACCTGCACCTGCCCCTCCACCATGCTTCGCATGGTCCCCCTCCCCCGATGGGGGAGGACCCCCAAGCCGCCCCAGGGCGGCTTTTTTCTTGCCCAACGAAAGGTCAACTGCCCCATGAGTATCGAACCCGAAACCGAAGTCCTCGCCGCCAGCTTCGACCTCGTCGCCCGTCAGGACGCCACCGAACAAGCGGTCGAAGTCCTGCGCAGCGACGTGGACGAGGTGAAGGCCCGCCTCGACCGCGTCAGCCGCGCCGCCTCGCGCCCAGTGCTCGACGGCGCCCCAGCCGACCCCGAAGTGAAGAGCTTCGTCGACGGCTACTTGCGCAAGGGCCGGGTGACCGAGATCAAGTCGATCAGTGGCGCCACCCCGCAAGACGGCGGCTATGCCGTCCCGCGCGAGATCGACGCGATGATCGCCAGCCAGCTGGTCGAAATCAGCCCGATCCGGCAGATCGCCCAAGTCGTGCAAGTCGGCACCTCGGGCTATCGCAAGCTCGTTTCGCGAGGCGGCACGGCCAGCGGCTGGGTGGCAGAGACCGCGGGTCGTACGGAAACCGGCACGCCCGAGTTCGCCGAGATCGCCCCGCCCACCGGCGAACTCTACGCCAACCCGGCCGCGAGCCAGACCATGCTCGACGACGCCGCCTTCGACCTCGAAGCCTGGCTGGCGAGCGAGATCGCCATGGAGTTCGGCCGGGCGGAAGGGGCGGCGTTCGTCAACGGGACCGGCGACAACCAGCCGCTCGGGTTCCTTGCCGCGTCTTTCTCGCCGCTGGGTGATGCGAACCGGGCTTTCGGCACGTTGCAGTATCTCGGCTCGGGCGACGACGGCGGCTTTGGCACCAACCCCGAAAGCCGCCTGATCGACCTCGTCCACTCGCTCAAGGCCGGGCATCGCCAGGGGGCGAGCTGGGTGATGAACTCGGCCACGCTCAGCCTGGTGCGCAAGCTCAAGACCGCCGAAGGGAACTTCCTGTGGCAGCCGGGCCTGGTCGAAGGCCAGCCGGACCGGCTGCTCGGCTATCCGGTGATCGAGGCCGAGGACATGCCCGACGTCGCCGCGCGCGAGTTCCCGATCGCGTTCGGCAACTTCAAGGCCGGCTACCTGATCACCGAACGCAGCGCGACGAACATCCTGCGCGATCCCTTCACCAACAAGCCGTTCGTGCACTTCTACGCCACCAAGCGCGTGGCCGGGCAGGCCCAGAAGGAGTTCTTCGTGAACGAGGCCCACGCCCTAACAGATGCCCTGCTCCACCCGGCCATCGAAGGACAGGCCGACAGCCCCCCGGCCAAGCCACGAGAAGGCGAATGCTGGCTGGTCGGCGCGTCGCCCTCCAGCACATGGGCCGGGCACTCCGGCAGCCTCGCCTGTTTTCAGGCGGGCGCCTGGATGTTCGTCGAGCCGCGCGATGGCCTGCGGGTGCTCGACCGCGCCACGGGTCAGGAGATCCGCTTTCGCGGCGGATGGATGCGCCCAGTCAAACCGGCAACGCCGATTGGCGGCGCGACGATCGACGGCGAGGCGAGAGCCGCCATCGCGCAACTCGTGACCGCCCTTGTCGCCGGCGGCATTCTCGCCGAAAGCTGAGTTGGAGCCTTTGGCGCATTTTGCCGTTATGCTCCCGTGTGTTCACAGGAAGGTCGCTGTCCATGAAGTTCGCCCTCGTCTCCGCCCTCCCGCTCCTAACTGTCCTGGCAGCGTGCCAGTCGGTCCCCGACGAGCAGCCTTCGGACCGCCTGGCCCAGGCGACCTTGCGCCTCGCCAACGGCCAGCCCGCGGGCGCCGCGCAAGTCCTGGCAAGCGGATCGCAGGTCAATGTCACGGTGGCTCTGATCGGCATTTCGCCCGGCGTGCACGGCATGCACCTGCACACGACCGGCTCTTGCGACGCGCCCGAGTTCACCTCGGCCGGCGGGCACCTCAATCCAGACCATCGCCAGCACGGGACAGAGAACCCCGCCGGCTCGCACCTCGGCGACCTGCCCAACATCACGATCGGCAGCGACGGCACCGGTTCGGCCAGCGTGACGCTCAATGGCACGCGCGACCAGGTGCTCGCCCAGTTGTTCGATGCCGATGGCACCGCGATCGTCGTCCACGCCAGTGCCGACGATTACAAGACCGATCCTTCGGGCAACTCGGGCGGGCGCATCGCCTGCGGCGTGCTTACGCGAAGCTAAGCTCGCCGCCGCTCGCCGCGGCGCGGTCGATGCGTGAAGCTTCGGCCGCGGGATAAGTGCGGATCGCCACCACCAACGCGGCAACGCCGAAAGGCACCACCGCAAGGTTGGCGATCACGCCGCTCCCGAGGTTGCCGGTCATTTCCGAGACCAGGCCCGCGGTGAAGGGACCAAAGGCCAGCCCGATCAGGGTCGCGCCGAGGAAGAAGATCGCCGTAGCCGTGCCGCGCATGTGCGGCAGTACCAGCGCCTGGGTCGCCGCCGCCGAAGCCCCCATGGCGGAGGACGTGGCGAACTGGAGCAGGAAGCTGCAGGCGAAGAAAGTGTTCGCGTCCGCCGTCCGATAGCCGATCAACACCAGCGGAATCGGCCCGAGCAGTCCGCCGAACACGACCCACAGGCGTCCCGACTCGTGCAAGCGGTGGCAACGGTCGGCCAGCCAACCGCCGCCGATCACGCCGAGGAACCCGCCGAGTGCCGCGGGCGCCCCGATCATCCAGCCGAGCTCGATCTTGCTCAGGCCGAAGGTTCGCTCCGCATAGGGGGCGGCCCAGTAGGACACGGTGTAGCCGGTGTAGGAAACCACCGCGTAGGCGAGCACCACGCCCACGAAAGCCGGCGTCCGCCAGGTGAGCTGGAACGTAGGCTCGTCCTTGACCCGCAGCGAACAGGCCCAGCTGAACACGGCGTAGCTGCCGATCGCGACGAACCACATCTGCTCCGGATTGCCGAGAGTGGCCGAAAGCAATGTGGCCGCGAGCGCGAGGACTGCCGCCGCTACAAGGTTGACCGTGCGCGCCCGAGGTCCGCGCCGGGCAGCGCCGTAGAAAGTGAACGGCGGCACGATCTCCATCACTTCGCCGACGAAGTTGGGCCAGGCGCGCGGATCGCCACGGCTTGGCATTCCCTCGCTTGCCCCGCGCACCGGTTCGCGCAGCGAGTAGACCCAAAAGGCGAGCAGCAGGCCGGGCAATCCGACAGCCAGGAACGCCGCCTGCCAACCCACCAGCCCGCAGGGGCCGCCATCGGGCCATGTGCGGTTCCAGGCCTCGACGATCGTGCCCCCGATCAACAACGACAGGCCGCTCCCCACGAACAGGCCTGCCGAATAGATCCCGATCGCCGTCGCGCGAAGGCGTTGCGGAAACCAGTCGGCGATCAGCGAGTAGGCGCTGGGGCTCGCCGTCGCTTCGCCCACGCCTACGCCTACACGCGCCGCCGCCAGCATTGCGCCGTTGCGGGCGAGGCCCGAGAGCGCAGTCATGAACGACCACAAGGTCAGGCCTAGCGCGAGCAGCCGCGTGCGGTTCCACCCGTCGGCCAGCCGGCCCAAAGGGATTCCGAACAGCGCATAGAAGATCGCGAACGCCGTGCCGTAGAGAAAGCCCAACTGCGCGTCGGTCAGGTTGAGATCGGCCTTGATGTCATTGGCCAGGATCGAGAGGATCTGCCGGTCGATGAAGTTGACCATGTAGACCACGAACAACACGCCAAGCGCATACCAGCTGTAGGCCGGCACCGGCCTGTCGTGTTTGTGAATAGGACCCTCCCCGTCCATTAGCTCAATCCCCTGGCGGCGTGGCCGCGTAGGGCGTTGGATCAATGACCCCGGCCTCGGCAAACCCGGCGCGGCGCAAGCGGCAGCTGTCACACAAACCGCAGGCCTTGCCGTCCTCCGTGGGGTCGTAACACGACCAGCTCATTCCCGGATCGAGGCCGAGGCGCGCGGTTTCCTGCGCGATCCTGGCCTTGCCCCAATGTTGCAGGGGAGCGTGGATCTGGAACGGCCTACCCTCGGCCCCTTCCTTGGTCGCCAACCGAGCGGTCTCGGTAAAGCTGGCGATGAATTCCGGACGGCAGTCAGGATAGCCCGAATAGTCGAGCGCGTTGACGCCGATGAAGATGTCATGCGCCCCGATTGCTTCGGCCCAGGCAAGCGTCAGGGACAGGAACACGAGGTTGCGCGCCGGTACGTAGGTGACCGGTATGTCCGCCCCCAGCCCCTCCTTGGGCACCTCGATATCGCTGGTCAGCGCCGAGCCGCCGAACTGACGGAGATCGAGCGGTAGAATGACGTGACGCTTGGCGCCTAGCTTGCTCGCGATGGCTTTGGCGGAATCGATTTCGCAGTGGTGGCGCTGGTTATAGTCGATCGTGAGAGCGTTGAGGCTGAACCCCTGCTCTATCGCTATGGCCGCCGAAACCATCGAATCGAGACCGCCCGAAAGCAGGACCACGGCTTCCTGTTTGGAACCTGACATGCTCACCGGCTAGCACGGGGGAGTGCCTTAGCAACACCCCCTGGCGTTCAGCACTTCCCGGTGTGGCGGGCTTCTCCACTGATCGAGAAAGGCGTGCCGTCGGCGATACCCTGACTTTCAATCTGCACCAGGCCATTGCCTTCGCGCCGGATCGACGTCCGACCGTAGCCGTTACCGCGGCACGTATATTGGATGACCACCTCGTTGGGATTGTCCCGCACCACAACCTGGCTGCACCCCGGCTGCCGGTGACGGAGCTGGATGAACTCGCGGCCGGTGCGCACGCAAATACGCTGCTCCGTGCCGTCGTCGCGGATCCGCATGTTCCAGACACCCTTGGTCAAAGAGCCGAGCATGTCGAGATCGGCCGCCGCCGCCATCAACGGCAAAGCCGCGATCGCCGCCGCCATGCAAGCGGCCATTCCTGTGCGCGACAGTCCCATCAGGTAATTGTTCTGCATCGAAAAACTCCGTCCGGGGCGCCCCTAACACAGGTCAGCAGCAGCGGCCAGATGCCCTTTGCATACGTTGAACCGATCTAATCCTGTATCGGGAATTCTCTGGAGCAGAAGGCACAGTCGACCAGGATAATACCGTTCTCGTCACGCATATCCCGACGGTCCTCTTTCGGGAAACGCGAAAGTACCTCCTCGAAATGCACTACCGAACAGCGGCAGCCGCGTGTCAGCGGTGTAGTGGGCTGAACACGGACTTCGGGCTCTTCATGGAACAGCCGCCACACCAGCCCTTCCGGTGACAGCGAGGTATCGAGCAATTCGTCGTCCTGGATCGACCGGCCCAGGATCGAGACGTGCTCCCACTCGTGGTGCGAGGGTACGACGTGCAACCGTTCGCGGCCTTCCTCGCCTTGCGCCAGGTGCTGCAGCAGCAGACCGCCCGCGGTCGACCCGTTGGGCCCGGTCCGCACGGCCGCGCGAATCAGCGTTGGGACCTGCTCGCTCTGGGCGAAGTAGGCCTCGACCGCCTCGCTAAGCGAGCGGCCCTCCAGAGGAACGATCCCTTGGTAGCGCAGCCCGCTCGAGGCCACTTCGAAGGTGATCGCCAGCGATCCCTTCCCGAACAGACGTGGCAAAGATGGATTGGCACCAATGTCCACCGCTTGCTCGCGGTCATGCTTCACATAGCCGCGCAGCTCGCCGTCGCGATAATCGCACACGAGCAGTTCGACGATGCCGTCCTCGGTCTGCGCCTGCATCGTCAGCTGACTGCCTTCGCTCTTGAGCAGCCCGCCCATCAGCGCGGTCAGCGTCAGGGCCTCGGCAAGCAGGGTCCTGATCGCGGGTTCGTAGTCGTGCGCCGACAGGATCTTGTCGAGCACCGGTCCGATCCGCACCATGCGGCCGTGCGCGTTGCGGTCCTTGAGCGTGAACGCCAGCAGTCGGTCGAGTCCGGGAGTTTGCATGTTGTCGGTCAGATTCGTCATCGCGCGAATATTGGGATCGCGAGCCGGGAAGTTAACCCCGACCTATCCCAGCAGGCCAAAGCACCAGAGCAGGATCGACTTCTGGGCGTGAATGCGGTTCTCCGCTTCATCGAAGACGACCGATTGCGGCCCTTCGAACACGCCGTCGCTCACTTCCTCTCCGACGTGCGCGGGCAGGCAGTGCAGGAAGCGGGCATCAGGCTTGGCGCGGGCCATCAAGGCTTCGTTGACCTGATAGGGAGCCATGGCGGCAAGCTTGGCTTCCGCATGCTCCTGGCCCATCGAGATCCAGGTGTCGGTCACCACGATATCGGCCCCCGAAACCGCCTCGACCGGATCGCGCCCCAGCGTCACTTTCGCGCCGCCAGCTCGGGCCTGGTCGATGTAGCTACCGTCGGGATCGTAGCCTTGCGGCGTTCCGACGCGGACGTTGAACTTCATCAGTCCAGCCGCCTCGATGATCGAATGCAGCACGTTGTTGCCGTCGCCGAGCCAGGCGACTTCGAGGCCGGGCAGAGCCTTGCCCTGCTCGACCACGGTCAGCAGGTCGGCCACGATCTGGCACGGGTGCGACTGATCTGTCAGGCCGTTGATCACCGGCACCGAAGCGTAGCGCGCCATTTCCTCGATCTTGGCGTGGTCGTTGGTCCGAACCATGATCGCATCGGCCATGCGGCTGAGAACGCGGGCGGTATCCGCGATCGATTCCCCGCGGCCCAGCTGGGTAGTCCCCGCATCGAGAATCAGCGGCGTTCCGCCGAGTTGCCGGATGGCGATGTCAAAGCTGACGCGCGTACGGGTCGAGCTCTTTTCGAACACCATCGCCAGGACACGGCCTTCCAGCGGACGGTCGCTATCCACCCTCGCCTTCGGCCAGTCCTTACGGGCAGCCTTGCGGTCCTGCGCATCGTTGATCATCGCGGCAATCGCGTGACCCCCGGCATCGGACAGGTCGAGGAAGTGCCGCACGGGCATCAGCTGGCGTCCTGCGCCGGGAAGTCCGCCGCACCGGCCGACAGCTTGTCGAAGAACTCGTCGATCTCGGCGTCGCCGATGACCAGCGGCGGCAACAACCGCAGCGTACCGTCTCCCGCAGCGGCGGTGAGCAACTGATGGCGATCCCGCAGATGCTGCATCAGCGCGCGCGGTTCGACCTTGAGCTTGATGCCAAGCATCAGGCCCTTGCCCCGCACGCCTTCGAACAGTTCCGGATAGTTGCCGATGAACTGCTCGAGCCGGGTCCTGATCCGTTCGCCCTTGGCGATGACCTCGGCAAGGAACTCGTCGTTGGCGACGGCGTCGAGCACCGCGTTGCCTGCAGCTATGGCGAGCGGATTGCCGCCGTAAGTCGAACCGTGGGTGCCGAAGGTCATCCCCCGGGCCGCCTTCTCGGTCGCGAGGCAAGCGCCGAGCGGGAAGCCGCCGCCGATGCCCTTTGCCGTGGCCAGGATGTCCGGAGTTATGCCGTACTGCTCGTAAGCGTAGAACGTCCCGGTACGCGCGACGCCGGTCTGCACTTCGTCGAGAACCAACATCAGGTCGTGCTGGTCGGCCAGCTCGCGCAGGCCGCTCATGAATTCCTGCGAGGCAACGCGAATGCCGCCTTCGCCCTGGATCGGCTCGACCAGGAAGCCCGCGGTGTGCGGACCGATGGCAGCCTTGGCGCCTTCCAGGTCGTCGAACTCGACGTAGCGGAAGCCGGGCAGGAGCGGGGCGAAGCCCTTGTGCATCTTCTCCTGGCTCGAGGCGCTGATGGTCGCCATCGTCCGGCCATGGAAGGCGTTGTTGAAGGTGATGAGCTCGAACCGCTCTTCGCTACCTTGGTACTGGTGGTAGGCGCGCGCCGTCTTGATCGCGGCCTCGACCGCTTCGGCGCCCGAATTGGTGAAGAACACGGTATCGGCGAAAGTCAGGTCGACCAGGCGCTGCGCCAGGCGTTCGCCTTGAGGACTGCCGTAGAGGTTCGACACGTGCATCAGCGTGGCAGCTTGATGCTGGATCGCTCCGATCAAGCCCTGGTGGGAATGGCCCAGCAGGTTGACCGCGATGCCGGCAGCAAAGTCGAGATAACGAGTGCCGTCTTCCGAGATGAGGTGGCAGTGCTCACCGCGTACGGGCCGTACGTCGCACCGGGGGTAAACGGGCATGAGCGGCGTGATCGACATGGCAACTGAATTCCTACCGACGCGCAATGGCGCAAACGACGAATGGCGGCTCCCCGAGAGTATCGGGGCAGCCGCCGGTTTTGTCCGTTTATGGTCTTGGCAGGGTCCGGTCAAACAACCGGACGATGCGGGGGAGCAAGCTCCCCCAGCGTGTCACTCTTGAACGGGCGCAAGGTTGACCGCCGAGAACTTACCTCGTCGGTCGACCTCGAGGTCGAACTGAAAGCGATCGCCTTCGTTGATGCCAGGCAGACCGGAACGCTCCACCGCGCTGATGTGGACGAAGGCATCTTCCTTGCCGTCGTCGCGCGTGATGAATCCGAAGCCCTTCATCGAATTGAAGAACTTCACCGTGCCGGTGGCCTTTTCGCCGGTCAGCTCGCGCTGAGGGCTGGTGGTCTTCGGCTCGGTCTTGATCACATCGCCGACAACCTGGAGGTCGGCCGCAGAGACCTTGCCACCACGATCGACGAGGTTGAACTGCAGTTCCTGACCTTCGGCCAGGCCTTCGAGACCAGCGCGTTCGACCTGGCTGATGTGGACGAACACGTCCTCACCGCCTTCATCACGCTGGATGAAGCCGAAGCCCTTTTGGCTGTTGAAGAATTTGACCTTGCCCTGGCCGGTGCCAACCACCTGCGCCGGCATGCCGCCGCCGCGCGGTGCACCACCGCCGCCGCCACGGTCGCCGCCGAAGCCGCCACGCGGTCCGCCGCCGCCAAATCCACCTTCGCGATTTCCGCCAAAGCGATCGCCGCCACCACCGAATCGGTCACCACCGGAACGCCAGTCGTCACCACCGAAACGGGGAGCTCCACCATCCGAGAATGGATCGAAACCCTCTTCGCCGAAACCGTCCCGCTTGTCGCGCCCCCGGCCGCGACGGCCTTTATCATAACCCATGAACTGTATTAACCTTCACTCGCTTCCATGTCCCCCCCGGAGAACGACCAACACCGTGCCGGACCATACATCATCCGGCGGGGCCTTGGCTCGCCTCTGGAGAGGACACCCTATAGCTTACTGAAAGCCATTGTGCGAACATTTTAAGATGCCTGACAAAGTATCGATTCAGGAGGCCTTGCCAGGCCGCAGAGCATGAGTATCAAGGCCTTCGATGATTTCCCTGGCACTATTGTCCGATCCGGCCGCATGGCTCGCACTGTTCACCCTTGTCGTGCTCGAGGTAATTCTCGGCATCGACAACCTGATCTTTATCGCGATCCTTTCAAATAAACTTCCACCACACCAACAGCAAAAAGCAAGGCGGATCGGCCTTCTACTTGCATTAGGGATGAGAATTGGCCTGCTTTTGGTAATTGGCTGGCTGGTTACCTTGAAGGCGCCGCTGTTCGACTTGGGTATTTCAGGGAGCACGGGGCCTCACGGCGAGCCGACATTCGAAACGGCAATGTCTGGTCGTGACCTGATTCTCTTGGCAGGCGGCCTGTTCCTGTTGTGGAAGGCGACCAAGGAAATCCATCACAACATGGTGCCCGAAGAGGATTCGGGCGAATTGCTCGACAAGACCAAGGGCCCAGTGGCGCTCACCTTCGGCAGCGCGATCGTGCAGATCATCCTGCTCGACATGGTCTTCTCGGTCGATTCGATCCTTACCGCCGTCGGCATGACGGACGAGGTTCCGATCATGATCGCCGCCGTGATGATCACCGTCACCATCATGCTATTCGCTGCCGATCCGCTCGCGCGCTTCATCGACAAGAACCCGACGCTCGTCATGTTGGCCCTGGCCTTCCTGGTCATGATTGGCCTGGTGCTGATCGCCGATGCCTTCGGCGTCCACGTGCCCAAGGGCTACATCTACGCAGCGATGGGCTTCTCCGTCGGGGTCGAGTGCCTTAACATGGTCAAGCGCAACCGGCGCCTCCGGAAGGCCAAGGCCAGCGAAGGAAACGCGGCATGAGCGATTTCAGGAAAGTCACCGATTCGTTCTGGGCCAGCCCGCAGATCGGCCTTTCCGATGTCGCCGAGGCCCGCATGCTCGGGTTCACCCTGATCATCAACAATCGCCCCGAAGGCGAAGTCGATGACCAGACCTCTGGGCGAGAGATTGCGGAGGCCACTCATGCGGCCGGGATGGACTATTGCGCCATTCCCGTGACCCCCGGCGGCTTCAGCGAAAGCCAGGTCGATGCCATGGTCACGGCCATCGATGGCGCCCGCGGACCGGTGCTCGCCTACTGCCGCTCCGGTACCCGCTCGACCTTACTGTGGTCGCTCGCGCAAGCTGCGCGCGGTATGGCTCCGGAGGATATCACGGCTGCCGCGGCCGGGGCGGGCTACGACGTTGGTCCCATTCGACCACTCATCGACACGCTCATCGCTCGCCGTCAGGGCTGAGCCCGGCTCCACGTTCTACTGGTAAGGCCACGGCCTCGCCCTGTGGCGATGCTGCACAAAAAAAGGGGGCCGGAGCTTGGCTCCGGCCCTCATAGGCTACGTTCGCAGGAGGAACGTCGGTAGGCGGACCGGGGAAGGAGTACCCGGCCCGCCAAGCTCGTTAGTTGTAGGCGCGCTCTCCGTGCTCGCCGATGTCGAGACCTTCGATTTCGGTCTGTTCCGACACCCGCAGGCCGGTGACTGCCTTGGCAATGTAGATCGCGATGGCCGTGCCAACCGAGGAGATGACGATCGTCGCGAGGACGGTCTTCACCTGGGTGACCAGCTGCGCACCGATCACGAAGTCGTCGCCACCCGGTCCGCCGAGAGCCGGCGAGAACACGATGCCGGTGCCGATGGCGCCGATGATGCCGCCGATGCCGTGGATGCCGAAGGCGTCGAGCGAGTCGTCATAACCGAGAGCCGGCTTGAGCTTGGCGACTGCGAAGTAGCAGACCACCGAAGCCACCGCGCCGAGCACGATCGCACCGAACGGGCCCGAGTTACCGGCTGCCGGGGTGACCGCGACCAGACCGGCGACGATACCCGAGCAGAAGCCCAGCGCCGAACCCTTGTGGCCCATGACGCGCTCGGTCAGCATCCAGAAGAGGCCAGCCGAAGCGGTAGCAACGAACGTGTTGATCATGGCGAGCGCGGCCGAGCCATTGGCTTCGAGCGCCGAACCGGCGTTGAAGCCGAACCAGCCCACCCACAGCAGGCCGGTGCCGACCATGGTCAGCGTCAGGCTGTGCGGCGGCATCGGTTCGGTCGGGTAGCCACGACGCTTGCCGAGGATCAGCGCGGCAACCAGCGCCGAGACACCGGCGTTGATGTGCACCACGGTGCCGCCGGCGAAGTCGAGAGCGCCCATCACGAAGAACACGCCACGGGCTTCCCAGACCATGTGCGCGATCGGGAAGTAGACGATCGTCAGCCAGATGGCGACGAACACCATTACCGCCGAGAACTTCATGCGCTCGACAACCGAGCCCAGGACGAGCGCCGCGGTGATTGCCGCGAAGGTCATCTGGAAGCAGATGAAGATGTATTCCGAGATGACTTCGTCGGTGAAGGTCGCGGCAGTCGAGTCAGGCGTGACGCCGGCGAGGAAGAACTTGCCCCAGCTGATGAACTGGTTGCCTTCAGGGCCGAACGCGAGACCGTAGCCCCACATCACCCAGACGAGCATGGCGAGAGCGGCAGTGGCGCCGATCTGGGTCATGGTCGAAAGCATGTTCTTCGAACGGGTCAGGCCGCCGTAGAACAGCGCCAGGCCCGGGAGGATCATCAACAGCACGAGGATCGTGGAGGTCATCATCCAGGCGTTGTTGCCGGGGTTGGGAACGGCCGCAGCCGCTTCGGCCACAGGCGCGGCGACTTCGGCCGGAACGGCGGTGACGGCAGTGACAGCCGCGTCGGTTACGGCCTCAGCCGTTTCCGCGGCCCAGGCGGCAGTGGCAGCGACCATCGACGTAGCAATCGCGCCCGCGCCCCAAAGAAGTTTTCGGATCATAGTGTTACCCCTCATGTCCAAGGTGCGGCTCACAGCGCGTTGTCGCCGGTTTCGCCGGTGCGGATGCGCGTGGTCGACGCGAGGTCGAGCACGAAGATCTTCCCGTCGCCGATGCTGTCCGTGCTGGCAGTTTGCTGGATGGTCTCGACCACTTGCGCCGCCAATGCGTCGCTGGCAGCGATCTCGAGCTTCACCTTGGGCAGCATGTTCGTGGAGTATTCGGCCCCACGATAGATTTCGGTTTGACCCTTTTGCCTGCCGAAGCCCTTGACCTCGGAGACCGTCATACCAGCCACGCCGATCGCACTGAGGGCTTCGCGCACCTCGTCGAGCTTGAATGGTTTGATGATGGCGATGATGAATTTCATCACTGACCCCTCTTGTTTACCGGACGATCCCCGGCCGTAGGTCAGCAATGCAAGCTGTGTGCCAAACCGTCAGATTGGCGCGTTTCGCGCAAGCTCGCCGCGATCTGCCTGACGCCGGGAACTTCCCGGCGCCCTAATAATGTGCATTTGCCTATTTTTTAGGCAGAGAGCCTGAGCGTTGCGCGAACCGGCAGGTGATCGGATGCGACGGCCGCCAGCGCGCTGTGATGGACGTGGGTGTTGTCGCACGCCCACTCCGAAGAATGCACGATCCGATCCAGCGGAGCGATCGGCCGGCGGCTGGGGAAGCTGTTGCCGATCATGGGGGTCTGCCAGCCAGAGCCGAACTCGCGCATGACACCCTTGGTGCGGCCCCACTGGTTGAAGTCGCCCATCAGCACGGTCGGGCACGAGGTTTCGCAGTGGCCGCAGTGATGCAGCATTGCCTTGATCTGATCGCGCCTGAGCAGTCCCGACAAGTCGAGATGCGCGCCGAGTACGCGGATGCGTTGGCCTTCAAACAGCAGATCGGCCCGCACCGCTCCGCGCGGCTCGAGCGTCGGAAGGTGCAACGCCTCGGCATCGACGACCTCGATGTCCCTGCGCACCAGCAGGGCATTGCCGTGCCAGCCAAGGCTACGGGCTCGTTTGTTGACTGGAGCTGCCCGCCAGGGCGTTTCGTCGAGCAGCGCCTTGGGCAGGATGCTCTCCCGTTCGCCAAATCGCCGGTCGGCCTCCTGCAGCGCGATCACATCGGCGTGCAGTTCACGCAGGACCGAAATGATCCTGTCGGGATCGCGGCGGCCATCGACCCCCACGCCCTTGTGGATGTTATAGCTGGCGAAGGTGAGCTGCACTGCGCGGTTCAACGCTCGCTAGTCGGGAATGGTGCCCGGATCGCCGGCAATATAACGATCGGTGGCGCGGGCGGGCAATCCGTCGATGCTCTCGCGCCTGGTGCGGTATTTCCCGGCCCACTCGCGCGGATCGGCCTGGGCGTGATGCTTGAGCAGCGTTGGGCGTTCGCGCTGAAGCTCCATGATGGGCACGCCGTAACCGCAGCTGGTTTGCACGCTCTCGACCTGGATATCGAAGATCTGCCGCGTGCCGGGCAGCATGGTGAAGTGAGCCGCTAACTCATCCCAACCGCGATCCCATGGCACGACCGGCTCGCCTCGCCCATAAATCCGCAGGATCAGCGCCGGCTGCTGGAAATTGCAGAACATGAGCGTGATGCGCCCATCAGCCAGCAGGTGGGCGTTGGTCTCGTTTCCCGAGCCGCCGAGGTCGAGATAAGCCACGCGCGTCGGCGAGAGGATGCGGAAGCAGTCGTAGCCCTTGGGGCTCAGGTTGATGCGAGCATCTTCGGCAGCCGTGGCGACGAAGAACACCGGCTGCGCGGTAATCATCGCCGCGTGCTTTTCGTTCAGCGCTTCGAAGAACTCAGCCATGGCGCCGGGCTAAGTCACCCGGCGCGGGAGCGCAAGTTAGCGCTCCTTGGTCGCGCCAAAGTTGAGGTCGGGATTCTTTTCCTGCTGGTAGCCGACGTCCCACGGCGACTTGGCCAGGAACACCGGATCGCCATCACGGTCGCGCGCGAGGTTGGCGCGGTTGAAGTTCTCGAAGTTCTTGAGCGCTTCGGGCGAGCCCTTGAGCCAGCGCGCGGTAGCGAAGGGCGACGCCTCCAGCGAAGCCTCAACCTTGTATTCGGCCGACAGGCGCGAGATGAGCACGTCGAGCTGCAGCTGGCCGACCACACCGACAATCCACTGGCTGCCGAATTCAGGATAGAAGACCTGGATCACGCCCTCTTCACTGAGATCATCGAGCGCCTTGCGCAGTTGCTTGGTCTTGGTCGGATCCTTGAGCTGGACGCGGCGCAGGATTTCCGGGGCGAAGTTAGGCAGGCCCGTGAAGCGGACCTGGTTCTTTTCCGACAAGGTGTCGCCCACGCGAAGCGTGCCGTGATTGGGAATGCCGATAATGTCACCCGCCTCGGCAGTGTCGGCCAGTTCGCGGTCCTGGGCAAAGAACAGGATCGGCGAATGGACTGCGATCGGCTTGCCTAGCCCTGACGGGATCAGCTTCATCCCGCGCTTGAAGGTGCCGGAGACCATGCGCATGAACGCGATACGGTCACGGTGCTGCGGGTCCATGTTGGCCTGGACCTTGAACACGAAGCCGGTGACTTCATCGAAGCTCGGTTCGATCGGGCCGGCATCGGAAGGCTGCGGCCGCGGCGGCGGGGCAAGGCGGGCGATGGCGTCGATCAACTCGGTCACGCCGAAGTTCTTCAAGGCCGAACCGAAGTAGACCGGAGTCAGATCGCCATGGCGATAGGCCTCGAGATTGAATTCCGGATAGCCGTGCTGCGCCAGCTCGAGTTCCTCGGCCATATGGCCGGTCAATTCGACGTTGGAGTCACGCTTGCCGAGGAATTCCTTGCTCGGCCCTTCCGGGCGGCTGACCGTTCCCGTGCCGAAGTCCATCACGCCTTCGAACACGCCGCCCATCCCGATCGGCCAGGATTGCGGGCTGACGTCGAGCGCCAGGGTGTCGGCCACTTCGTCGAGCAGGTCGAACACCGGCTTGCCTTCGCGGTCGACCTTGTTGACGAAGGTGATGATCGGGACCGAGCGCAGGCGGCACACTTCGAACAGCTTGCGCGTCTGGGGCTCGATGCCCTTGGCGGCGTCGATCACCATGATTGCGGAATCGACCGCCGTCAGCGTGCGGTAAGTGTCTTCCGAGAAGTCTTCGTGGCCCGGAGTGTCGAGCAGGTTGAAGGTGATACCGTCGCGCTCAAACGTCATCACCGAGCTGGTGACGGAAATCCCGCGCTGCTGTTCAATCTTCATCCAGTCCGAACGCGCACGGCGAGCGGCGCCCCGCGCTTTTACTTCGCCGGCGAGATGGATGGCGCCGCCCTGCAGCAGCAGCTTCTCGGTCAGCGTGGTCTTACCCGCGTCAGGGTGAGAGATGATCGCGAAGGTACGGCGGTTGGAAGTCATGGGGGGCGCCCCTACCGGGGACGCACGGTTACGTCCATGCGCAAGCTTCGATCGGCGCCCGGCTCCAGCTCCACCACGCCGGGCTTTTGGCAGAAGTCGCCCTCGAAATCGGCAGGATCGGCGATCCCCGCCCATGGCTCGATGCAGATGTAGCGCGCCCCGGGCTTCTGCCAGATCCCGAGCATCGGCGTATCCGGAAAAGCAATGTCGAGCGCCGCTCCACCCGGGGCGCCATAGGTCAGGGTCCGACTGGCAAGCTCATCCCAGATCAGCGCGTCGTCCTCGAACAGCTCCGGCCTCAGGGCCAGGCGCCTGCCATCCACCGGCGTCGCTTCCCGCCGCGCCACGAGCCCGTCGGCGTCGATCCGGCAGATATCCTGCGGTTCGTAGTCGGCGAACACGATCTCGTGACTTTCCTTCTCCCCACCGCCCGGCAAGGGCCAGGCGAAAGCGGGATGGAAGCCGAAACTGAACGGCAGCGGGCCGGACCCGGGATTACGAACGGTAGCGGTCATGGACAGCGCCCACCCGCTAAGCGCGAACTCCATCTCCAGCACGAACGCGAACGGAAAGGCCGCGCGTGTCACCTCGTTGTCAGAGAGCCTGAACAGGGCGCGAGTTTCGGTGTGCTCCACCAGGTCAAATGGGCTTACGCGAGCGAAGCCGTGCTTGGGCATGGGATGCTCCACGCCATCCAGCCTGTAACGCCCGCCGTTGAGCGCGCCGACAATCGGGAACAGCAAGGGTGCGTGTCCGGACCAGAACGCTGGATCAGCGTCGGTCATGTACTCGCGCCCCTGCCCGTCGGTCAGCGACCAGAGCTCGGCACCATGAGGGTTGATCCGTGCGGACAGCTCTTCCGAGGCTATCGCAACGAACCCGCTCATCCCCGTAAACTGGCTCCGAGCTTCCCGGCCGCCGCCACCACGCTGTCGGCAATCGCCTTCAGATCCGCGTCGGTATAGCTCTTCTCGCCTGGCTGCAGTGTGACCTCGATCGCCAGCGACTTCTGCCCTTCCGGAACGCCAGTCCCACGGAAGTCGTCGAACAGTCGGGCATCGACGATGTTCGCCTTGTCAGCACCCTTAATCGTGCGCAGCAGGTCGCCCGCGGCCAGTCCGACAGGAACGAGGAACGCGAAGTCACGCGTCACCGCCTGGAGAGCCGGTGGAGCATAGGGCGTGCGAGCGAAGGCGCCGCCGTTCTTCTTTGCCGGGATGGCTTCGAGGAACACCTCCGCGGCAACAACCGGACCTTCGATGTCGAAGGCAGCGAGCGTGCTTGGATGGAGCGTGCCAAAGCGAGCGAGGACCGTCTTGGGCCCCAGTCGAAGCGTTGCCGACTGGCCCGGATGGAACTGCGGCCCCGCCTCGCCCATCACCTGGAGCTTCTCGATGGGCGCACCGGCTTCGGTCAGCAGGGCAAGCGCCTCGGCCTTTGCATCGAACGCGTCAAACACCACTGCCTTGCCGGCTGCCCAGCCGCGCGATTGCTTTTCACCGGCGAGCAGAACCGCAATGCTGGCGCGTTCGTCGCTCGTCCCGGCGTCGCCGCGCAGATAGCGGCGGCCGATCTCGAACAGCCGCACGCCGGACGCACCGCGATCGATGTTGCGCTTGGCCGCCGAGAGCAGGCCCGGCAGCAGCGACGGGCGCATCGCCTTCATGTCCTCGCTGATCGGGTTCTCGAGCACCCAGAGGTCGCCGTTGCCCTCGGCGAAATGTTCGGCCTCTGCCTGGGGCAGGAAGGACCAGGTCACCGCTTCGTTCAAACCACGCCCAGCCGCCGCGCGGCGCAGACGCCGTTCAAGCTGCTGTTGCGGGGTCGCCGTGGGCCGCGCCACACCATCGGTGCGAGGCAAGGCCACACTCGCGACGTGATCGAGGCCGTGAACTCGAACGACTTCCTCGACGATGTCTGGTGCGCCATCGACATCGGGGCGCCAGGTCGGCGCAGTAACGGTCCAGTCCGCGGTGACCTTGAAACCCAGCCGCTCAAGGATCGCGCGCTGATCCGCTTCAGGGATCGCAACACCGCCGAGCCGTTCGGCCAGCGCCGGATCGTATGCCACAACCGCCACGTCCATCGGTGGCGAGCCAGCGCGAACCACTTCCGACGCCTCGCCGCCGCAGATCTCGACGATGAGCGCAGTCAGCAGCTCCAGGCCGTCATCGAGGAACGCCGGGTCGACGCCGCGCTCGAACCGGGTGCGGGCATCGCTGGCGAGGCCAAGCGTGCGCCCGCTCGTGCCGATCCGCTCGGGGTCGAAGTAGGCGATTTCGAGCAGTACGTCGGTGGTATCCTCCGATACGCCCGAATGCTCGCCGCCCATGATCCCGGCAATGTCGTGCACGCCGCTGTCATCGGCAATCACGGTCATCGAGCTATCGAGCTCGTAGGTCTTCTCGTTGAGAGCGAGAACTTGTTCGCCATCCTTGGCGCGGCGGGCGACGACAGCACCGTTCAGCTTGGCGAGGTCATAGGCATGCGCAGGGCGCCCGACACCGAGCATCAGGTAGTTGGTAATGTCGACCAGCGCCGAGATCGGCCGCTGACCCGCATCGCGCAGGGCCGACTGCATCCACTCCGGCGAAACACCATTCTTCACTCCGCGGACCACTCGGCCGTAAAACGCCGGGCAGCCTTCCGGATCGTCAGTGCGGATCTCCACGGGGCACGGAAACGTGCCTGGCACAGCCTCGATCTGCAGCGGCTTGAGAGTGCCTAGGCCGGCTGCGGCGAGGTCGCGCGCAACGCCGTAGACCCCCATGCAGTCGGGCCGGTTCGGCGTGATCGCCACGTCGAACACCGGGCTGGTGCCGTGATACTCGGCGAAGGAGGTGCCGACCGGCGCGTCTTCCGGCAGTTCGATGATCCCATCGTGATCGTCGCCCAGCTCGAGCTCGCGCGTCGAGCACATCATCCCGTTGCTCTCGACACCGCGGATCGCGCTCTTCCGCAGCTGCATGCCGTTTGCCGGCACCACGGCGCCGGGCAGTCCGAGCACACCCTTCATTCCAGCATGGGCATTGGGCGCACCGCAGACGACCTGCAGCGGATTGCCGTCGCCCGTGTCGACCGTCAGGACCTGGAGCTTGTCGGCGTCCGGATGCGGCGCAGCGGTCAGCACCTTGGCAATGCGGAAACCCGCCAGCCTCTCAGCTGGATCTTCCAATCCCTCTACCTCGATGCCGAGCGAATTGAGGCTGGCCGATATCTCGGCGGCGGTAGCATCGGTTTCGAGGTACTGCTTGAGCCAAGCGAGCGAGAACTTCATGCCCGCGCTCCTACGCCGCCCGAAAGCGTCGGCTGGTCGAGGAATGAGAAGCCGTAGTGCGACAGCCACCGCACATCGCCGTCGAAGAACGCCCGCAAGTCATCCATCCCGTACTTGAGCATGGCGAGGCGATCGACGCCCACGCCGAATGCGAAACCCTGCCATTCGTTGGGGTCGAGCCCGCACATCTCGATGACCCGGCGGTTGACCATGCCCGAACCGAGCAATTCCATCCAGCGATGGCCCGGCTCGTCGCCGCTGCCGCCCAGGACGCGCCGTCCGTTCTCGATCGCAAAACCAACGTCCACTTCCACCGAAGGTTCGGTGAACGGAAAATAACTCGGCCGCAGGCGCAGAACGATGTCGTCGCGCTCGAAGAAGGCCTTGAGGAAGGTCTCGAGCGTCCACTTGAGGTGCCCGAGGTGAATGTCGCGATCGATCACCAGACCTTCGACCTGGTGGAACATCGGCGTGTGCGTGGCGTCGGAATCGGAACGATAGACCCGGCCCGGAGCGATGATCCGCACCGGCGCGCCCTCGGCCATCATCGTCCGCACCTGGACCGGCGACGTGTGCGTCCGCAGCAGCATCCGTCCGCCGTTCTCGGCGGCATCGGGGAAATAGAACGTGTCGTGCATTGCCCGCGCAGGGTGGCTTTCGGGCATGTTGAGCGCGGTGAAGTTGTACCAGTCGTTCTCGATTTCCGGACCGGTCGCGACACTGAAGCCGAGATCGGCGAAAATCTCCGCCAGTTCGTCCATCACCTGGCTCACCGGGTGAACCGATCCTCGCGGCCCTTCCGGCGCCGGGAGCGAGAGGTCGAGCGTCTCAGCGGCCAGCCGGGTTTCGAGCTCGGCCGCCTCCATCGCATCCTTGCGCGCGGTCAGAGCGTCGGTGACCGACTGGCGCAGGCCCTGGATTTGCGGGCCCTTCTCCTGCCGCTCGTCCGGGCTCATGGCCCCTAGCGTCTTGAGCAGTGCAGAGACGCTGCCCTGCTTGCCGAGAAATTCGACGCGCAAGGCCTCCAACGCGGTCAGGTCTGCCGCGTTGTCGATCCGCGTCCGGGCGTCATTTTCGAGAGCGGTATAATCAGTCATCGCGCGCGCCTGTAGCGGGCGGAGCGCGCGGCCCCAACCCCTATTCGCCAATCGCGCCCGGCTCAGAAGTATAGCGCAGCACTGTCGGAAGATCCGTTTCCGGTGCCGCGCCCTGGTCTGCCATGCGCTGAGCCATGATCTTCTCGAGGATCGGGTGCGGCGTCTCGGCGTACTCTGTTGGGGTCATGCCCATGAACGAGCGGAAGTCGCGCACGAACTGGGCCTGGTCGAAATATTGGCCGTCGAGCGCGCTGCTCCAGTTGTGAGTGGGGTCCAGCATGTACTGCGCGAGACTGCGCAGAAAGCGCTGCCGCCGGAGCAGCACCTTCGGCGGGAAACCAAAGTAGCGGCTGCAAAACCGCTCGAGCGAACGAGGGTTCATGCCGAGCCGCTCGCCGAGTTCCACCACGTTGGCCATGTCTGGATCGCGTAGCGCGGCCTGGCAGGCAATAATCTGCTTTTCCTGCGGCACCGGGCGGCTCGCGAGCCGCATGAGATAGTCGTTCATGCTGCTCGCGATCAGCTCTGCGTCACCCCCCGCTCCCTGAACGATGTCATGGATTGGCCGGAACAGGAAAAACGCGGGGTGGCTCATGCCGTCGACCGTGCGGTCACTCAGATGGTTCGCGGGTTCATCAATGAATTTCGCCCAGCCAGCGGGCTGCAGCCCTAGCCCCCAGACGCGGGACCGCGTCACGCCAAAGTTGATCGCCTTGCTGGTCGGGCCATTGGCGACGAATGGCCACTGCGGAAGCAACTCCCCTTCACCGATACAAGCGATCGGCGCCGGGCCTTCGGTGAACCGCAGCGCGGCCCATTCGGGGTGGAGGCAATCTTCGATCAAATCGCCTGACGAACATTCGACAGTCGTGGCGTAGAGCGCCGTGAAATAGGGTTCGATCGCCTTGGACAGGCGATAGAACTGCACGGCAATAGGGAAATCGGCCTTCATTGCCCCTTGCGACCCGGACCCCAAGAATTGCACGGCCTTTTAGCCGGACGAACGAGAGAATTCGTTCATGCTTATGGGAACATAAGCTCGCTACTGACAAGCCTCGATATTCCCCCCGCGCAACTCAGTAATAACCCCTAGACGAACCATCCGGGTTTCCCACGGCACGCAAAAAAGAAGGGCGCGGACGGCATCCCGTCCACGCCCTTGCTTCTTTAGCGTTCAGTCGACCGTTAGGCCGGCAGAGCGGCCTTCGCCTGCTGGATGATCGAGGCGAACGCGCCGCCTTCGTTCATCGCCAGGTCGGCCATGACCTTACGGTCCAGTTCGATCCCGGCGAGCTTGGTGCCGTGGATGAACTGCGAGTAGGTAAGGCCTTCCGCGCGAACCGCAGCGTTGATGCGCTGGATCCACAGAGCGCGGAAAGTCCGCTTCTTCACCTTGCGGTCGCGGTAGGCATACTGCCCGGCCTTCTCGACCGCCTGACGGGCGACGCGAATGGTGTTCTTGCGGCGACCGCGATAGCCCTTGGCCTGGTCGAGAATCCGCTTGTGCTTCTGGCGAGTGGTTACGCCACGCTTGATACGGGACATTTCGAAATACTCCTGTCTCTAACCCGGCTCAATCGAGGCCGTAGGGGGCCCACTTCTTGATCGTCCTCGCATCAGCGTCGGCGATCACGGTGGTGCCACGGTTCTGGCGGATGTACTTCGCGTTGTGGCTGATCAGGCGGTGGCGCTTACCAGCGACACCATGCTTGACCTTGCCGGTTGCGGTGATCTTGAAGCGCTTCTTCACACCGCTTTTGGTCTTCAGCTTGGGCATTTTCGTCTCCTTGTTCAGGGACACGTCCAAACCAGCCCTGGCAGCCCATGTGAGCCAGGCCGGCCGATGATTACGTGTCTGTGAAGCGGGGGCCCTTAGGCGCAAGCGGTGGCGATGGCAAGGCCGAGCTACCCCCTCGAAGCGTTTCCCCGCTCGCCGCCGAGGGATGCTAAATGACAGGTCTGTCCGACTCGGGGAGAGCGAAGATGGAAAATGAGAACCAGGGCCCGGCTAGCGGTGTAGCCGCACACCTCACGATTCGCGATGGCCGCGGGGTCGAAGCGGTGAAGTTCTACGAGCAGGCTTTCGGCGCGAAGGAACAGATGCATCACCTGGCCGACGACGGAAAGCGGCTGATGCATTCGCACCTGTCGCTCAACGGCGGCTCGCTGATGCTCAATGACGACTTCCCGGAATATCGTGACGGCGTGCAGTCCCAGGCTCCGGGCGGGGTGACGCTGCACCTGCAGGTTCCCGATGCCGACGCGGCGTGGGACAGGGCGCTGGCCGCCGGAGCCAAAGTCGTGTTCCCGCTCGAAGACCAGTTCTGGGGCGACCGCTATGGCCAGGTCGAGGACCCGTTCGGCTTCACCTGGTCGATCGGGGGGCCGAAGAAGGGATAGTGCTAGGGGCTAGCCCCCCAACGCCTCCAGCACGTCTTCCAGCCGCGCGGGATCGCCGATCGCCAGGACATGGCCGTCGGAGCCCGCGTGCAGGGGTTCGCCGTTCCAGTCGCACATCAGGCCGCCCGCTCCTTCGACCACCGGCACCAGCGCGGCAAAATCGTGGAGCTTGAGGCCGCTCTCGCAGACCACGTCGACGAAGCCCGTCGCCAGCAGGGCGTAGTTGTAGCAGTCGCCACCCATGACCATGCGCTTGTGGTCGGTCTTCTGGGCGAGCGCCATGAACCGGTCGCCCTCTTCGTGGGTGAAGTACTGTGGCCCAGTCGTAGCGATGGTGGCGTCGGAGAGCTGGCGGCAGGCTCGCGCCAAGACCGGCTGGCCATTGAGCGTGGTGGGCTGCCCTGCGACGCCCAGCCAGCGCTCGCTGAGGATCGGCTGGTCAATCACGCCCAGCACCGGAAAGCCGTCGATCAGCAGGGCGATCAACGTTCCGAAGGTCGCTCGTCCGGCCAGGAAGGCGCAAGTCCCGTCGACAGGGTCGAGCACCCACTGGCGTCCCGAACGCCCTTCGCTCACCCCGAACTCCTCGCCGTGAATCCCATCCTGCGGGACCTCGGCGGTGAGAATGCGCCGCATCGCTTCTTCGGCAGACCGGTCGGCGATGGTCACCGGTGTCGCGTCGCCCTTGCGCTCGGCATCGATGGGCGTGCGGAAGTGCGGCCTGATCGCCTCGCGGGCGGCATCGGCGAGACGGTGAGCGAGAGCGATTTCGGCAGTCAGGTTCATTGGGGTCCCGGAGCTTCTATTCGTTCGGGCTGACCGGCGGTGTGGACACGAAACACGATCGCTCGCGCTCCTTCCGGTCCGCCCTTGGGGGCGTGGATTGCGCGGGGCGGGATCACGTAAGTGTCGCCGACCTTGAGTGGCAAGTCAGGCTTGCCTTCCTCAACGTGAGTAGCGGTTCCCTCGATCAGGTAGAGGAACTCCTCGCCGGGATGATAGTGCCGCGCCACTTGGGCGTTGGGCGGGATCACCACGTCGGAGACGATCACCTCCACCCCTGGGATGCCGGAGATCGGCGAGCGCAGGACCTCGTTGGAGCCCCGAGGCGGTCTGGTCGCGGACGATTCTTGCTGCGCCTGAGCATAGGCGAAGGGCAGCGAGGCGGCATAGACCGTGGCGGCGATGATCCAACTGAGGCGCATGGCGATACTCCCCAGAACCCCGCTCGGGGGCTCAATCGAACAGCGAGCTGACGCTGCTTTCGTCGGCAATTCGCCGCACGGCCTCGCCGATCAACGGAGCCACCGACAGCACGCGGATGCGGCTGGAGTCAGTCGTCGCGTCTGTCGGCAGGATCGAATCGGTGATCACCAGCTCGGTCAGCGCCGATTTATCCACGCGAGCCACGGCGCTGCCCGAGAGCACTCCGTGAGTGATGTAGGCGGCCACGCTCTTGGCGCCGGCATCCATCAGCGCCTGCGCCGCGTTGCACAGGGTCCCGCCCGAATCGACGATGTCGTCCGCCAGGATGCAGCAGCGGCCGCGCACGTCGCCGATGATGTTCATGACTTCCGATTCGCCCGGGCGTTCACGGCGCTTGTCGACGATGGCCAGCGGGGCGTTATCGAGCCGCTTGGCGAGCGCGCGGGCCCGAACCACGCCACCCACGTCCGGCGAAACGACCATCAGGTCCTTGCCTTCGTATCGCTCCTTGATGTCGGCCGCCATCGTCGGCGCCGCATAGAGGTTGTCGGTCGGGATATCGAAGAAGCCCTGGATCTGTCCCGCGTGCAGATCGACCGACAGCACACGATTGGCGCCCGCTTCGGTGATCAGGTTGGCGACCAGCTTGGCCGAGATCGGGGTACGCGGGCCAGGCTTCCGGTCCTGCCGGGCATAGCCGAAGTACGGAAGCACCGCGGTGATTCGCTTGGCCGAGGCGCGACGGCAGGCGTCGATCGCGATCAGCAGCTCCATCAGGTTGTCGTTGGCCGGGTAGCTGGTCGACTGGATGATGAAGACGTCTTCGCCGCGCACGTTCTCGTGAATCTCGACGAAGATTTCTTCGTCGGCGAAGCGCCGCACGCTGGCATCGGTCAGCTCGGCCTCGAGATAGGCCGCGATAGCGCGGGCGAGCGGCAGGTTCGAATTGCCGGCCATGAGTTTCATCGCGGATGGGTCCCCGTTTACGTTCTGGCGTTTACGCGCTGGATTCGGATGCGCCGGCTCTAGCCAAGCGTCACATGATTGCAACCTGAGTCGCGGTCTTTCCCCGATCTGTGCGCAGATCGCTTTGCAGGACGTTAAGACAATACGCCTATTTGCCGGGCTCTTAACCGCTGGGTGAGGCACGAGGGCAAGGGGTCGCCGTACAGATGAGCGAACCGCGATTCCGCCAAACATCGATCAGCGCGACCCTGTGGGCGAAGCTGCTGCTGCTCGCGCTTTATCTCGGCTTCGACCACGCAGTCGTCGGGGAGAGGGTGACTTCGCTAGGACTCTCGACCGGGTTGTTCGCGTTCCTGATGCTCTATTGTGCGCTCGTGCTCGCGCTCTGCGCGGCGGCGCTCATCCGCTCCACGCCTCTACGAATTGCCACTGCTGCGGTTCTCGCCGTCGGCTCGGTGATGCTGCACAGCTACGAATGGGCCACCGGCTCGCCGCTGGTCTACGAGGCTTTCGAGATGATGGTCGCCTCGCGTGGCGACGCCGGTGATGCGCTAAGCCAGCATGGCAGTGTCCTGTTGCAGGCGATCGGCGCAGCCTTGGTCCTGTTCCTAGCCGTCGCCCTGCCGCCCGGCCGCTTTGCGCTTCGATATGGATTGGGCTGGATTGTTCCCGCCGGAGCCGTGATCGCGCTCGCGGGAATGCTCTATTTGCGCGGCGGCGAAGGAGCGCGGGCGCTTCCGGCGCCGTTCTCGCCACTGGCTCAAGGCGCGATCATGGCCACGCTACGGCTGACCGAAGAAGACCACCCGCGCCAGGCCGTAGGCCTGGCCCCGGGCCCGGCGCTCGCAGCAGGCGACGTGGTGCTGGTGATCGACGAGAGCGTGGCCGCCAACTATCTCGACATCAACCAGCGCGCGGGCGTCTATTCGGGTCTCGCCGAAGGCCGGCCGGGGATATCGATCGCCAACTTCGGGGTGGCCGCGTCGGTCGCCAACTGCAGCGCCGGCAGCAACCGAACGCTGCGTTTTGGTGGCACGCGCGCTAACTACCGCCGGGCTGCCGCAGAAATGCCCTCGATCTGGGCCTATGCCCACCGCTCCGGCCGCCGCACCGTCTACCTCGACGGTCAGCGCTCAGGCGGAGAGCTGCAGAACCTCATGACCCCGGCCGAACGAGCCGAGATCGACGACTTCGTCCAGATCGGCGACACGCCGGTGCCGGAACGAGACCATCGCCTGGCGCAGATCCTTGGCGAACGGCTCCACAATGGAATTGCCGAGCTGATCCTGGTCAACAAGGTCGGCGCGCACTTCCCTGTGGCGGACAAGTTTCCCGACGCCGCGGCGACGTTCCGCCCACTACCGGTCCGCGGCCGCACTGAAGGCATCACCGATATCGCCTCGCTTCCTGGCGTCACCGCCGCGAGCGAGGAGGATTGGCGGCTCTACCGAAATGCCTATCGCAACACCGTCGCCTGGAGCACTGGCGGCTTCTTCGACCGGCTGCTGCCGCGGGTGGCTGGGACCGGGGCGGTGATCCTCTACACTTCGGATCACGGACAGGACCTGCACGAGCGCGGTGGGGCGGGCGGCTCGACGCATTGCGTTCCGGATCCGCGGCCGGAGGAAGGCGCCGTGCCGATGGTGGTGATCGCAGGCTCGGGTTCGAAAGTGGACTGGTGCGCCTCTGCCTCAGCCAACTTCGATGGCATGAGCCACTTCCGTTTGTTCCCCACGCTGCTGGCGTTGATGGGCTACGCCCCGGAGCAAACCCTGGCATTCTACGGTCCGACGCTGATGTCGGCGACAAAGGACGCCTACAGCTTCACCCCGACTTACAACGCCTCTCTGGGGCGTGATCCCAACTGGCGCCAACTCAACCGGGCCGAGCTGGCAGTGCCTCCGGCAAGCGATTACGCGCAGATGGCGCGCATACCCTGAGCCTCAATCGGTTCGGTGTTCGGTCTTCACCCAGCGCACGGTCCCGGTGCTGGCCCTCATCACCACGCTTTCGGTAGTCATCAGGCCACGGCGGCGCTTGACGCCTTCGAGCAGTGAACCGTCGGTGACGCCCGTGGCGGCGAAGATGCAATCGCCCTTCGCCAGGTCTTCCAGCAAGTAGATCCGGTCGAGGTTCTCGATGCCCAGTTTGCGGGCGCGGCCTCTTTCATCGTCATTGCGAAATAGCAGGCGCCCGTTGAACTGGCCGCCAACGCAACGCAGGGCCGCAGCCGCCAGCACCCCCTCTGGAGCACCACCTGAACCCATGTAGATATCGATCGTCGTGTCGGGATCGGTTGTGGCGATGACCCCCGCGACGTCGCCGTCAGGAATCAACTGAATGCCGCAACCGATCTCGCGCAGCTCGGCAATGAGGGCGGCGTGCCTGGGACGATCGAGCACGCAGGCGATCAGTTCGTTGGGTGCGACGCCCTTGGCCTGGGCCACGGCCGCTATGTTTTCGCGGGCAGGCTTGGTCAGGTCGATCACCCCAGGGGGATAGCCCGGCCCGACGGCAAGCTTTTCCATGTAGACGTCAGGCGCGTTGAGCAGGCAGCCCTTTTCAGCGGCGGCGAGCACGGCCAACGCATTGGCCCCGGCCTTGGCGGTGATCGTCGTACCTTCGAGAGGGTCGAGCGCAATGTCGATCTTCGGCCCCTTGTCCGGGGCGCCGCCGACGCGCTCGCCGATATACAGCATCGGCGCCTCGTCGCGCTCGCCCTCGCCGATGACGACGGTGCCATCGATGTAGAGATCGTCGAAAGCCCGGCGCATCGCCTCCACCGCGGCGGCATCGGCGGCTTTCTCGTCACCCCGGCCGATCAGGCCCGACGCAGCGATCGCGGCAGCTTCAGTCACGCGGACCATTTCAAGCACTAGCACCCTGTCGAGGACACTGCCGGTGGCGGCGGTCTTGCTGGAGGGCATGGCGGCTCCGCGTCTCTTGGCGATATTTGCGAAGTTATGCCGACAGAAGGCCGCTGTCGAGCGGGCCGTTGCCGGTTCATGAGCGATTCAGCGGCAGTGCCGTGTCTGTGGCACACCCGGCCGAGGGGGGCTCGAATGCGGAAGTCTGCAAGTGCCTTCGCCGCAGCGCTGACAGCCAGCATTTTCGTCCAACCGGCATCGGCCCAGGAAACCGACAGCGAGCCTACTGCCGAAGAGATGATCGAGGCCGCCCGTGAGGCCTATCGGCCGCCGGGCCTCATGCGCCGGTGCCCGGTCGGCGAGCCGGGCGAAATCGTCGTCTGTGCTACCGACCCCGATGCCTACAGGGTGGAGTCTTCCACTGACCAAGCGATCCGCACCGGCGAGCCCGTCGCCGACCGCGTGCCCCGCGCTCCCGACGTCTTCGGTATTCCACCCTGCAAGAGCCAAACGGTCTGCATCAAGGGCGGCTGGGTGCCGCCCCAGGTTCACCTGATCGACTTGAGCGCGATCCCGGTGCCGCTGACCGAAGAGGAGGCCGCGATGGTTTTCCGGGCAGAGGACGGGCCCCCGCCCGAACCCCAAAGTCTCGCGGCGCCTTAGCCCAACAGGCGCATCACCAGCGGCGGTTCCGTAAGGCTGGCCGAACCTTCGAGCAGGGCCAGCGCACGGGCAACGCCGCTTTCCGGACCTTCGTGCGTGACCATCGCCACCAGCACCTCGCCGCCCTCCTCGTGGCGGCCATGCTGGATCAGGCTTTCGATCGAGACCCCGGCGTCACGCATGGCGGCGGTAATCTCGGCCAGCACGCCTGGGCGGTCGGTGACGGTGAAGCGCAAGTAAGTGCTGCTCAGGCGGTGGCCGGGATCGGCTGGATCGAGTGTTTCCAGCGCAGCGACCGGCACCGAGAACGGCGGCGTCGCGACGCCCCGGGCGATGTCGATCAGGTCGGCCACCACGGCGCTCGCCGTCGGACCATCGCCAGCGCCTGCACCTTGGAAAAGCAGGCGCCCGGAGAAATTCCCTTCGACCACGACCGCATTGGTCGGTCCATCAACCGCAGCGAGCGGATGGCTGCGCGGCACCAGGCACGGCTGGACGCGCTGGAACAGGCCGTCCCCCGCCCCATCGCGATCGGCGATCCCGATCAGGCGGATGACGTAGCCCAGCGCCGCCGCCTGGGCGATGTCGGCGCTGCGGATGCGGGTGATGCCGTCGATCTCCATCGCTTCGAGATCGACACGGCTGCCGAAAGCAATCGCGGAGAGAATCGCCAGCTTGTGCGCGGCATCGACGCCTTCGATGTCGAAGCTCGGGTCGGCTTCGGCATAACCGAGCGCCTGCGCTTCGCCGAGCACCTCGCCAAAGTCGCGGCCTGATTTTTCCATCGTCGAGAGGATGTAGTTACAGGTGCCGTTGAGGATTCCGTAGACCCGCGACACGGCGTTGGCCGCGGCCCCTTCGCGCAGGCCCTTGATCACCGGAATGCCGCCTGCAACCGCGGCTTCGAACTTGAGGGAAACGCCGGCCGACTCGGCGGCGGCTGCAAGCTCCATCCCGTGGTGGGCGATCATGGCCTTGTTGGCCGTGACCAGTCCCTTGCCCGCTGCCAGCGCGCGACGGGCCAATGCCAGGGCCGGGCCGTCGGATCCGCCCACGAGCTCGACTACGACGTCTACGTCTTCGCGCTCTGCCAGCAGCGCCATGTCGTCTTCCCAGGGATAGAGCGACAGGTCGACCCCGCGGTCCTTGGTGCGGTCGCGAGCGCAGACGGCGACGATCTCGATCGGCCGACCGCCGCGACGCGCGATCAGGTCGGCGTTGGTCTCCAGCAGGCGAATGACGCCGCCGCCCACCGTCCCGAGACCGGCCAGGGCGATCCTCAGCGGCGATGTGTCATGCGATGCGGTCATTCGTTCCCTCAGGTCCCTAGTGTTGCGGGCGCGGCGTTAATTCGCCGCGACCCGCTTGGCTAGTGGCGGAACGAACTCAACCGCGGTTGCGTGGGCAGGCGCCGAGCTGGTCCATGATGAAGCGATAGTCGGCATCGGCCCGATTGCGCGAGGGGCCGTCGTTCTGCACGAGCGCATTGGCAGGCAGGCGGTAGGGCAGGAAACAAGCCAGCCGATACCATTCGACCGTGTCGGCCTGGGGCGCGCGGGCGGACTGGTCGACGATCTCGCTCCAGGACACGCCCCATTGCGGTTGCATGCCCGGTCGTCGCACCACGCTTAGCGAAACCGGGGTGCCGGTAGCGGTATCGAGAAACAGCTGAGTCTCCGATTCGCCGGCGAGGTTTCCTGCGACCGACATGGCTTCGCGAATCCCCGTTACCTTGGGCGGGGTGTCGGGTGAGGCGAACTCGGCGATTACCGCGCGAACCTTCTGCTCCGTGGCGGGATTGGCGGGGAGTTGCGCTGACGAGTCCGTTAGCTGCAGTTCGCCAGGGCGCCCGGGCACGGGTTGGGCGAATACGATGAATCGTTGTTTCTTCAGCTTGGGCGCCTTGCCGTTCGGCAGGAGCGGAACATCGACAAGGTAAACGAGCGATTCGCCAACCGCGGCGCGGCCCGAAAGTAACGCCTCAGTCTGGGCTTCGAGGTAGAGTCGCGCGTGCCCTGGGGCGAGCCCTTGCGCGCGGGTCGGCTCGACAACGGCCTGGTCTTTCACGTTGACCAGAGCAACCAGTCCGGAAGCCTGCACGAGGTCGGCAACATCGGCGTAGGTGGCCTCGACGACGGGGGGGATTGGGGAGGCGTTTTGGGCATGAGTAACGCCCGGAATCCCGCAGGTTGCGCCAAATATCAGCGTCGCCGCCAGTGCTTTGGACCGCAAGTATCCGCCCCCTCGATTCAAACAATACATCGTCTATTCTCCAATCGCGCCGCTAACTTCCCCAAGCGCGCCCGGCCTATGATTGGCCCGTATGGCTCTCGACACAAGCTGCGTTCCACCCGTAAACGCGTGAATCGTAGGTGAACCGACAAAGCGTTTGCCCAAGCCAGTCTTCGCGGTTAAGGCTCGGCCTAATCGGGACCTGAGAACGATAATCAACAGGTCTCGCTGGCTCTACCGGATGTCCTTCCGGATCGGTTTCGCAGCCGACGGGGCCTTCGGTGGAAAATTTATGGGGTAGCCCCCGGATTACTTATCCGGTGGTCCTCGTCGGTGCCGGATCTCGGTCCGGTGTAATAATGAACGGAGTGAAGGGACTGGATGGCTTACGCTGACCAACAGATGAGCGGTAGCAAGATTATCGCAATCATCGTCGTTGCCCTTATCCACGTTGCTCTTGGCTATGTGCTCATTACGGGCCTTGCATACTCTGCGGCTAAGAAGCTGGTCGAACGTGTGACCACCGTGGATATCGAGGAACCGCCGCCGCCGGAGGAAGAACCGCCGCCGCCGCCGCCAGATGAGGTACGGCCGCCGCCCCCGGTTGCGCCGCCGCCGCCAATCAACATTTCGGTTTCGCCGCCGCCGATCCAAACGGTAACCACGCCGCCGCCTCCGGCGCCCGTGGTCCCTCGTGCGGCTCCGCCGGCACCGCCGCCACCGCCGCCCGCGCCTTCACAGGCTCGTGGGGCGACGCCGGACGGTCAGGGTCGTTGGGCAGCGCGTATTCAGGAAAACTATCCTGCCCGCGCCATCCGCGACGAAACAGAAGGACGTGTCGGCGTCAGGGTCACAATCGGCGCGAACGGCCGTGTGACCGGCTGCAGCGTCACCAACTCCAGCGGGTCGAGCGTGCTCGACGATGCGGCCTGCGAAGGCATGACCCGCTTCGCCCGCTACAACCCTGCTTTGGATAATGACGGCAACCCGACCACGGGTTCGGCCAGCACGACCATCGTCTATCAGCTGAGCAGATAAATTCGGCTTTTCAGATCTTTTTAAGAGAGGAATACCCGCATGCTTATTGACATCCTGGCCGCGGCCGCCGGCGAAGCGGCTCCGCAGACCAAGTTCGGCTTCATGGAAGCCATGGAACAGGGCGGCGCGATCGCCTGGTCCATTCTGACGGTCCTCGTGATCATGTCGGTTGGATCGTTCTACATCCTGATCACCAAGCTGCTGGAGCAGAACCGCATCCTGAGCCAGTACAAGCATATCCGCGGCGGCTTCTGGCGCGCGAACACCCTCGCCGAGGGCGCGTCGAAGCTCGACAAGAACAGCGCATGGCGCCAGCTCGTTGACGACGGCCTCGCCGCCGAAAGCCAGCACTCCAAGATGACCGACTCGCTCGAAGCGCACGACTGGCTGCACGGCTCGCTCGATCGCTCGGAGAACTCGATCAACGCGCGTCTCGCCAGCGGCCTGCCGTTCCTCGCCACCGTCGGTGCGACTGCACCGTTCGTTGGTCTGCTCGGTACCGTTATCGGCATCTACCGCGCGCTCATCAACATCGGCATCGCCGGTTCGGCCTCGATCGACAAGGTCGCGGGTCCGGTCGGCGAAGCGCTGATCATGACCGCCATCGGCCTGCTCGTCGCGGTGCCGGCGGTGCTCGCCTACAACTGGCTGCAGAGCCGCAACAAGCGGATCGCCGAGCTCCTCGCGGGCTTCTCGACCGACTTGCTCGCCAACATCACCTCGCGTGGTGTGGTGAAGCCGGCCCTGGCCGCTGCCGCTCCGGCGAAGGCTGCCGCTCCGGCTGCTGCCCGTCCGGCCGCTCCGGCTGCGACCACCAAGGCCTGAGCCTGACGTAAGTAATTGGAGGGGCGGGACCTGGCATGCGGGCCGCCCGCCCTTCTAACCGATACTGAGATAGGACAACAACGATGGCAATGGCGGTAGGCGGCGGTCAAGAAACGCCGATGTCAGACATCAACACCACGCCCCTCGTGGACGTGATGCTGGTTATGCTGATCATCTTCCTTATTGCGGTTCCGGTCGCCATGCAGACGGTCGAGAAGCTTGAAATCCCGATCATCGCGTCGCAGGAATCGAAGGACAAGGTCGAGAACCTTCTCCTCACGGTTACGACGACCGACGAATCAGGCCGGACTCCAGGCACGATCCGCACGGATTACACCGGCGCCTATCGCGGCGGTGAATGCCGGGTGTTCTTCAACAACACCACCCCGGTGGATTCGACCGAGCTGTACGACGAGGCTTTCAAGCGTCTCGATGCAATTGTGCAGCGTGCGGGCGGGATCGAGGCGCTCGTCGCCAATCCCGAGACGATTCCGCAGGTTCACATTCGCGCCGACGTGAACACCCCGTGGCGCTGCGTCGCGGGTGCGATCTACAACATCCAGGCGGCCGGTTACCCGACCGTCGGCTTCATCTCCAACCCGGTCGATCCGAACGCCTAAGGCGCCGGACCGACGGGTGAGTGGAATTCAAGGAGTAAGTCCCCATGGCGATGTCCGGCGGCAAAGACGACGGCGCCCCGATGATGGAAATGAACATGACGCCGTTGATCGACGTCCTGCTCGTGCTCCTCATCTGTTTCATCATGTCTATCCCTGTGGCCACCCACTCGGTCGATATCGACCTTCCGGTGCCCAACCCGAACCCTCCGCCAGACATGGTGGATCCGGTTAAGAACAAGATCGTTCTGACGCCGGCCAACGAGATCCTGTGGAACGGTGCGCCGATCGACCAGGGTACGTTGGTGGCCAATCTGCAGACCTCGCGGACCTTCGCGGTCGAGCCGGAACTGCAGTTTGAACCGGAAGCCCTCGCGAGCTACGATCTGTCGGCCAAAGTGCTGAACATCATCAAGGCTTCGGGCGTGACCAAGTTCGGCTTCGTCGGGAACGACAAATATCGAGTGTTCGGCAAGTAGCGTCACCAGACGCAACCAGCCACACTGGACGGGAGAAGGGGCGGAGCGATCCGCCCCTTTTTCGTTTCTGGCCCTCTCGTCTGCCCTGGTCTGAGTGCAATCCTAAGTCGCGCGAACCTTTGACGGTGTGAGAGCGCCAGCTCCGCCAAGCTTACCGCGACATTCCCACAATCCTACTCCTTCCCAACGACACCACTGACTTCCTCGGCGGGCGACTCAAGGCGCCCAGCCCAAGAGATAATCTTGCAAACCCTGCCCTTTCGTGATGTTATACTGTCACGCACAACAGAAGGGGAGCATGGCATGTCTTTCGCAACCTCAAGCGCCGGGGAACCGCTCCGCGAGATCAACACGACGCCACTCATTGACGTCTTGCTCGTGCTGCTGGTGATGATCGTGCTGACCATTCCGGTCGCAACCCATTCGCTGGAGTACAACCTACCCAGTGGGGAGGTGACGGGCGCCCAGCCCAATCCGATCACAAACGTTCTGGAGATCACACCAGAAGGAACCCTGGTCTGGAATGGCCGCCCAACCGACGAGCCCGGCCTCGTCACGTTGTTGGGCCAAGTGCGGGCGATGAAGCCTGAGCCTGAAGTTCAGTTCCGACCCGACGCCAACGCCAGCTACCGTGCCTCGGCCCGTGTCCTCCAAATCGTGAAAGCCTCTGGGGTCACCAAGTTCGGGTTTGTCGGCAACGAAAAGTACGGCACCTTCTCCCGCGGCAACTGACTCATCAAGCCTCGTCCATCTCATCCGCTTGCCGGCCGGCTCCCATAGCCATGCCGGCAAGCGACTCGGCCTCGAGCAACAGTTCCTCGTCGACCGCCCCCTGCGGCACGCTCTCCCAGCCAATCATCACCATGACCGGGACAGCGAGCGGGCTGACCCGTTCGAGTTCGACGTGCACCAGCCGCTCCGCAGCAGTGTCGAGAAGATCGCCGAGCCGCCCGATATCGGTCATCCGCGCTCGAGCATCGGCCCAAGCAGCCTCGATCAGCAGATGGTCGGGTTCGTACTTGCGCAGCACGTCGTAGATCAGGTCGGTCGAGAAGGTGACCTGTTTGCCGCTCTTGCGCTTTCCAGGATGCTGCCGCTCTACTAGGCCCGAGATGACCGCCACCTCACGAAAGGCCCGGCGCAGGAGGTGCGAATTCTGCACCCAGTCCATGAATTCATGGGTCAGGATATCGGGCGACAAGAGCCGCGCCGGATCGGCAACCGGCTTCAGCCCCCAGACCGCCAGCGAATAGTCATTCGCCACGAACCCGCCAGGCAGCAGCCCCATCTCCTCCATCCGCTTGGTGATCAGCATCCCGAGTGACTGGTTCGCGTTCCAACCGGTGAATGTGTAGTAGACCGTGTAGTGCCGGCGGGCGTGCGGGAAGCTCTCGACCAGCAGCGTTTCGGGACCCGGCAGTTGCGAACGCCAGTCCTGCACTTCCAGCCACTCGCGCACATCGTCCGGGAAACGCGCCCAACCCGCCCGGTCGATCAGAATCGCGCGGACCCGATCGGCCAGGTGCGTAGTCAGCGGCAGGCGGAGCCCCATGTAGCTCGGGATCGTCGCCGACTTCCGGGCGGCGCGCACGATCAGGTCGAGATCGCGCAGGCTTTCGACCTCCAAGTCCAATCCGGCGAAGCGAAATGTGTCGCCGGACCGAAGCGAGGCGGCAAACGCCTCCTCGACCTTGCCGAGCGCGCGCCCGTTGCGGAAACGGATCTCGATCATCTCCGAATCGACGATGATCCCCGCGTTCATCCGATGCCTCTGGGCATGTTCGTGATGGGTTAGCCGCCAGGTTCCGTCTTCGTCGCGGGTGATGCGCTTGAACTTGTCGTAAGCTCTAAGCGCGTATCCCCCGGTGGAGACGAACGTCAGCACCCGCTCCCACACCATTTCGTCGATCCACGCGTAGGCCAGGCTTGAACGCACTTCGGCGCGCAGCGCGCGCTCCTCGAACGGTGCCGCGCAGGCGCAGGCCATGACATGCTGCGCGAGCACGTCGAGCCCGCCAGGCCGAAAATCCTCACCATCGCGCTGGCCCTGGTCAACGGCGTCCTTGGCGGCCTGGGCCTCGAGAAACTCGAAACGGTTGCCAGGCACCAGCAGCGCACGGCTCGGTTGATCGAGCCGGTGGTTGGCCCGCCCAATCCGCTGCAACAGGCGCGAGGACCCCTTGGGCGCCCCCATCTGCACCACACAGTCGATATCGCCCCAGTCGACCCCCAGGTCGAGGCTGGCGGTCGCCACCAGCGCGCGCAGTTCTCCCCGCGCCATCGCCCCTTCGACTTTGCGCCGGGCCTCCTTCGACAGCGAGCCATGGTGGATCGCGATTGGCAAGTTGTCCTCGTTCGCGTTCCACAGCTCCTGGAAGATGTACTCCGCCAGGAAGCGGGTGTTGGTGAAGACCAGCGTGGTGCGGTTGCGCCGGATCGCGTCGTAGAGCTGCGGAATCGCCCAAATCGCCGCATGCCCACCCCAGGGAACGCTCGCTCCTTCCGGCAGGAGAATTTCGACCTCGGGCGGCGCGCCTCGCTCTCCCTCGACCAACTCGACCGAATCGATCTCGCCCCACGGCGCCAGCCAGGCGCGGAAACCTTCGGGGTCTGCAACCGTCGCCGACAGCGCGGTGCGGCGCAGGTCGGGCGCGATCGCCTGCAGCCGGCTTAGCGCGAGGGCGAGCAAGTCGCCGCGCTTGCCTGTGGCGAAAGCATGGACCTCGTCGATGACCACGCGCTTGAGGCCAGCGAAGAGTTCGAAGCTGTCCGGATAACTGAGCAAGAGCGACAGCGATTCTGGTGTCGTCAGGAGGACGTGCGGTGGCCGGCTGCGCTGACGCTTCTTGCGGTCAGAGGGGGTGTCGCCACTGCGAGTCTCGATCCGGATCGGCAAGCCGATCTCCTCGACCGGGGCGAGGAGGTTCCGCTGCACGTCATGCGCCAGCGCCTTCAGCGGCGAGACGTAGAGCGTGTGCAAGCCATCAGGCGGAATGGCCCCCCGGCTGGGGCAAAACGCGGCCAGGGTCGGCAGAAAACCGGCCAGGGTCTTGCCGGCGCCTGTATCGGCGACGAGCAGCGCATGGCTCCCCGCATCGCTCGCCGCGAGCATTTCCGCCTGGTGCCGGCGTACTCGCCAACCGCGGCCTGTAAACCACTGAGTGAGTTCTGGAGGGACTTGCGAGGCGCTCATTCGGAGATTCCCGACCCCTCGTTTGGCCGGTTCCCCGGCTTGCCTGAAGAGCGCCTCGCTTCGGCGATAGACCTTGCGCCAGAGCGCCGTGCGCATGCGCCGAGCAGCGAAACGTCCGGCCCACCTCGCCCGTTGAGCCCCCGCCCCTTCCCTATTGGCGAAGCGGCGTGACGCGGAGTCCTGCCGAGCCGCGCGCCACCCAGTACCTTCGGCAGTTCTAGAGGATGCATTCCCATGGCAGACCAGTCCTACCGACGCGGCTCACGAGACCGACACGACCGCGACCGCAACTACAACCGCCAGGCCGAACAGTTTGATAGCACTGACCGCTCGTGGCTCAATGAAGAGCGCAATTACAGCCAGTTCGGCGATTCCTCGCACGACGAGGACTATGGCAGGTCCGGGCAACCTGACCAGCGCTTTGGCCGCGACTGGAGCCGGCAGGACAATCGCCGCGGCGGCGAATCCCCCCGGTACGGCCGGGGCGGGTATCGCGACACCGTCGACAGCTTCGACACTTTCCCCGCGGATGACTTTGGTAGCCGCGGCTTGGGCGGGTCGCACTTTGGCCAGAGCCGCTACGGCGCCGGGAGCCAACTGGCAGCCGGCCGTGGAGAGTGGCGCGAGCGACCGGACTGGAATGAACAAAACGAGCGGGGCTGGTTCGACCGGGCGAGCGACGAGGTCGCCAGTTGGTTTGGCGACGAGGCAGCGCACCATCGTCGCGAACTCTACGATCACCGGGGCCGTGGCCCTGCGGGATACACTCGCTCCGACGAGCGCATCCTTGAGGACGTCAACGATGAACTGACCGAAGACTGGCGCGTCGAGGCCAGCAAGGTCCAGGTCACCGTCAACGCCGGAGAGGTCACGCTGGACGGCACAGTGCCGACCCGTGCGCAGAAGCGCCGCGCGGAAGATTGCGTGGAAGACCTTTCAGGCGTGCGCCACGTGCAGAACAACCTGCGCGTTGAAGAGGCGAGCGCCTGGGACCGCAATAACAGCTCTGAAACAATCAGGAGCTAACCTCGCATCCAGCATGCCGAGGAAGGGGTCCGCGTTGGCGGGCCCCTTTTTCGTCAGACCTGCCCGAATTTCGCGTAGAGCGCCGCCAGCGAGGCGATCGATTCCTCCGCCTCCTGTCGGTTGGGCGCCAGGCTGTCGTCGCCATAGCCGCGCATGTCCCCGCCAGAGATCGCCTGGACGCAGATGCCGTCCGTCCGAGGATTCACGTTCACGCCGCGATAGTACAGGCCGTAGTCGAACTCTCGCTGAGGGATCAGCCAGGCGATCTGACCGCGCACCGGGACCATGGTCTGATCGCCGAACAGAGCTTTCGATCCGAGCCCGGTACAGTTGATCACGACCTTTTCGGGGAGTGCGGCGAGGTCTGCGGGCGTGTGGAATTCGCGTTGCTCGATACGGCCGCCTGCGCCCCGGAAACCGGTGAGAAGGGTGTGGGTGTAGCTCGCCAGGTTGAACATGATGTTGGATTCGCGGCGCACCACCGCATCACCGAATGGCGTTGCGCCCGGCGGAAGGGTCTCGGCGCGCGGGAAGACATCGCGCAACCTGGAGAAATAGGACGCGAATTGCAGTTCTTCCGGCCCTCGCTGACGCGGACCTGCAGGCGGTCCGTCGGACACAAGATAGCGGTCGGTCCAGCGTACCGGGTCGCCTGCGAGACCTAGCAGCGAGCCGAACCGCTTGAGCGAAGTGCGGGCCATCTGCTCCCACAGGTCGGGGAAGCCGGCGTCGACGTGATCGGCAAGCGCAATGCGCGAATCCGGGGTGAAGGAGCCCGTGGCCCGGATCGAGGGCACGTCAGGCATGGTCTCCCTTGCATAGATCGTGACCTTCGCCCCCGCTGACTGGGCTAAAATCGCCGAGGTCATCCCGAGCGGACCGCAACCCAAGACCGCAACCGACGACGGTGAACCCGCCAGCGCCTTGCGTGCCGCGATCGCGCTCGACCCCCAGGACAGCGACCAGCCACTGCCGCCGTGACCGTAATTATGGACCACCAGCGTATCGCCGACCTGCTCGGTATCGAGGCGCGGACCGGCAGGACGGAACGGGCGGAGACAGACTGAAATGTCGAACACCCGTCCCATCTCGGCGCGCAGGGGCGCAAGCCTGATGGTGGGCCCTGTCGGCCGACTAGTGAGCGCCGCGCTATTTGCGCCAGCCGTCGTGCATCCGGCAAGGCCTAGCCCGCCGGTTGCGGCCAACCCGCCCAGCAAAGCCCGGCGATCCAACGAGAAATGCGCTCCCACGCGGCGATTGTAGGCAAGTCGCGTCCGTTCGCAACGCCCGACATCACCTTATTGCCTTCGCCGCGGCAGCCCTCTATGCGGCCCGGGTCATCTGGGGAGTAGCCGACCGCTTTCGGGCGGGCTCCTGCGTCAACATACTTGGCCGAGAGGTCATGGCGCAGGAGGGACGGGAAACCGTTCGGGCGAGACCAATGGCACCTGCACTCCGCCTGGCCGGGCGGGGGTGCGGTGCCTTTGGTTTGTGCTAGCCCGGCCCGGAGACTGTTCTTTCATGGAAGCCTTCCTCACCTCGGTCGCCCTCGTCGCGGTCGCTGAAATCGGCGACAAGACCCAGCTGCTCGCGCTGGTGCTCGCGGCCCGGTTCCGCAAGCCGGTGCCGATCGTCCTCGGCATCCTCTTTGCCACCCTTGCCAACCATGCCCTGGCCGCGCTGCTGGGTGCGACGGCGGCTGCGTGGATCGAGGGGGCGTGGTTCAACACGGCCATCGCGGTTGCCTTCATCGCCATGGGCCTCTGGACCCTGGTGCCCGACAAACTCGACGACGATGGCGAGCCCAAGGGGCGCTTCGGACCGTTCCTGACCACGCTGGTGGCGTTCTTCCTGGTCGAGATAGGGGACAAGACCCAAGTGGCGACGATCGCCCTGGGTGCCCGCTTCGGCGACGTCCTGGCGGTCACGGCCGGGACGACCGTTGGCATGCTCTTGGCCAATGCCCCCGTGGTCTTCGCGGGCGATGCGCTGGTGAAGCGTGTACCGCTCAAGGCCGTGCGCATCGTCGCTGCCGTGTTGTTCATCGCTACCGGCGTGTGGATGCTGGCGATGCGCTAGAAGCTATAGGGAACGCTCTGAAACCGCCCCCTTCCGTTCGTGGTGAGCTTGTCGAACCACGCCAGCGCCGCGCCCTGCGTCCTTCGACAGGCTCAGGACGAACGGAGGAGGCACCCTACCCGCCTGCCGGATGGGTCAGGACGCGAAGATCGGCCAGCGCTCGACTGCCTCTTGCGGCAACTCGAGTCCGAAAATCTCGCGCAGCGTTTCCACGTAGGCTCTCGCGTCGGGAATCTCGCGGGCCACTTCCTGGTCGGCGCTGATCCGCAGTGAACGGTCCATCATGCCGGCAAAACCGTCGGGCAGGACGCGAGTCACGATGCAGAAGGTGGTGAACCGGGTGGCCGGTGCCGTGGAAGTCCAGTGATTGGCCTTGAGGAGATCGGCCGGGGCCACTTCGCCAAGGTCGAAACTGTACTGCGGTTGCCATTCCTCATGGGCGTGTGCGCGGCCGTCGGTGGTCTCGTGCCGTCCCGCGCGTTCAAGCAGCCATTCGCCACCGAGCGATCCCCGCTCTCCGATCCGCCGCAAGCGATGGCGCGCGCCGTCGGCCGTCTCGGCGAGCGCGCCGTCGGCCAGCGGCAGCGCGGGCACGTAGCTTCCGCCAAAGCCCGCGTCGGCGATCCACGGCGTCCCTTCGATCTCGAGCAGCAGCAGCATGTGGGAGCGCGCGGGGTGCTCGCCTGCCGTTGCTCCCAACCGAACGCGCGCAAGCAGCGCGCGGCTCGGCAGGTCCAGCAGCTCCAGCATGTCGGCCAGAAGCCGGTTCTGCTCGAAGCAGTATCCGCCCCGTCGGTCGGTCACCAGCTTGGCGAAGACGCTTTCGCTGTCGATCGCGATGGGTCGGCCGAGCGGGATATCGAGGTTCTCGAAGGGGATCGCCTGGCGATGTGCGAACAACAGCGCCTCAAGCCCCTCCGCGCTCGGCGGAGGGGCCGCAGCCAGGCCGATGCGTTCTAGATAAGCCGAGAGCTTCGGAACCACTGGCTGTCAGTGACCAGCCTGGGGCCCTCGCTCAAGCCCGGAAGCTTCGAGCTGATCGTCGATCTGCGTCAACAGCCGATCGAGGCCTTCCTGAGTGTAGCTCTCGGCCCGAGCGACCAGCACGTCCTGTGTGTTCGAGGCGCGCAGGAGCCACCAACCATCGGCCGTCGTCACTCGCACGCCGTCGGTGTCGTTGACTTGCGCGTCGGTGCCCTGGAGCCGCTGCTTGACCTCTTCGATCGCCGCAAACTTGCGGCTTTCGTCCACCTGGAAGCGCATTTCCGGGGTGTTGAGCATCTGCGGCATGTCGCTCCGCAACTGCGTTACCGATTTACCCAGGTGCGCCGACGCCGCGATCAAGCGGATCGCGCCATAAAGCGCGTCGTCGTAGCCGTAGTATTCGTCGGCGAAGAAGATGTGGCCGCTCATCTCCCCAGCGAGCGGGGCATGAGTTTCCTTCATTTTGGATTTAATTAGGCTGTGCCCGGTCTTCCACATCAGCGGCTTGCCGCCGAGTTCCGCCACACGGTCGAACAGCGCGCGGCTGGCCTTCACGTCGGCGATTATCGTCGAGCCGGGCAAGCGGTTCAGCAGGTCCTCCGCATAGATCATCAGTAGCTGATCGCCCCAGATGATCCGCCCTTCGCCGTCGATTGCACCGATGCGGTCGCCGTCGCCGTCAAAAGCGATTCCGAAATCGAGCTTCTTGTCCGCGACAAGCTTCTGCAGGTCTTCCAGGTTTTCCGGAACGGTAGGATCAGGGTGATGGTTCGGAAAATTCCCGTCGACTTCGGTGTACAGGGTGAAGTGTTCGCCCGGCAGGCGCTCGACCAACAAGTCGAGCGCGGGGCCTGCCGCTCCGTTGCCGGCATCCCAGCCAACCCGCAGGCTCGCGAGCTGCTCGGTGGGAATGCCCTTGAGCCCTTCAACGAGCCGATCGACGTATTCTTCCAGGATTTCGCGAGATTCGACGCTGCCCGTCCCGTCGTCCCAGTCGCCTTCCGCGGCCATCTTGCCGATGGTCTGGATCTGGTCGCCGAAGAACGGGCGCCCCTGGAATACCATCTTGAAGCCGTTGTAATTGGCGGGATTATGGCTGCCGGTTATCTGAATGCCGCCGTCTACCTCTTCGGCTGACGCTTCGGCGTAGTAGAGCATCGGCGTCGGCCCCATGCCGACCCGCCGCACGTCGCATCCGCTCGCAGTCAGGCCTTCGATGAGCGCGTGTTCGAGAATCGGCGAGCTGACCCTCCCGTCGTAACCGACCGCTACGAGCTTGCCTCCGGCGCGGCGCAACAAAGTCCCAAAACTCCGCCCGATCGCTCGCGCATCATCAGGGCCTAGGGTTTCGCCGATCACTCCGCGAATGTCGTATTCCCGAAGCACTGTGGGGTGGAACTTGTGCGTCATCGGGACTCCTTACGGGCTAGTCGATTCGGGGTGGCAGCTCTTCCAGCAACAAGTCGCGCGCGGCGTTGGCCTCGTGCATCTGCGCGTTGCTTCCGCCCCGATCCGGATGAACCGTGGCGGCGAGCTGCCGATGGGCAGTCAGGATGTCCTCACGCGTAGCGCCGGTGGCCACTCCCAGCAACTTACGCGCGCGGGACACCGCTTGAGCGTGCGTCGAGACGTTCCGTTCCCACGGCCACCGTCCGGTTAACGTCCGCCAGGCCAGCACCCCGAGGGCGACGAAGAACAGAATGCGCATCATGGCTTAGGCCGCCTTGCTCCGCGTAGCGTCGGGCATCGGCAGTTTCAGATTGGCGACGAGGGTTCGAAGTTCCTGCCGCGCCACGAGATGGCTAGTGCCCAATTCGCCGAGCTGCCCCTTGTCGAGCAGGGTCAGACCCGAGGGAAACAGCTCGCGATAGATCACGCGCTCCGACAACCCGTGCGCCACACGGAAGCCGACCCGCTTGGACAGCTCCGTCAGGGCCTGGTCGATGCGGCGCTGATTGCGCGCATCGGTGTGCTGGACACGGTTTCTGACGACGACCCAGTCCATTTCGCGCCGAGCTTCCTGGAGCTGCTTCATCGCGCGGGCCTTGCGGGCTTCCCAGATGAGTTCGGCGTAGAAGCTCAGCCGGCGGACCTTGAACGTCTCCGCATCGACCTGGCCGATCAGGTCGAAGTCGACGAAGCTGTCGTTCATCGGCGTAACCAGGGTGTCGGCCTGGGTCGCTGCGTGGCGGGCGAAAGGATCGTCACGTCCCGGCGTGTCGAACACGATGAAATCGGCGTCCTGCCCCAGCTCGGCGGCCTGCTCTTCCAACGCTTCGACGCTGTCGCCGGTGAAAACGCCAAAGGCGCCGCCCGGCAACGCGATGCCGCGCCTTTTCTCGGTCTCCACGCGGTTCTCGAAATAGCGATAGAGCGTGCGCTGCCGCGGATCGAGATCGATCGCTGCGACTTTCGCCCCCTGATAGGCCAGCGCCACGGCGACATGCACTGCCGTGGTGGACTTGCCGGTGCCGCCTTTCTCGTTGGCGAAGACGATGCGATGCGGAGCGGCTTTCACGTTTCGGTGGGCTTTCTCTGTCTGCGGCACAGGGCTACTGCACCCGCGAACGTCTTATCGGAGGCCTGCTCCCGTGCATACCGTCAACCGGCTCCCAGACCTGCGCTCGACTGTGGACAGTTTGCGACGAACGGGAGAAATCGCCCTCGTCCCGACCATGGGCGCCCTGCATGACGGCCATCTGACACTGGTGCGCGAGGCGAAGCGGCTCGCGCCCTCCGTCGTGGTGTCGATCTTCGTCAATCCGACGCAGTTTGGGCCTAATGAGGACCTCGACGCCTATCCCCGTCAGCTCGCCGAAGATTCGCGGCTGCTCGAGGCCGAAGGCGTCGACCTGCTGTGGGCGCCGGGTGTGGAAGAGGTCTATCCCCAGGGGTTTGCAACCAATGTCTCCGTCAGCGGCCTGAGCGCGGTCCTGTGCGGCGCGTCACGGCCAGGCCATTTCGATGGAGTGGCGACTGTGGTGGCAAAGCTTTTCGGGCAGGTCCGCCCCGACCTCGCGCTGTTCGGAGAGAAGGACTGGCAACAGCTGGCGATCATCCGCCGCATGGCACGCGACCTCGACCTGGTGCGGCCGCTCGCGGATCGGATCATCGGCGTCCCGATCGTGCGCGAGCCGGATGGTCTCGCGATGAGCAGCCGCAACCGTTACCTCTCACCTGAGCACCGTGTCCACGCGGCGGCTCTCCCGCGCCTGATGCATGACGCCATTGCGGCGATCAGTGGCGGCGGCGATGTGCTGGTGGCGCTGGAGCAGCTGCGGGTGGGATTGCTCAAGGCCGGCTTCGCCAGCGTCGACTATGCCGAGCTGGCCGATGCGCAGAGCCTGCATGCACTCAAAGCGCTTGGCACGGAGCAGGCGCGCCTGTTCGTCGCGGCCCGGATCGGTGGGACGCGGTTGATCGATAACATGCCGGTGAGCTGAAAGTCTGGAGCGGGTAAGGGGAATCGAACCCCTCTAGCTAGCTTGGAAGGCTAGTGCATTACCACTATGCTATACCCGCGCCGTGGCGGCCCTGGGGCCGGGCTGCCGCTTGCCACTTGTGGGGTGCCCCCGTCAACCGCCAGCAGCCGCTTTGAGTTCCCACCTCGATCGAAGCGGTGCGAGTTGCGAAAATGCGTGGCGCGAGCGCGGAGCGGCCTCTAACACCGACAAGACCTCAACAGGCCGAGGCACTTACGCGATGCCCGTGTCGAGCCGTCACTTATTGCTGTGGGCTATGCTCGGCCTGGCGCTGTGGACGGCGGGAGCCTTCCTGCTGCCGCTCGTCTTCGGTGTGATCCTCGCCATTGCTCTATGGCCGCTTAACCAGCGCTGGGCCGGTCCCGGCGTGGGCGTGCGTCGACGGGTGTTCGTGCCGCTTGCGATCACCCTCGCCACCGGGCTGGCCTTTATCCTGCCGCTGACCGTCGCCTTGATCGAGGTCGCCGCTCAAGGTCAGGCCTTGCTCGACTGGCTCAGTCGGGCGCAGACGATCGGCGTTCCGACGCCGGATTGGCTCCCCGGCTTGCCGCTGATCGGCAGGAGGGCCGCAGAGTGGTGGCAGCTTCATGTCCAACAACCCGACGCCCTTATGAACGGCATGACTGAATCAGCCTTGGGCACGGCCGCCGAATGGGCCCTGGCGACTGGCAGCGGAATCCTTAGCCGGTCTTTGCTGTTGCTGGTCGGGCTGATGGCGCTGTTCTTCATCCTGCGCGACGGTGAGAGGCTCGGGGCCCAGGCCAAGAGTTTGGCCGTTCATCAGTTGGGTCCGTTTGGCGAAAGGTTCGTGGATGAGCTCGTTGTGGCCGTGCGGGGCACGGTGATTGGAACCATCGTCGTTGCCATCGCCGAGGGCGCTTTGATCGGCGCCGCTTATGCAGTGGCGGGGGTGCCGCACCCGGTGTTCCTAGGTTTTCTGACCGCGGCCTTCGCCATGCTGCCGTTTGGCGCCTGGGCCGTCTTCAGCGTGGTTTCGATCTACCTGGCGATCAACGGTCAGCCGCTCGCTGCAGGCCTGCTGTTTGTTTACGGAGCAGCCGTGATGGTGATCGGCGACAACTTCGTCACGCCCTATCTGGTCGGGGCCAAGCTGCACCTGCCGCTGTTGTTCGCCTTTGTCGGCGTATTCGGCGGCCTTGCCTCGTTCGGGCTGGTGGGGATCTTCATCGGCCCGGTGATCATGGCAGGCCTGCTGATCGTGATCCGCGAACTCTGGCCTGCTGACGAGGAAGCGGCGGCTTAGCCGCGGCACGCGGCCTTAGTGGCCCGGGAAGCCCACCAGAGCCTCAGTTGAAACGCCAGCGGCTCGGAGCGCATCGGCACCGCCAAGGTCGGGCAGGTCGATCACGAACAGCGCGTGATCGACTACCGCGCCCGCCTGGCGCAACAACTCTGCACCGGCGATCGCTGTGCCACCGGTGGCAATAAGGTCATCGACGAGCAGGACGCGATCGCCCTGACCGATCGCACCGGGATCGATCTCGATCCGTGCGGAACCGTATTCGAGCGAATAGTCGATGCCGATCGCTTCGACCGGGAGCTTCCCGGCCTTGCGCACCGGGATGAACCCCAGGCCGAGCCTGGCGGCAATGGCGGCGCCGAAGATGAAGCCGCGCGCCTCGATCCCGGCGACGGCGTCAGAACGAGTCTTCGCCGCGCGTTCGACCAAGTGGTCGATCGTCGCGGCGAAGCCTTTGCCGTGGGCAATCAGGGTGGTGATATCGCGGAACTGGATCCCTGCCGCCGGAAAGTCCGGGACCGTGCGGATCAGCGCCTTGATATCGGCCGGGCTCAATCCTTCTTGGGCCGCTTCGGCGTAATCGGCGCCCAGACCTGCTTCTTGGCGAACCAAGCGAGGATCGTGGCGAAGACCAGGAAGATCATCACGGCCCAACCGGTCTGCTTGCGCTTGATCAGGCTCGGCTCTGCCGTCCAGGTCAGGAACGCCGCAACGTCAGTGGCCATCTGGTCAACCGTGGCCTTGGTGCCGTCGGCGTAAGTCACCTGGTCGTTCGACAGCGGCGGGGCCATCGCGAGGTTGAGGTTCGCGAAGTACGGGTTGTAGTGCAACCCGGTGCCGGTCTTGGAGTCAGGGAACTTCTCGAGCAGCTCGGCAGGCTGATCCTGATAACCGGTCAGCAGCGAGTGGACGTAAGCGGCACCATCGTGGCGAGCCTTGGTCATCAGCGACAGGTCAGGCGGGATCGCGTTGTTGTTGGCAGCGCGAGCAGCGATGTCGTTCGGGAACGGCGACGGGAAGTAGTCGGTCGGCGTGCCCGGACGGGTGTTGGTCTCACCGGTGACCGGGTCGATGCCAGGTACGGTCCAGCTAGCCGCGGTCGCCTTGACCTCGGCCGGGGTGTAGCCAAGCTGCGCGAGGTCGCGGAACGCGACGTACTTGAGCGAGTGGCAAGCCGAGCAAACTTCCTTGTAGACCTGGTAGCCGCGCTGCAGCTGCTGCAGGTCCCAGCGCCCGAACGGGCCGTCGCTGGCCAGGTGGAGCGGCCGCGGGTGCCGGTGGAACTCATGCTCTGCGGTCGGAGCCGCGGGCTCGGTCGCCGCGGTGTAGGCGCCAGTGGCGAAAGCCCACAGCACCGCCACCGTGAAGGCGACACCTACGAAAAAGCCGATCAGCCGGATCATTGCGTATTCTTTCCCTTATTCCGCGCGGTCAGGCGGCCGATGTCGCGTTGGCGCCCAGCACCGCCTTGTCGTCAGATCCGAGTACCGACTCGGTGATCGAGAACGGCAGTGGGTCCGGCCGCTCGATCATCGAAACGATCGGCAGGATGACGAGGAAGTGCAGGAAATAGTAGGCGGTCGCGAGCTGGCTGAGCATCACGTACGGCTCTTCAGCCGGCGCGCCGCCGCAGTAGAACAGCACGGCCATGTCAACGACCAGCACCCAGAAGAACTTCTTGAACACCGGACGGAAGTGGCCCGAACGGACCGGCGACTTGTCCAGCCACGGCAGGAAGAACCACACCAGAATCGACGCGAACATCGCCAGCACGCCAAGCAGCTTGGCCGGAACGAACAGGATGTCCGCGGTGAAGGCGCGCAGGATCGCGTAGAACGGCCAGAAGTACCATTCGGGCACGATGTGCGCCGGCGTCGAAAGCGGGTTCGCCGGGATGTAGTTGTCCGGGTGGCCCATGTAGTTCGGCAGGAAGAACACCATCAGGCAGTAGAGGATCAGGAACACGCCGAGCCCGAAACCGTCCTTGGCCGTGTAGTACGGGTGGAACGGAATCGTGTCGCTTTCGCCCTTGATCTCCACGCCCGTCGGGTTCGACGAGCCGGGGATGTGCAGCGCCCATATGTGCAGGATCACCACGCCGGCGATCACGAACGGCAGCAGGAAGTGCAGCGAGAAGAAGCGGTTCAGAGCGGCGTTGTCCGGCGCATATCCGCCGAGCAGCCAGATCTGGATCGGCTCGCCGACGATCGGGATCGCCCCGAACAGGCCGGTGATGACCTTTGCGCCCCAGAAGCTCATCTGACCCCACGGCAGGACGTAGCCCATGAAGGCCGTCGCCATCAGCAACAGGAAGATGACCACGCCAAGCAGCCAGACCATCTCACGCGGGGCCTTGTACGAACCGTAGAAGAAGCCGCGGAAGATGTGGATGTAGATGACGATGAAGAAGAAGCTCGCCCCGTTGGCGTGCGCGTAACGCAGCATCCAGCCCCAGTTCACGTCGCGCATGATGTGCTCGACGGAATTGAAGGCGACGCCGGCATTGGCCGCAAAGTGCATCGCCAGGATCACGCCGGTGACGATCTGCAGCACGAGGCAGAAGCCGGCGAGAACGCCGAAATTCCACCAGTAGTTGAGGTTGCGCGGCACCGGATAACCGCCACCGATCGCGTTGTAGACAAGGCGCGGAAGCGGCAGCTTCTCGTCAAGGTACCGCATCAGCGGTGCCTTGGGTTCATACTGCTTGGCCCAAGGGAAGCTCATCAGGCCGACTCCTGCCCAATCACGAGGTGGGTGTCAGAGGTGAACACGTACGACGGTACCTCCAGGTTCTTCGGCGCAGGGCCTTTGCGAATGCGGCCGGCGGTATCGTAGTGCGACCCGTGGCACGGGCAGAAATAACCGCCGAACTCGCCACGATTCTCACCTTCGCCCGCACCCAGCGGCACGCAGCCCAGGTGGGTACAGACGCCCATGGTGACGAGCCAGTTGCCGTGGCCTTCCTTGGTCCGCTCGAGCAGGGTCTGCGGATCGCGCAGGCTGTCGATCGGAACCGCTTCGGCCTGCTGGATTTCGTGCGGCGTCAGATTGCGCACGAACAGCGGCTGCTTGCGGAAAATTGCCTTGATCGCCTGCCCCGGCTGAATCGCCGAGATGTCCAGTTCCGTAGTGGATTCGGCCAGCACGTCTTTCGACGGAGCCATCTGGCTGATCAGCGGAAAGAGGACCGCGGCGCCTGCGACGCCTGCTGCGGAGACTGCGGCGATCTCGATAAAATCGCGACGCCGTACGCCTTCCCCTTCGGCCATCGCTTCGGGTTGGGCGGTGCCAGTGGTGGTTGCCATTACCTTGCCTTGCCTGCCAGCCCTTGCGGGTAAACACCCTGCATGGGGCTGAAGAATTTCGACCAGCCGGCGCCCGAAAAAGAAGCCCCGGGGAGCCGACTTGGCCGGGCTGATAGACGAGCGAACCCTACATGCCAACAGGCATTTTGGCCGTATTTTGACAGTCTATCCGGGCAGCCCGATCAGCGAGAATTGCCGACCGTAGTTCGGTTCGCCGCGATGGGTCGCCCGGCGGAAGGAAAAGAAGCGCCCTTCATCGGCATATGTGTCGAGGCCGAGAGGCTCGATCCGGGTGATTCCCGCGCCCTGCAATCGATGGGCGACATAGGCCTCCAGATCGAACTGCCAGTGCCCCTCGCGCCCCGCGGCAAAGAAGCGTTCATCGGCAGACTCGAAGGCTTCGCGGAACCCGGAATCGACTTCATAGCTGTCCTGAGCGATCGCCGGGCCGATCGCCGCCGCGATCCGTCCGCGGTCGGCGCCGAGCCGTTCCATGGCCGCCACCGTGCTTTCAAGCACCCCGCCATGCGCTCCGCGCCAGCCGGCATGGGCCGCCCCGATCACGCCCGCCTCGGCATCGGCCAGCAGGACCGGGGCGCAATCGGCGGTCACCACTGCCAGCAGCAGGCCGGGACGGACGGTGACCAAGGCATCGGCGCGCGGGCGCGCATCGTCCGCCCAGGGTTCACCGACGATGACGGCATCCGGTGAATGCACCTGATAGACGGTGACAAGCCTGGCCCCGGGTTGAACCGCTGCCACGGCCCGACGGCGATTCTCGGCCACAGCCTCGCCGGCGTCGTCCGCGCCAAGGCCGACGTTTAGGCCAGCCGCAACGCCTTGCGAGACGCCACCACGACGGCCGAGAAACCCGTGTGGGATCCCCGCCAGCACGCCGGACCGGATGACCTCGACTTCCTCAACCAAGGCTGCGGGTTACCTGCTCGAAAGTGTCGCGGCTGAGTTTCTGCGCCTTCGAGATTCGCTCAAGCTCGGCGCGCATCATCGCGGCCCGGCCCGGCTCGGTCCGCCGCCACCGCCCGAGCGGGGCCACGAAACGTGCCGCGGTCTGCGGGTTGATCGGGTCGAGCTCGAGGATCAGGTCCGCAATCAGGCGATAGCCCTCCCCTGACGCCGTGTGGAAGCCCTGCGGCGCCCCGGTGAACGCCATGTAGAGCGAACGCACCCGGTTGGGATTGCGGATGTTGAAGTCCGGGTGCTTGGCCAGCGCTTTGACATGCTCGAGTACATCGGGGTGGAGCGACTGCGCCTGGATCGCGAACCATTTGTCGATCACCAGCGGGTTGTCGCGATAGCGGTTGTAGAAATCGAGGATCTTGTCGGTGCGTTCCGGCGACCGCAGCCCGACGAGCACCATCAGCGCGCCCAGCCGGTCAGTCATGTTGGTTGCGGCGTCGTATTGGGCCACTGCCAATTCCTTGGCCCGCTCGGGCACACCGGGAGCCAGGTAGACCAGCGCCTGCGTCTTGACCTTGCGTGCCCCGCGAGCGGCGGCATCTGACCCGTCCGGGATCGCGCTTGCCCGCTCGTGCATTGCGACGAGTTCGGCTTCTAGCCGTAAGCCGAGCAGGGCCTTCAGCCCCTCGCGTTCCTGATGGATGGCGAGTGGGTCCGCCACCGGCAGCTGTTCGGACACGTACGAGTGTCCGGGCAGGATCAGCAGCTCGCCGCGCATGAGATCATCGAGCGCCCGATCCGTGACGGCACTGGCGAAAGCAGCGAGGATCGCCTGCTGGCCGGCCGCCCGCTGCTCTGCGCCCAAAACGCCGCTTGCCGCGTCGCGCAGATAGGTCACGACCAGGTCCTGCATCGCTTCGTAGCGAGCGAAGGGATCGTCGTCCTTGGCTGCGAGGAACACGAGATCCTCGACAGGCGCGTCGCGCTCGATCGCGACCGGCGCGGAGAAGCCGCGGTTGATCGAAAGCACTGGCGGGGCGGTGAATCCGGAAAAGCTCAAGCTCGCTTGAGCATGCTCGAGAATAACCAGTTGTTCGCCCTCGTGTTCGCCCGACTCCCTATCGAACAGCGCCACACGCAGCGGTATCGGGACCGGATGCTTGTCCGGCTGGCCGGGCGTCGCAGGAACCTCCTGGCTCAGGTGGAGCGTCGCGGTGTCGCCATCGTGCTCGAGCCGCACTTTGACCTTGGGCGTGCCCGCCTGGCGATACCAGAGGCGGAATTGGCCGAGGTCGAGCCCGGACCCGTCCTCGATCGCGGTGATGAAGTCCTCGCAAGTCGCAGCCTGCCCATCGTGCCGTTCGAAATAGAGGTCGCAACCCGAACGGAACCGCTCGGGGCCGCACATCGTGCGCATCATGCGGATGACTTCGGCGCCCTTGTTATAGACCGTCGAGGTGTAGAAGTTGGAGATCTCCCGATAGCTGTCGGGGCGGATCGGATGGGCCAGCGGCCCGCTGTCTTCGGGGAACTGCACCGCCCGCAACACGCGCACGTCCTCGATCCGCTTGACCGATTCGGAGCCCATGTCCTGGCTGAACAGCTGGTCGCGCAGGACGGTGAAGCCTTCCTTCAGGCTAAGCTGGAACCAGTCGCGGCAGGTGACCCGGTTGCCCGACCAGTTGTGGAAGTACTCGTGGGCCATGACCCCTTCGATCGCGTCATAGTCGCCGTCAGTGGCGGTGGCGCGGTCGGCCAGGACGTACTTGGTGTTGAAGATGTTGAGGCCCTTGTTCTCCATCGCCCCCATGTTGAAGTCGCTGACCGCGACCACGTTGAAGGTGTCGAGATCGTATTCGCGGCCAAAGGTATCTTCGTCCCACTTCATCGCCCGCTTGAGCGAATCCATCGCGTGGTCGGTGCGGTCGAGGTCGCCGTCTCGGACCCAGATCGCGAGTTCGACCTCACGGCCCGAAGTGGTCGTGAAGCTGTCCCGATTGGCAACGAGATCCCCGGCGACGAGGGCGAAGAGGTAGCTCGGCTTGGGCCAGGGGTCGTGCCATTCGGCCCAGTGTGTCCCGTCGGGCCGTTCGCCCGATGCCTTGAGGTTGCCGTTGCTGAGCAGAATCGGGAACAGGTCCTTCGATCCCGACATCCGCACGCTGTAGACCGAAAGAACGTCCGGCCTGTCGGGGAAGAAAGTGATCCGCCGGAACCCTTCGGCTTCGCACTGGGTGCAGAGCATCCCGTTCGATGCGAACAGGCCCATGAGCTGGGTGTTCGCCGACGGGTCGATCTCGGTCACGACCTCGATCTGATGCGTATCGCCGGACAGGGGCACCATCAGGTCCCCATCGTCCAGGCTCCAGCTGTTGATCGCCTCGCCATCGACGGTGACTTCGAGCGGGGTCAGCGAGTCACCCTCAAGACGGATGAACTCGGCCGGGTTGGCCCTGGCGTTGCGCTGGACGGTAAGAGTGGCGTGAACCCGCGTCCGCTCGATGCCGAGGTCGAAGCGAAGTGCGACTTCCGGCACCAACCAGGCGAAGGGCGCGTAGTCCTCTCGCTGGATCAGCTGGGGCGCTCTCGTCGGTTCCGGAGGGGCGTCGGCCATTTCGGGATTGCCGTCGGGGGTGGAGGGCGTGCGGGCGATGTCCATGGTGGTCTCCCTAAGTCCTTTCGTTGGCTCCTCCAATCGATACAACGAGCCAATGCCACATCTGTTCATCTTCGGCCTCGGCTATTCTGCGAAACGTATTCGGTTGGCAGTAGAGGCGCGTGGCTGGCGGGTGACTGCGACCGGGCAAGACGCTGAACTGGCGTTTGACGACGGGGCGGGCGTTCGCGCTGCGCTTGGCGTTGCGGACTATGTGCTTTCGTCCGTTCCGCCCGGCGAACAGGGCGACCCAGCCCTGCTTCAATACGGGGACGCCCTCCAGCAAGGCTGGCTGGGCTACCTCTCCTCGACCGGTGTCTACGGCGACACCGGCGGCGCCTGGGTCGACGAGACGGCGCCGACCGGATTGGGCCGCCGCTCAGCGCGGGCCGAAGCCGATTCGGCCTGGCTCGAACGCGGTGCGCGAGTGTTCCGGCTGCCGGGGATCTACGGTCCGGGAAGAAGTGCGTTGGAGCGCGTGTCGGAAGGCCGAGCGCATCGCATCGACTTGTCGAACCAGGTCTTCAGCCGCGTCCACGTGGACGACATCGCGGCGGGAGTCGTCGCGGGCTTCGACGCGCCGGCGGGCGCCTACAATCTCGCCGACGACACGCCCTCTAGCCAGAACGCGGTGATCGAGGAGGCCTGTCGCCTGCTCGGCGTAGCAATGCCGCCGCTCCAGTCACTCGATGAGGCCGGCCTCTCGCCGCAAGCTCGGGCGTTCTATTCAGAGAACCGTCGCGTTGCGAACTGCAAGGCCAAGCGCGTGCTCGACTGGCAGCCGCGCCATGCTGACTTTCGCAGCGGGCTCAGGTCTTGCCTGGCATCGGCGCGCTCCGACCCCTGAGCGCCACGACCATGCCGGCCATGGCCAAGGCACCGCCCGCGAGCGCCAGGGCGGACCAGCTGTAGCCTTCGAATACCGTCGAAATGCCCATGGCCACGACTGGCACCAGCACCCCGTTGTAAGCCGCCCGTCCCGGCCCGAGGTCGCGAATCAGGCGGAAGTAGAGCGGGAACGTCACGACTGAGCCGATGATCGCAAGGTAGGCGACGCCGCCCCAATACCGCGCACTCTGCGGAAAGACCGGCGGGCCATAAACCGTCCAGGCAAACAAGGCATCGAGAACCGCACCCCACAGCATGGCCCAGGCCAGAAGCAGCAGCAGCGGCTGCTTGCGCGCTTTCTCGCTCGCCTGGATGATGTTGGCGCTCGATGCGGAAAGGATCGCGGCGGCGGTCAGCAAGATGCCCAGCCCCACCTGGCCGGTTGGCGGCGCCTGGCGCGCTTCGTGGATCAGCAACAAGGCGATCCCACCCAGGCCAATCAGCGAGCCAGTGAGGAACCGACGCGTAATCTCCTGCCCAAGGAATATCCGGCCGAACAGCGCGTTGGGCAGCATCAACAGCCCGAACAGGACCGCGACTATGCCAGAGGTGAGGTGGATCTCCGCGCGGTAGACGAGGTTGAAGTTAAGGCAGAACTGCGTGAGTCCGATCGCTATCGCCAGCAGGTGTCCCTTCGTGGTCATCCTGAACCGGCTGCCAGTATAAGCCGCGAGCGCGAACATTCCCGCGGCGGCGATGGCGAAGCGGTATGTGACCGACCAACTGGGCGGAGCTGCGGCCAGCTGGTCCTTGATGACGAACCAGGTCGAGCCCCAGATCAGCGCGACGAGCAGGAACGGCAGGGCGATATCCGCCCGCAGCAGGGCATGCTTGCGGCTCGGGGCGGTCACCGCACGCTCACAGCGCAGCTATGGCCCTGGCAAGCGCACGCGCGTCACCTTCCTTGGTATCCCAAGCGGCGACGAAGCGGGCGGCGTCGGGACCCCAGTCGTAGAAGCCGAAGCCCTCGCCCCTAAGCGATACGCGCTCGGCAGCCGTGCAGCGCAGGAAGACTTCGTTCGCCTCGACCGGATGCAACAGGCGCTCACCCGCAGCGTGGGCGATCTCGCCCGCCGCGGCATTGGCGGCGCGCGCGTTGGCAAGCCACAGGTCGCCTTCGAGCAGCGCCAGGACTTGCGCCGCGAGGAAGCGGCCCTTCGACTGCAGGTGCCCCGCGCGCTTGCGCCGATAGCGGGCGACATCGGCCAAGGCCGGGTCGAAGAACACGATGGCCTCGGCGCTCATTCCGCCGTTCTTGACGCACCCGAAGCTGAGCGCGTCGACGTCGCCGCAGGCTTCAGCCGGCGAGCAGTCGAGCCAGGCGACGGCATTGCCGAAGCGCGCGCCGTCCATCTGCACCTTCAGCCCGCGCTCACGGGCGAGCCCTGTCAGCTCGGTCAGCTCGAAAGGTCGATAGCTGCATCCATATTCACTCGCCTGGGTCAACGAGAGGGCGTGAACCTGCACCTGGTGCACGTCATCGCGGATCGGATCGAGCGCGGCACGAAGCGATTCGGGGGTGAGCTTCGCGTGCTCGCCTTCGGCCAGCACCAGCTTTGCGCCGTGGAGGTAGAAGCCGGGCGCGCCGCCTTCGTCCATCTCGATATGGGCTTCGCGATGACACAACACCCCGCCGTGCGGCTGGACCATGGTCGAGAGCGCAAGGCAGTTCGCCGCTGTGCCGGAAGCGACCCACAGTACCGCGACCTCACGCCCAAACAGCGCCCCGAACGCCTCGTCGAGCCGGCGGCTGAGGACGTCAGTGTCATAGGGCGTATCCGGCGAATCGGCCCGCTTCAGTGCATCCCAGACTTGCGGATGGACCGCGGCGGAATTGTCTGAGAGGAATTGCATGGGGAACGCCATGGCTTGGCCGGCGGTTCGAGGCAAGAAGGAGACGCCGGTCCATGACGCAGCCGATCGAAATCGTTCGGACCGACGAGGTCCATCACGGGTCCTATCGGGCCACCCTCCCGGGCATCGATCGCGCCGCGGAGCTGACCTGGATCGCACAGGGCTCGGCCAGGATCGCCAACCACACCTTCGTCCCACCGGAGATGCGCGGCAAAGGTATCGCCCAGCAACTGGTTGAAGCCTTGATCGCCGATGCGCGGGCGCTAGGTTTCACGATCGACCCGCAGTGCAGCTACGTCGAGGCGCAGTTTCGCCGGCATCCGGAATGGGCCGACCTCCTGGCAGAACGGCCGGACTGATCAGCCCGGCAGGCGGGAGAAATCCACTCGGGCAATGGTCTCAAGCACCGCAGCGCGGATTTCGCGCGCCGTTTCGAGCGGAATGCCGTGCATGCCGAGCGCTCCCCCGGCCACACCGAAGTCGAGGTTGGCGTAGCCCCGACGGCGGGCGATCGGACCTTGCCTGATCTCCACCGACTGCAGCTTCAGGCGCGAGGCGATGTCGAGCCTCGGCGCCAGCCAGCCACGGCGGATGAACATATGCCGATGGTCGATCGCATGACGATCATGACGCCAGAGGAAGTACTCCCGAACCGCAGAAAAGCCCGCCAGGACCACGAACACCGCCTCGGTAATTTGCGCAATCGGACTGAGGAACGGCAGGAAAGCCCCGACAAGACCGGCGCCTGCAGCGGCCGCGAGAAGCAGAGTCACGCCCACGATCGCATTGTCGAAATGATACTTCGGGCTCGGGCGGTGCCATGACGTCTCCGGACCCGGCAACGCAAAGTCGGTGACGGTAACGACCGGAGCGATCTCATCCATCGTGGCGAACGGCACGACGATGTGACTGCCCGACTTCGCATCCTGCGACAGGCTGACCACCTCCAGCGCGTGCCAGCCGAAACGGCGGCGGACGATGCCGGTCGTGACCGCCAGGGCCTGGACGCGGTGCACCGGCATCAGCACATCGGTGCGGGTGAGCAGGCCGCGCCGGCGGCGCAGGCCCTTGGGCGTGTCCTCCAGCCGGAACCCATAGTCGCGCAGGACCGTGCGCGAGAGACCGGTCACCAGGCCAAGCACCGCGAAGGCCGCGAGCGCGATCGAGGCGGCAATGGCCTGCGTCGCCAGGCCTAGCCCTCCGAGCCAGTGACCCGGTCCGGCGAGCAGCTCCATCCACTTGCTCGCGTCCCATAAGTTGAACGGCAGGAGGAAGTCGAACTGCTGCGCCGCGCCCGCGACCACCGCGAAGACCACGAGCGAGAATTCGAACAGCCCGAAGGTGACAAGCCGGCGCAAGTCCATCGCGAAGAGCGTTCGCCCTTCCGGCGCTACGACCGCCGTGCCTTCGTGCGGCAACGCTGCCTGCACGCCGTCACGCCGCTCTCGCACCGCCTCGCGCAGGGCGGCGCCCTCGGCCTCGGTGACGAAGGCCAGCTTGAGCTCGTCCTTGCCGCCGGCGCCGGTCTCGAACTTGACCTCGACCAGGCCCAGCAATCGCGGGAGCAGCTTCTGTTCGAGGCTGACGTCCTGAATCCGCTCGTAGGGTACCGAGCGCGCGGTGCGGTTGATGATCCCGCCCTCGACCCTGACGTCGCTCTCTCCCAGGCGATAGCGCGTCTTGCGCCAGACCAGCCAGCCACCCCCGAGACTTAGCACGAGGACCGCAAGCAGGATCGGAAGCACGGCCACGGCGCCTCCGCCCCAGTTGCGCGAGCCGAAGAGAATCGCCGCGACCGGGAGGATGGCATTGCGCAGGCCCATCAGGCCCTGCACGGCAAAGCTCAGCGGGCTCGCGCGCCGCCAGCCGTGCTGTTCGGCTTCGTCTTCCTGGCTCACATCGTCTCGCGCTTGACGTGCGCGCGGATTTCTTCGCGCATCGCCACCGCGTCGTCATGGGCGAGGCCCGGCAGTCGAACCGAGGCGTTGTGGTTGCCCGCGGTGTGCAGCACCAGCGTCGCGAGGCCATAGCCCCGTTCGATCGGACCTTGGTGGACGTCGATATGCTGGACGCGGCCGAACGGCACCACGGTGTCGGAACGGAACAGGAGGCCACGCACCACCCGCAGCCGGTCACCGCCCATCTGGAACCCGCGCGCCTGGTAGCGCCTCAGCGGCACCCGAATGATGGCATAGAGCGCGACCAGCAGTACCGGCGCGATGAAGGAACCGCGCGGCAGGACGCCAGCGACTTCGAGCACCAGCGCGCCGATGACGAACGGCAGGGTACCGATCAGCCAGCTGACGCGCAGCGACTTCACGTAGTTCGGATGAAGCGGGGTCAGCTCGTCCCCGTCGCGGTCGGCCTGTTCCATAGTGCCCTAGATGGACAACACACCTGCCAATGGCAAGAAAATCCGGGAACCAGGGCGAATGGTGCTGCTGGGGAGGATTGAACTCCCGACCTCACCCTTACCAAGGGTGCGCTCTACCACTGAGCTACAGCAGCGCCGCTGAAGAGGCGGGCCCTATTGTCGCGCCGCTTCCCGATGTCAAGCGGTGCTTGAGCGACACCGCGAATAGCGGCTAGGCATTGCCGATGAATGAAGATCGGCAAAGTCTGACGCGGGAGGAGAGACTGGCCGCCAAGCTGCGGGAAAACCTCAAGCGGCGGAAGGTCCAGTCGCGCGAGATCGAGAATCGCACGGAAGGCGAAGGCCTTTCCAAAAAAGACCCACCCCGCTAACGGCTCGCGCTCAATATTGCAGGAGCGTCCGTCCCCGTGCCCAGCCTGATCCTCGTCCGCCACGGCCAGAGCCAGTGGAACCTGGAGAATCGATTCACCGGCTGGTGGGACGTCGACCTGACCGAAAAAGGTGTGGCGGAAGCAACTGCCGCGGGTGAGCTGCTGGCAAAGACCGGCCTGCTGCCGACTTGCGCATTCACCTCGCTGCAGACTCGCGCGATCAAGACGCTGCACCTGGCGCTGGAAGCCTGTGGCCGCCTGTGGATCCCGGAGACCAAGGACTGGCGCCTCAACGAACGGCACTATGGCGGCCTCACCGGGCTCGACAAGGCCGAGACCGCCGCCAAGCATGGCGACGAGCAGGTCAAAGTCTGGCGCCGCAGCTTCGATGTGCCGCCCCCGGTTCTCGAAGCCGGAAGCAAATACGATCTCTCCGCCGACCCGCGTTATGCCGGGCTCGAAGTGCCCGCCACCGAAAGCCTCAAGCTGACGATCGAACGCGTGCTCCCTTATTGGGAAGCCGCGATCCTGCCCGAGCTGGCCAAGGGTGAGACGGTCATCGTCTCGGCCCACGGCAATTCGTTGCGGGCATTGGTGAAACACCTCTCGGACATTTCGGATGAGGACATCACCGGACTGGAGATTCCCACCGGGGAACCGATCGTCTACGAGTTCGACGACAAGCTGCTCGCCGGCGAGCGCCACTACCTGAAGGATCGCTAAAATGGGGGGAGCCCCAGCTCCGAAAGTTGCCATCGTCATGGGTAGCCAGTCCGACTGGCCGACCATGGGCAATGCCGCGAAAGTGCTCGACCAGCTCGGGGTCGCCTACGAGGCGCGGATCGTCTCCGCGCACCGCACGCCTGAGCGGCTGGTGGAGTTCGCCAAGGGCGCAGCGGCCGAAGGCTTCCAGGTCATCATCGCCGGCGCTGGCGGCGCAGCGCACCTGCCGGGCATGGTCGCCAGCATGACGCACCTGCCGGTGCTCGGCGTGCCGGTCATGTCCAAGGCGCTTTCGGGCAAGGACAGCCTGCTCTCGATCGTGCAGATGCCCGCCGGAATCCCGGTCGGTACCCTCGCGATCGGCGATGCGGGGGCGACCAACGCCGGCTTGCTGGCCGCGGCGGTACTCGCGCTGTCGGATCCCGCCCTGTCCGAAAAGCTCCAGGCCTGGCGCGCGGCGCAGACCGAAGCGGTGGCCGAAAAGCCGGCCGACTCCTGACACAAGTGACTCGCGCATGATCCAGCCTGGCGGCACCATTGGTATTCTCGGCGGCGGCCAGCTTGGCCGGATGATCGCCATGGCTGCGGCCCAGCTCGGCTATTCGTGTCATATCTACGCTCCCGAAGAGGAGAGCGTCGCCGCCGAAGTCAGCGCGCGCTTCACTTGCGCCGAGTGGGACGACCACGCGGCGCTAAGCGCCTTCGCGCGGGATTGCGCCGTGGTGACCTACGAGTTCGAGAACGTGCCGGTGGAGGCCGTCAACGCCATTCCCGCCCCGCTCCGCGCTCCCGGCACTCGCGCGCTGGAGATCGCTCAGGACCGCCTGACCGAGAAGCGCTTCGTCGAAGGTCTCGGTGGCCGGCCCGCGCCTTACGCCGCGGTCGACAACGAAACCGACCTTGCTGACGCCATCGCCCGGATCGGCGCGCCCGGCATCCTCAAGACCCGGCGCGACGGCTATGACGGCAAGGGCCAGTGGCGCATCGCCTCGGCCCACGACGCCACCGGACTGCGCCTGCCCGGCCCGGGATTGATCTACGAAGGGTTCGTGAAGTTCGAAGCCGAGTTCTCGGTCATCCTCGTGCGCGGGCTCGATGGCGAAGTACGCTTCTGGGATTCGGCGCAGAACGTGCACGAGAACGGCATCCTCGCCACCTCGTCGCTGCCCGCCGCGCCGGTCGTCAGCGAGCAAATGGCCGAAGCTCGCAAGCTCGCTTACGCCGTGGCCGAGGCGCTCGGCTATATCGGCGTGCTGACGCTCGAATTCTTCGCCACGCCCGACGGGCCGGTGTTCAACGAGATGGCCCCGCGGGTCCATAACTCGGGCCACTGGACTATCGAGGGCGCCGTCACGAGCCAGTTCGAGAACCACGCCCGCGCGGTCCTCGGCCTGCCGCTGGGCGACACATCGACAATGTGGCCGAAGATCCAGATGACCAACCTGATCGGCGAGATTGAAGGCGGGATCACCAAGCTGCTGTCCGACACCCGCAACCACGTCCACCTCTACGGCAAGAGCGAAGCCCGCCCTGGCCGCAAGATGGGCCACGTAACGAAGTTAGGCTGATGGCCAATCGCGAAGTCCTGTTCATCGTCGCCCGTGCCCTCGACGGCACCATCGGGCGCGACAATGACGTACCGTGGAAGATCAGCGCCGATCTCAAGCGCTTCAAGCGGCTGACCATGGGCAAGCCGATGATCATGGGCCGCAAGACCTTCGACAGCCTGCCCGGCCTGCTGCCCGGCCGCCGCCACATCGTGCTGACGCGGCAGAAGGGCTGGAGCGCCAAGGGTGCCGAAGTCGTGCACTCGGTGGATGAGGCGCTGGCGCTCGCCGGCTCGGGCGACGTCGCAGTGATCGGCGGGGCGGACATCTTCGACTTGTTCATGCCGCTCGCGACCAAGCTAGAGATCACCGAGATTTTCGAGAACACCCAGGGCGACGTCTACATGGCCACCCCGGACACGCGCACCTGGCGCGAAACCGCACGGGTGAAGCACGCGGCCGAGGGCAACGACCCGGCTTACGCCTTCGTCACGCTGGAGCGCGCCCACTGATGCGCTTCGGCCATCGCGACCCGGTGCCCGACGCCCTGCGCGGCGCCATCATCGCGCTGGGCAATTTCGATGGCTTCCATCTCGGCCACCAGCGAGTGGTCGCGGAAACGGTCGAGTGGGCTCGCTCCGAGGGCCGCCCCGCCATCGTCGCCACCTTCGATCCGCACCCGGTGCGCCACTTCGCGCCGCACGTCCCGCCGTTCCGCCTGACCACGCTCGACCAGCGCGAAGAGCTGTTCGCCGGCGCTGGGGCGGACGCCATGATGGTGTTCGATTTCGATGACGATCTTGCGGCCATGCCGGCCGAATCGTTCATCGGCGAGTTGCTCGGCGGGCATCTCGGCGCGGCTGGCGTGGTGACGGGCGAGGACTTTACCTTCGGCAAGGGACGCGGCGGGAACCTGGCGCTGCTCGAGAGTGAGGGCGCCCGGCACGGCATCGCCGCACGCGCGATCGGCCCGGTGATGGAGGGCAAGATCGCGGTGTCCTCCAGCCGCATTCGCGATGCGCTCAAGGCCGGTGATTGCGAGACGGCGACGCAACTTATGACCCGCGAGTTCGCGGTGCGCGGGATCGTCCAGCATGGCGACAAACGCGGGCGCGAGATCGGTTATCCGACGGCCAATATCGACCTCGGGCCCTACCTGCGGCCACGATATGGAATCTACGCCGTGACCGGGCGAATTCTCGACACCGGCGAGACCTTGAGGGGTGCGGCCAATCTCGGCATTCGGCCGACCTTCGATCCGCCGAAGGAATTGCTCGAACCCTATTTCTTCGACTTCGACGGCGATCTCTACGGGCGTGAGATCGAGGTTTCGCTGCACCACTTCCTGCGGCCGGAGGCGAAGTTCGCCAGCCTGGCAGAGCTCATCAACCAGATGGGCGAGGATTGCGCTCGGGCGGGCGAGTTGCTGGGTTAGGTTCGCGCTGCGACCGCCTAAATATCTCACGCAAAGGCGCAAAGGTGCCGCGCTCGATCCGGAACCGAGAACCCCACCCAACCCGTTCGTGGTGAGCTTGTCGAACCACCCCAGCGCTGCGCTGATGTCCTTCGACAGGCTCAGGACGAACGGACGGGGTGAAGCATGACCTCTTCGCGCCTTTGCGCCTTTGCGTGAGGCAATCTCATCTCCATCTCCCCACGCGAACAAAAATTGCAGTCCCCCTTCGCCCCCGCTAAGGCCCGCCCTCAATGTCCGAACAACGCGATTACAGAGACACCGTCTTCCTGCCGAAGACCGATTTCCCCATGAAGGCCGGCCTTCCGCAGAAGGAGCCGGGCCTCCTCGCGCGTTGGCAGTCCGAAGGGCTCTACCAGCAGGTGCGCGAGAACCGCGCCGGGCAGACCAAGTTCATCCTCCACGACGGCCCGCCTTACGCCAACGGCGACATGCACATCGGCCACGCGCTGAACCACGTGCTCAAGGACATGGTCGTGCGCACGCAGACCCTGCTCGGCAAGGACGCGCCCTATGTGCCCGGCTGGGATTGCCACGGCCTCCCGATCGAGTGGAAGGTCGAGGAACAGTACCGCAAGAAGAAGCTCGACAAGGACCAGGTCCCGGTCGAGGAATTCCGCGCCGAATGCCGCGCCTATGCCCAGCATTGGGTCGACACCCAGCGCGAACAGCTCAAGCGTCTCGGCATCAACGGCGATTGGGACAACCCCTACCTGACGATGCACTTCGAGGCCGAGGCCACGATCGTGCGCGAACTGCTCAAGTTCGCCGAAAGCGGCCAGCTCTACCGCGGGGCCAAGCCGGTGATGTGGTCGCCAGTCGAAAAGACCGCGCTGGCCGAGGCCGAGGTCGAGTACGAGGACATCACCTCGACCCAGATCGACGTGGCGTTCGAGATCGTCGAGAGCCCGATCCCCGAACTGGTCGGCGCGCATGCGGTGATCTGGACGACCACGCCGTGGACGATCCCGGCGAACCAGGCTTTGGCTTATGGGCCTGAGGTTGAGTACACGCTTGTTGATTGCTGGTTCGCCACCGAGGAAGACGGCCGAGATTTAGACGGACCGGCCGGCGCCGCTTTGGCGATGGCCGCCCGAGCGCTCCCGTGGCTCGCTGAAGGTCCTCGCTTCATTGTCGCCTCAACGTTGCTTGAGTCATTCGAGAGGCGCTTGAATGCTGCCCTCTCGCATTTGGACTTCGCCGAATTCAGCATCGGTACGCCCCGGTTCGTGATCGAGCGTGTCCAAGGCTTCAAAGGCTCCGACCTCGCCGGCACAATCGCCCGTCACCCGATGCACCACCTCGGCGGGTTCTACGCCGAGCCGCGTCCGTTCCTGCCCGGCGACTTTGTCACTACCGACAGCGGCACGGGCCTGGTCCACATGGCGCCCGACCATGGCGAGGACGACTTCGAACTGTGCAAGGCGCACGGCATCTCGCCCAAGTTCATCGTCGAGGCCGATGGCCGCTATCGCGAGGACTGGCTGTGGCTGCCGCGCACCGACGAACGGTCGATGTCGGTCATCAACCCCAAGTTCAACGCGCCCGAGGGGCCGGTCTGCACCGATCTGCGCGAGACGGGCGCTCTCCTCAGCGCGTCCACCGACTATCAACACTCTTATCCCCATAGCTGGCGCTCCAAGGCCAAGGTGATCTTCCGCTGCACGCCGCAGTGGTTCGTGCCGATGGACAAGCCCGGCATCGAGCACATCGACAACCGCCCGGAACAGCGCTGGGAGAACGAGGGCGGCGCTCAGGAGCCGACCAAGACCCTGCGCCAGGTCGCGATGAACGCGCTGGAGCAGACCCGCTTCGTCCCCGAAAAGGGCCGCAACCGCATCGGCACCATGGTCGAGAGCCGCCCCGACTGGGTGCTCAGCCGCCAGCGCGCCTGGGGCGTACCGATCACGCTGTTCGTCGACCGCAAGACCGGCGAATACCTGGTCGATCCCGAGGTCAACCAGCGCATCGTCAGCGCAGTGAACGAGAAGGGCGTCGACGCCTGGTCGGACGCCAACGCACAGACGCTGCTCGGCAACCAGTACGACGCCGCCGACTACGAGCGGATCGTCGACATTCTCGACGTATGGTTCGATTCCGGTTCGACCCATGCCTTCGTGCTGGAATCGGGCCGCTGGCCGGACCTGCAATGGCCGGCCGATCTCTATCTCGAAGGCTCCGACCAGCATCGCGGCTGGTTCCAGTCCTCGCTGCTAGAGAGTTGCGGCACCCGTGGCCGCGCGCCGTACAACGCGGTGCTCACCCATGGCTTCACGATGGATGCCAAGGGCGAGAAGATGTCCAAGTCGAAGGGCAACACCGTCAGCCCACTCGACGTGATGAAGGAATACGGCGCCGACATCATCCGCCTGTGGGCGCTATCGGTCGACTACACCGAAGACCACCGCATCGGCCCCGAGATCCTCAAGGGCGTGGCCGACCAGTACCGCAAGCTGCGCAACACCTTCCGCTACCTGCTCGGCGCGCTCGACGGGTTCGAGGAGAGCGAGCGGGTCGGTCCGGACGCGATGCCGGAGCTGGAGCGCTACGTGCTCTCGCTGCTGGGTGAGCTCGATGCCAAGCTCAAGCAGGCGGTCGATGACTTCGACTTCAACACCTACACCCGCGCCCTGATCGACTTCTGCAACGAAGACCTTTCGGCGTTCTACTTCGATATCCGCAAGGACCGGCTCTACTGCGACGCGCCGTCGGACCTGAACCGGCGCGCGTACCGCACAGTGCTCGACACACTGTTCCAAGCGCTGATCCGCTACGCCGCGCCGGTCATGGTCTTCACCGCCGAGGAAATTTGGCAGAGCCGCTATCCCGACAGCGCCAGCGTGCACTTGCTGGTGTGGCCGGAAGTGCCCGCCGTGAACGCGGACGCCGCCCGCTGGGCCAAACTGCGCGCCCTGCGCGTGCAGGTGACCGAGGCAATCGAGCCGCTGCGGCGCGAGAAGATCGTCCGTTCGAGCCTTGAGGCCGAAGTCACCGTTCCCTCCGAGATCGTGCCCGAGGGCTTCTCAGACGCCGACCTCGCCGAACTGTTCATCAGCGCGGCAGTCGATCGGACCGATGGCGACACCGTAACCGTGCGTAAGAGCGGACACGCCAAGTGCGGCCGTTGCTGGCGCTTGCTGCCCGAAGTAACTGAGGACGGCGGCCTGTGCGATCGTTGCGAGGATGCCGTGGCCCAACTGGATGCAGTCGCATGACCCGAGAATGGCGTAACAGAACGATCGGCCTGGTCCTCGCGGCGACGATCTACGTCCTCGACCAGTGGGTCAAAGGGCGGGTCGTCGGCCCATGGAACCTGCGCGAGGTCGGCGTGATCGACTTGCTGCCGTTCTTCGACCTTCGCTGGACGCAGAACTTCGGCGTCTCGCTTGGCATGTTCGAGGCCACCTCGCCCGAAATGCGCTGGGGCCTGGTCGGGGTGACCGGGCTCATCGCCATCGTCGTGCTGGTGTGGATGCTGCGCGAACGCAAGCTCTGGGACATCGCCGGCTTGGCGCTGATCCTGGGCGGCGCGATGGGCAATATCCGCGACCGGATCGAACTCGGCTACGTGATCGATTATGCCGACTTCCACATCGGCGAATTTCGCCCGTTCCTGATCTTCAATATCGCCGATGCCGCTATCACCATCGGCGTGCTGATAATCCTTGCTCGCGCGCTGTTCATGCGCGAGAAACCGGCCGCCCCTCAGGGGAGCCAAGAGGCGGACAAACCCGCGGAGATTTCTTGATGCACATGACCACCCGGATCGTTCTCGTCGCCAGCAGCGCGGCCCTGCTGGCAGGATGCACCAGCGGCGACCTGCTCGGCAGCCGTGACCGGCCCGACGAATTTGCCGTGCAACGCCAGGCCCCGCTGGTGGTCCCGCCCGATTTCTCGCTTGTCCCGCCGGCTCCGGGCGCTCCGCGTCCAGCCGAAGGCGCCGCTTCGCAACAGGCTCTTGAGGCGCTGTTCGGCGGCCCGGCGCAACGCAGCGCGGTGGAATCGAACGCCATCAGCCGTGCCGGTACTGCCGATCCGGGCATCCGCAGCTCGGTAGGCGATCCCAACACCTATACGGTGGACAAGGGCGGCACGACGCGCACGATCCTCGCCGCGCCCGAAGGCGATGGCCAGGCCGCACGGGCCGTCATTCCTTCCTAGGAACCTTGCCCGGGCCTGCTGGGCGGGCCTCACCGGTGGCACGCGGATTCTCTCGCGCGAGAGGGTGTGGAACCCTGACTAGGTATATTCCCGAACTGCCCCTCCCTGCCGCAAGCGGGCTAGGGATGGCCCCAAAGCCATGCCCAATGCCCCCCAAATTCACCATCCGCGTCGCGAGCATTCGCGCCTGCGGCTGAGCCTTCCCGCCATGCTGGTCACCCCGGAGGGCGAGCAGCGGATTACCTTGCTCAACCTGTCACAAGGTGGTGCCCGTGTCCGGCTTCCCGGCAACGGGCGGATCACCGGCGGCATTCTCAAGTGGATGGACAACGAAGCCCTCGGCATCGGGGTCTGGCAGGCCGGGTCGGAGATGGGCCTGCGGTTCGAAGATCCGATCGATTGGGACTGGGTCGTGGCCACGCGGCACTGGCAACCGCCGCGCCGCGCGAAGGGCGATGACTCGCGAGCCTTCGCGGAAGACTGGGCGAGAGGGTACGACCACGCCAAGTTCGACGCAGGCGCGCAGCTGGATGAACAGGCGCGAAGGAACAAGGCGGCGCTCGACATTCACAAGCTGCGCAATTCCGGCGCCAGGATCCGCTCGGCCCGGTTGACCCTTGGGGTCTTGCTCCTCAGCGTCGTGATTGGACTGGGCGTGGGTTTGTGGGGCGTCGTTTCCTAGGCGAGGGTAGTAGGTCCGCTAAGGGCCCATGGCGGTCCTTAGACCAGGCATCGATGCTGAACGAAGGCGCAGCATCAGGGCCGAAAGTGCGACGCGCACCTCGTCTCTACGAGAACGCAGAGAGATTTACGCGTCGCATGGATTCAGCGTCTCATTGCCTCTCGGGCCTCGGCCGCGCGCTGGTGAAAACGATAGGCCTCCGCGTCGAACGGTGAGGCCACGTCACCTTCCCAACTTTCGATATTCTCATGCAGGCCCTTTACGCCTTCGAGCATCTCGGGCGAAGCGACTGCCAGGAAGGGCCGGATCATCTCGTCCCATTCATCGAGGAAAGCTTGCGCCTGCGGACTGGCCGGATCCATCGGCAACGCCGCGTTGATGCGGTCGCTTAGGTCCTTCCATTTCGCGTTGTGGGCCTCGTTGTCAAAGTCGGCGGGCAACGCCGCTACCGACTGCTGAAACGCTTCTTTTTGATCTGTCGCCATGTAGCGAGACGTAAGCTCGTCCCATTTGTCCTTCGTCACGATTGTTTCTCCTTGCCGGATCAGCGAGCAGAAGGTCGCTACATCGATGGGCTCGCTGCGATCGATGCGGGACAGGATGGATTCCAAGACAGTTCGAGTGTTCGCAACCTCGCGCTCACGGTCCGCCAGCGTTTCGATCTGGGCGACGACGATATGGCGCAAGTCGATATGGCGCCCGGCAGTCATCGAATGGATCTGCGCCAAGGTCAGTCCGGCGCGTTTCATCGCTACGATTTGGTGCAGCCGCTCAAGCTGGGCGGGCCCGTAATGACGCCGCCCTGATGCGGTTCGTAGCGGCGTCACGAGACCGCGCCCCTCGTAAAACCGAAGCGCGCGCAACGTTAGGCCCGTCAGACGGGCAACTTCGGCAATGTCGAGCGAATCATGCATGACGCTCTTATGCCAGCTGACGTAACGTCAGGTTCAAGCGGGAATTGAAGCGAGCCCACTCTTTGTTAGAGCCGCGACGCGTCGCCTTGCCAGGGCGTCCGGCCCAGTGCCCGCTTCCCACCCATGCAGCCGCAGCCACGGGCGTTCGGGGGCCGAGCTCCCCTACCAGTCCCGTGGCCGAACGCGCTGGTTACCGACCTGACTTGCGTTTCTTGCGGGCGGCGTACTTCGCATCCCTAGCTGCCTTGCGTTCTGCCTCAGTAAGTTCGGCAGGCGCAGAGGCCGCCTTGGCCTCGGCAGCGGCGGCGCGGGCGGCTTTCTCGGCTTCCGCGGCCTCCAGGCGAGCTTGCTTTGCGGCGTTGCGCTTTTCTTCTCGGGCCGCTTCGCGAGCTTCCGCCTCCGCGCGACGCCGGGCCAGCTCGGCTTCATCGACCGGAGGCCGCGCCTTGAGCTTGGCCAGGGCGTCTTCCCGGGCCTTCTGGGACGCCGCGCGGCGTTCGTTGAAATCGAGTTCTTTGAAACCAGCCATCTTCTTATCCTAAAATTTGCAGGTCAGCCCTGAAGACCATGCGCGAGCACGGACAGAGCGCTTTTGACCCAATTGTGGGCGTGGCGGCTTAAACCGCCCCTGCCCTACTTCCCTTCGGTGAACGGCACCGGCTGTTCACCGACCTGGCAGACCATCAGCTTATCGATCTTGCGGCCGTCCATATCGACGACCTCAAACCGCCAGCCTTGGTCTTCGAACCATTCGCCTTCATGCGGTAGCCGCTTGAGCACCGAGAGGACATACCCTGCGGCGGTGGCAAATTCACGGTCTTCCGAGAGTTCGAGGCCGAGCCGCTCGGCCAAGACGTCCGCCGCCATCGCGCCGGCGATCAGCAACGAGCCGTCGTCGCGTTCGACCACGTCGGGATCGTCGCCTTCGTCTTGGTGACTGGCGAAGCTGCCGGCAATAGCGCGCAGCAGGTCCGCCGGGGTGACGATGCCTTCGAGATGACCGTATTCGTCATGCACCATGGCCATGGCCGTGCCGGATTGCTGGAGCATGCGCAGCGCGTCCATCGCGTCGAGCTGGTCGGGGACGACCTCGGTTTTGCGAACGAGGTCATGCAGCTGGACCGGTTCTCCGGCGAGCATGCGGGCGAGGATGTCGCGCACTTTGACCACGCCGATCATCTTTTCCGGCGAGCCTTCGGCCACGGGAAGCAGCGAATGCGGCGATTCGGCGAGAGTTTCGCGAATTTCTTCTTCGCCGGCGGCTACGTCGAGCCAATCGATCTCGGTCCGCGGCGTCATCAGTTCGCGCACCGGCCGGTTGGCCAGGCGCATGACGCCGGAGAGGATTGCCCGCTCCTCCTCTTCAATCACGCCCGAATGCGTGGCCTCGGCGAAGAGCATGTGCAGCTCTTCCGCGGTGACGCCATGCTCGCCGCGATGGCGCACGCCGAGCAGGCGCATGATTAGGTTTGACGACCGGTCGAGCAGCCACACGAACGGAGCGGCGACCTTGGCGAGGATCGCCATCGGTCGTGACATGTAGATCGCGATCGGCACGGCGGCCCGCAAAGCGAATTGCTTGGGCACCAGCTCGCCCACCACCAGGCTGAAATAGGTCGTCAGCGCGATGACCAGGACAAAGCCGGCCTCTTCGGCGGTGTCCGCTGGGACGCCTAGCCCCGCGAGCCAGTCTCCCACCGGGCCGCCAAAGGTCGAGCCCGAATAGGCACCTGCGATGATGCCCACGAGCGTGATGCCGATCTGCACCGTGGAGAGGAACTTGCCCGGGTCAGCCGCGAGCGCGAGCGCTGTCTTCGCGCCCTTGCTGCCGCGGTCCGCCGCCACGCGCAACCGCGCAGGCCGCGCCGAGACGATGGCAAGCTCCGACATCGAGAAGACCCCGTTGATCAGGATCAGCGCGATCAGGATAGTCAGATCGGACCAGGGGAATGCCGCCATTTGTCCCGCGCAGCTAGCAGATCGCGCCTCGTCCCGAAACCCGGCACGAGGGACTTGTGGAACGCCGGGCGCGGCAAGGCGTTTCAGATGCCATCATTCCCTGCACTCGCGGCCTCCCGCCGCGAACCATCCAACCGAAACCATCATGAGGAAATCCCGATGAATACGTCGCGCATTCTTGTCTCCGGTCTTGCGGCCGTCTCGCTGGTCAGCCTCTCCGCCTGCGTCACCGACCCGAACACCGGAGAGCAGCATGTTTCCCGCACCGCCATCGGCGGCGTGGGCGGTGCGGGCCTCGGCTACCTGCTCGGCAGTGTAATCGGCGGCAAGACCGCGCGCATCGTCGGCGCAGGCATTGGCGGCGTGGCCGGCGGCGTGATCGGCTATCAGCTCGACCAGCAGATCAAGGAACTGGACGAAGCGACCGCCGGCAGCGGCGTCGACGTCAGTGAGACCCCCGACGGGCAGGGCATCCTGGTCAGTCTGCCGGACGTGACCTTCGCGGTCGATTCGGCCACTATCAGCCCGAGCTTCCGCGCCGCGCTCGATCAAGTCGCGCAGAGCCTGCAGAAGTACCCCAACAGCTTGGTCGACGTGATGGGCCACACCGATTCCACCGGTTCGGACGCCCATAACCAGGACCTCTCGCGTCGCCGTGCCGAATCGGTCGCGGGTTACCTCACCATGCGCGGCGTCCCGAGTTCGCGCCTGGCGACGATCGGCTACGGCGAGCAATACCCGATCGCCGACAACGCCACTGAAGAAGGCCGCGCCCGCAACCGCCGCGTCGAAATCCGCATCACCCCGGTGAGCCAGGATGACGTGAAACAGGCGCGCTAGGCCGCCGAATACTTCGCAGCGCGCTCCGCCAGTCGCTCCACCGCCGCGCGGTGGATGGCGGGCGCGCTGACGAGGACACCAAACGCACGCGGATCGCGCTTGTTATAGCTGAGCGCACGCCCGAAAGCGTCCGACACCGCTGCCCCTGCCTCCCGAGCGATCAGGGTGGCCGCGGCCACGTCCCATTCGTAACCCCAGCGCAGAGTGGCGAGGAGATCGGCCTGGTCGTCCGCAACCATGGCGATGCGCAAGGCGATCGAATTAGGCCGATCGACCATCGACAGGTCCTGGTCTTCTGGCGGGAGCGTGAACGCCGGAACGCGCGCGCCCGGCAGCTCCGGCCGCGTGCTGGCAGAGAGGCGGCGGCCGTTGAGCCAGGCGCCCTGCCCTGCCGTCGCAGTCCAGGTCTCCTGCCGCGCGGGGGCTTCGAGCACGCCGATCAGCGGTTTGCCGGCACTGACCAGCGCTACCGATACAGCCCAACCTGGCCGCCCCGCGATGAAGTCACGCGTGCCGTCGACGGGATCGACCAGCCAGCAGAGGCCGCGTGCGAGCCGCTCGGGATGATCGACCGACTCTTCCGACAGCCAGCCCGCCGAGGGCAGCAGCGCGCAGAGCTCTCGCCGCAGAAAGGCATCGACCTCGAGGTCGGCCTGGCAGATCGGGCTGTCGTCGTACTTGCTCCAGCTCTTCACTTCGTTCCCGGCGCCGGGCCACAGGCGCATCGCCATGCGGCCCGCTTCGCGGCAAATTTCGGTGAGTCTGTCGTGATCGAGCATGCCGGGCCAACTGGACATGGCGCGAAGGGTTTGCAAGCGCGGCAAGCAATGCTTATGCGCGCCGCAGCGCATTTCCCGACTCCCGGAAGGCTGATCTCCAGATGAACATTCACGAATACCAGGCCAAGGAACTGCTGGCGAAGTTTGGCATCGCCGTCCCCGCAGGTCACGCAGCCCTCAACGCGGAAGAAGCCGTCGCGGCTGCCCGCCAGCTCCCCGGGCCGCTCTACGTCGTTAAGGCGCAGATCCACGCCGGCGGACGCGGCAAGGGCAAGTTCACCGAACTCCCGGCCGATGCCAAGGGCGGCGTGCGACTGGCCAAGTCGATCGAAGAGGTCGACGCCAATGCCCGCGAGATGCTCGGCAACACCCTGGTGACGATCCAGACCGGCGCCGCCGGCAAGCAGGTCAACCGCCTCTACGTGACCGACGGCGTCGACATCGCGAAGGAATTCTACCTTTCCATGCTGGTCGACCGGAAGAGCGGCCGCATCGCCATGATCGTTTCGACCGAAGGCGGCATGGACATCGAAACCGTGGCGCACGACACGCCCGAGAAGATCACCACCATCGTGATCGACCCGGCGACCGGCTTCATGCCGCACCACGGCCGCTCGGTGGCTTTCGCGCTCAAGCTCTCGGGCGATCTCGCCAAGGCAGCGCAGAAGCTCTCGGCCCAGCTCTACGAAGCGTTCAAGACGCTCGACTGTGCCATGATTGAGATCAACCCCTTGGTCGAAACGGTCGACGGCCGCCTGCTGGTGCTCGACGCCAAGATGAGCTTCGATTCGAACGCGCTCTATCGCCACCCCGATGTCGAAGCCCTGCGCGACGAGACCGAGGAAGACCCGATGGAGATCGAGGCGTCCAAGCACGACCTCGCCTACATCAAGCTCGACGGCGACATCGGCTGCATGGTCAACGGCGCGGGCCTGGCCATGGCGACGATGGACATCATCAAGCTCAACGGCGCCTTCCCGGCCAACTTCCTCGACGTGGGCGGCGGCGCCACGAAGGAGAAGGTCACCGCGGCGTTCAAGATCATCCTGTCCGACCCCGCGGTGAAGGGCATCCTGGTCAACATCTTCGGCGGCATCATGCGCTGCGACATCATCGCCGACGGCATCGTCGCGGCGGCGAAGGACGTGAACCTCTCGGTTCCGCTGGTCGTGCGCCTCGAAGGGACGAACGTGCAGCTGGGCAAGGACATCCTCGCCAATTCGGGCCTGCCGATCATCGCTGCCGACGACCTCGGTGACGCGGCGAAGAAGATCGTCGCCGAAGTGAAGCAGGCCGCCTGATCTTGACGGCCCGAGCTTGACCCTTGGCGCAACAAGCGCGATGATTGGCGAAATATTATTACGCGCACGCTCGTGCGCTGGAGGATGGCTATGAAGGTCCTCGTGCCCGTTAAGCGGGTGATCGACTACAATGTCCGCCCGCGAGTGAAAGCGGACGGCAGCGGGGTCGACCTCGCCAACGTCAAGATGAGCATGAACCCGTTCGACGAGATCGCCGTCGAAGAGGCGATCCGCCTCAAGGAAAAGGGCCATGCGGAAGAGATCATCGCGGTCTCGATCGGGCCGGCCAAGGCACAAGAAACTTTGCGCACGGCGCTAGCGATGGGCGCCGACCGGGCGATCCTGGTCGAGACCGACGACGCCGTCGAACCGCTTGCCGTGGCCAAGATCCTCAAGGCGATCGTCGATGAGGAACAGCCGGGCCTGGTCGTGATGGGCAAGCAGGCGATCGACGACGACAGCAACCAGACCGGCCAGATGCTCGCCGCCCTCACGGGACGGCCGCAGGGCACTTTCGCCAGCAAGGTCGAGATCGAAGGCGACAAGGTCACCGTGATCCGCGAGGTCGACGGCGGGCTTGAGACCGTGAAGCTCAGCCTCCCCGCGATCGTCACCACCGACTTGCGCCTCAACGAGCCGCGCTATGCTTCGCTGCCGAACATCATGAAGGCCAAGAAGAAGCCGCTCGACGTGAAGCCGGCCGCCGATTTCGGCGTGGACCTCACTCCGCGGCTCAAGGTGCTCAAGGTCGCCGAACCGCCGGTGCGTCAGGCAGGCGTACAGGTAGGCTCGGTGGATGAACTGGTGGCCAAGCTCAAGGCATTGGGATTCGTAGCATGACGGCGTTGGTTTTGGTCGAACACGCAGGCGGCGCGGTCCATGACGCGACGCTCGCCGCCGTAACCGCCGCTGCCAAGTTCGGCGGCGTCCACGCGCTCGTGACCGGCGACAGTGCCGAGGCCAAGGCTGCAGCTGAAGCCGCGGCCAAGATCGCGGGCGTCGAGAAAGTGCTCGTCGCCGGCGGCCCGGCTTATGCCGGGTCCCTCCCGGAAAATGTCGCCCCGCTCGCCGCGCAGTTGATGGCTGGCTACGACGCGTTCGTCGCCCCAGCGACGACCACCGGCAAGAACATCGCCCCGCGCGTCGCTGCTCTGCTCGACGTGATGCAGCTGTCGGAAGTGATCGGCATTGAGGGCGAACGCACGTTCACCCGCCCGATTTACGCCGGCAACGCCATCGCCACGGTGGAAAGCTCGGACGCAAAGCTGGTCCTTACTGTCCGCGCCACGGCGTTCGACAAGGCTGCCGCTGACGGCGGCTCCGCTTCGATCGAGGACGTTGCCGGCCCCGGCGACGCCGGCCTCTCGCAGTTCGTCGGTCTCGATGCCTCGAAGAGCGAGCGACCCGAGCTGACCAGCGCCGGGATCGTCGTTTCGGGCGGCCGCGCTCTCAAGGACGCGGCGACCTTCGAACAGCTCATCGTCCCCCTCGCCGACAAGCTCGGTGCAGCTGTCGGCGCTAGCCGCGCGGCGGTGGACGCAGGCTATATCTCGAACGACTTCCAGGTCGGCCAGACCGGCAAGATCGTCGCACCCGCGCTCTACATCGCCGTCGGCATTTCCGGCGCGATCCAGCACTTGGCGGGGATGAAGGATTCCAAGACCATCGTCGCCATCAACAAGGATGCCGACGCGCCGATCTTCCAGGTCGCCGACATCGGCCTGGTCGGCGATCTGTTCACGATCGTGCCGGAGCTGACGCAGAAGCTTTGAGCCGGATTGCACGAGGGACACGAGCGTCATAGATTTCCCTCACTCGGGGGGGGGAATCGCATGAACAACGCGACGCTATTGGCCGGCGCCTTATGCTTGGCCGCTTCGTCCAGTGCGCAAGGCGCGAGCAGGCGCGAACCGCTGATCCTGCAGCCCACATCCGAATGGGTGCTGGACTATGCCCCCGAGCGCTGCACGCTTCTGCGTGAATACGGCGAGAACGATCAGAAGCTGAAGCTTCGGGTCGATTCATTCGGTTCGTGGGTGTCCTTTCGCGTTACCGTTTCCGGAAAGCTGGTGCCCAAGTCATTTGGACCAGTGGGCGACCTGTCGGTCCGGCTTACTCACGATGAACGAGAGCGTGCGCGCCGAGCCTTCTTTGGCAAAGCGGGGTCACAGCCGGCTGCCTTCTTCGGCCTGGATTTCGTTCCCCTGGAATGGCTGAAGTACGACGAAGGCGCCGAAGAAAGGACGCTGCCTGATTACCTTTCCGACCCCGCGCTGAAGGAGTTCGAAAGGAATACCACCGACATGCTGATCGAATTCGCCAGCGGCAAGAAGGTCGATCTGCGCTTTTCGGAGATGAGCCGGCCCCTCAAGGCCTTGCGCGACTGCATCGACAACTTGCACCAAGCATGGGGTCTAGATCCAGACCGTGAAAAGTTGCTCAGCAAAAGGGCCCGCCCCACCGACCAGACCGTCAAGGCCATGCAGCGGCACTTCCCGAACGACATGGTTTGGAGCGGCAGGAACGGCTACATCCCGGTCAGAATAATGGTCGATGCGCAGGGGAACGGCTCCGACTGCGTGGTCCAAACCGACAAAGTCGAAGAGTCCTTCAGGGAGGCGGTATGCGAGGGCCTGTCAAAGACCTTCGAACCCGCGCTCGACCAGTCCGGCACGCCGGTCGCCAGCGTATTTCGCACGGCGGTGATCTACCTGATCGGATAGGGCCGGCCTCGGCCAGGAGTCGCAGTTGCGCGGTGTGACTTCCGCTCTTAAAGGCAGTTTATTGGGGGGTTACAATGAGATCGACGCTGATGGTGGCCGGTGCGCTGTGTGTGCTTCAGGAAGGTGTGGCGCAGGCGCAGAGCGCTTTGCAGTTGGCTCCGTCGGAGGAGTGGGAACTCGGCAGCGGTGCTGAAAGCTGCTGGATATCCCGGCGTTTCGGTGAAGACGACAAGGGTCTCTTTGTCAGGGTCGAGAACTTTGGAACCGGCTCGAGGCTCAGGGTCTTCATGCGCGGCAAACCGCTGCCGCAGCGGGACAGCGGAATTCTCGAGTTTCAGACGCGATACAGTCCGAATGGCATCGCCAATGATCGACTGGGGATACTGAATCGGTCGGGCAATGCGCCGACCTTGACCTATCTCGAGGCCCTGACCCAGCGTGAGGGCACGAGTGGGACCGGTGATCCTGCGGAGGACGCATATGCCGGCCTCGAGCCCGCAACGAATGAGCTTGAACTGATCTTCAGTCGCGGCGCGCCGGTCGCGCTTCAGTTTGGCTCCATGGCGACGCCGCTGGACCGCCTGCAAGAGTGTGCTGCCGGCCTGCCCGCGAAATGGGGTTTCGACATCGAACAGCAGCGTGCGCTGAGCCGTCCTGCGATGCCCATCGATCAGGGCCAATGGATCGATTCTGGAACTTTCCCTTGGGAATACTTGCGCAATTACCAGAGCGTCGTGGTTCATCTCAGGCTTCGGGTCGACGATCAGGGAATGCCTACCGATTGCGTCGTCCAGGCGCCGCAATTCGAGCGGGCGGCCTCAGAAATCGCCTGCCGTTCGATCATGGCCAGCGCCCGGTTCGAACCGGCCCTCGATGCAGAGGGCGAGCCCGTGGCGAGCTATTTCACGACCTCGATCTTCTACAAGACCAAGCGCCGCAACGGGAACTGACCAGATTGCAGGCAAGCATTTGTCTCCAATTGTCGCACCCCTTCGACACGGCTTGCATCTCAGCGCGTCCGAAATAGTCTCTCCTCCGGGATTGGAGAGGATTGCGATGAGGAAGTTTCTTTCAGCGTGCTCGCTGCTGGGGTTGATCGTGGCTCCGGCGGTTCAGGCGCAGGATGCAGCGGTGTTCAAGCCGAAGGGCGCATGGACCGCAGATTACGGTGACGACTATTGCCGCCTGGTTCGCACATTCAGCGACGGGACCGATGAGCTCAGCCTGGCGCTCGAGCGGGTCCAGCCGGGCACCGACGTGCGGATGATCTTTGTCGGCGGGGGGCTCAGCCCCTACCGCGGTGCCGACGCGATCGGCTATCAGTTCGGCCCTGCGGGTGCCGCGGCGAAGACGGGTTATGTCAAATCGTCGACGCCGGACGGGAAGCAGTTCATGAGCTTCAACCCGGTGGCCTTGGCACCACCGCAGATGGGGCCGGGGGCCGGACCGGGAGCGCCGATGCCCGCGTTCGACCCAACCAAGCCGTTCGTTCCGCCGCCTTACAATCGCACCAAGGAACAGGAAGCCGCGACGGGCATCAGCACAATCGCGCTGAGCGACGGTCTGACTTCCCCGGTCAAGATCGAGACGGGCTCGCTGCGTGCGCCGATGGCAGCCATGCAGAATTGTGCCGATGACCTGCTCAAGGTCTGGGGTCTCGATCCCGAGCAGCACAAGACCATGACTGCGCCAGTAGCGCTCGTCCCCAACCCCCAGGGCGTTCTGCCGCAAGGCACGATCCCGTTTTCCGAGTTCGGCAAGCTGTCCGGCGGCGGAAACCAGGTTCGCGTGATCGTAGGGGCGGATGGCAAGCCGACCGCGTGCAAGATCTACTCGCCGGTGCTCTCGGAATCGCTCAACGGCAAGATCTGCAACCTGGTGATGGAAAAGGCCGCGTTCGTCCCAGCCAAGGACGCCGGCGGCCAGGCGATGGCGAGCTACTGGATGGGCAGCCCAATGTTCCTCGGCCCCCCGTTCCCGGGCGGTCGGCGCTAACTGCGCAGTCCTAGCCGGGGAGCCGCTCGAACAGGCGAACTTCTCCGCCATCAGGCAACTGGGCTTCGCGGATTGGCGTGAAGCCCAGCTTGGCCGCAAGCCGTATCGAGGGCTCGTTTCCCGGTTCGATCATGCACACGATCCGGCGCGGCCCATATTCGCGGCTGAACCAGTCGAACACCGCGGTCATTGCCTCGTGGGCGAGACCGCGGCCGACTTGGTCATGGCGCAGAATCCAGCCGGCTTCGGGCTGATCGTCGAAGTCCGGGCCGAGCCCGCGCAAGGTGTGGAATACGCCGCAATTGCCGATGATCTCGCCCTCCTCGCGCAAGCGCACCGTGAAAGCCCCGTAGCCGTAGAGCAGCCAACTCCCGGCATTGCGGCAGAAGCGCGCGAAGTGGTCCGCGGGCCCCTTGTGCGCAGCGAGGTATCGGGCGGTTTCTTCGTTCGAGACGATTGCCATGTTTGCGGCAAAATCGCTCACCACTGGCGGGCGCAGTTCCAGCCTGGACGTCTTCAGTACGGGCATCGTCACAGCCACTGCGAAAGCGCGTGGATGGCCACGCCGACCAGACCGCCAACGAGGGTGCCGTTGATACGGATGAACTGCAGATCGCGCCCAACTGCCCGCTCCAGCCGGTTGGTCAGGGTGCGAGCATCCCAGCGCCGCACGGTTTCGGACACGAGCTGGACGATCTGCGTACCATAGCGGGTGGAAATGCCGACGACGGTGCGCCTTGCGAAGCGGTTGACCTGCCACTGCAGCGCCGGGTCCTGCTGCAGCGCCTTGCCCAGTTCCGATAGCGCTCCGCCAAGCTGCCCGGCGAGAGCCGCGTCGGGATTGCGGGCCATGTCGATCAAGGAATGGCGCAGCTTCTCCCACACACCCATCCACCATTGGCCCACGGCAGGATTGGCCAGAATGTCGCGCTTCACCGCCTCGACTTTCTCACGCGTTTCGGGATCGTGCACGAGATCGTGGGCGAGCTTCTCGAGGGACTCCTCCACCGTCTTGCGCAGCGGGTGATCGGGATTGACTGCCACTTCGGCGAGCAGGCGGTAGAGCCCGTCGAGTACCGAGTTTGCCAGTCGTTCGTCGAGGCCGGTCCAGCGCAGCACCGCATTGGCGCGGGCGTGGATCATCTCCCGCACCATGTCTTCGTTGCGCTCCAGCGCGACGCCGGCCCAGTGGATGAAGCCGTCGAGCAAGGGCTTGTGCCGCCCGTCGGCGATCGCAGCGGACAGGACGCTGCCGAGCAAGGGCGAGACATCGATCCGCTCTGCCTGGCGAACCAGGCCGGCCTTGACCTGGTTGCCGAGGCGTTCGGGGTCGAGCGTCTCCAACAGCTCTGCGAGCAGTCCCGCGGCACCTTCGCTGATGCGGCCCCGCCCATCGGCGGGGCGCGAGACCAGGAAGTCCCCCAGCGCCTTGGCGAGATTCATGTCGCGCATGCGCCGCGCGACAACCGTGGGGATCAGGAAATTGGTCCGCAGGAACCCGGCCATCGTATCGGCGATCCGGTCCTTGTTGGCCGGGATGATCGCGGTGTGCGGGATCGGGATGCCGAACGGATGGCGGAACAGCGCGGTCACCGCGAACCAATCGGCCATGCCGCCGATCATGCCCGCTTCGGCAAAGGCGCGGACATAACCCCAGGCCGGGTGCACGCCTTCGAACTGCTTGGCGACGACGAAGATCGCCGCCATCAACACCAGTAGCAGTGTCGCGGTTATCCGCATGGTCCGGGCGCGGTCGACGGGTAGAGCCGCCTTGGCCTGTACGGCTTCCACGGGCCTAGGCGCCGGCAGGGCCGGGACCTGGCCCTCCAGCGGGCCGGGAGCCTTACTCGGCGGGATAGGCCTCCGGCGGGTGAGGCAGGTTGTCGCCAGCCTTGTAGGTCAGCAGCTTGTCGCGCAGCCACGGGCCGAGGCGCTTCTCAAGGCCATCGGCCAGGCTGAAGCCCGCCGGCACGATGACCAGCGTCAGCAGAGTGGAGAGCAGCAAGCCGCCGATCACCGTCGTACCCATCGGCGCGCGCCAGGCAGCGTCGCCCGACAGCGACAGGGCCGTCGGGATCATGCCCGCGGTCATCGCCACGGTGGTCATCAGGATCGGCTGGGCACGCTTGTGTCCGGCGTCGATAATGGCCTCTTTCTTCGGCACGCCGTTAGCCATCTCTTCGATCGCGAAGTCGATCAGCAGGATCGAGTTCTTGGCCACGATGCCGAGCAGCATGAGCAGCCCGATATAGACCGAGATCGAAATCGGTTGCCCGAGCGCGGCGATGGCGATCAATCCGCCCAGCGGCGCGAGCAGCAGCGAGGTCATGTTCACCAGCGGCGACACGAAGCGACGATAGAGCAGGACCAGCACCGCGAAGACCATCAGGATGCCGCTGATCACGGCGATGATGAAGTTCTGGATCAGCTCCTGCTGCCACTTCTCGTCACCGACCGGAGCATTGGACACGCCCTGCGGCAGGTTCTTCATGATCGGCAGCGCGTAGATGGCGTCCTGAACCGGACCCTTCACTTCGCCAGGTCCGAGGTCCGCACCAACGAAGATACGGCGGGTCTGGTTGAAGCGCTGGATCTGCGTCGGGCCGGCACCGAAGCTGATTTCGGCCACGCGGCTGAGCGGGACCGAGCCGCCGGCCGACATCGGCACCGGCAGGTTCTCGATCGTCGAGATGTCGCGGCGGGCCGTCTTGTCGAGCACGACGCGGATCGGCACCTGGCGATCGCTTAGCGAGAACTTGGCCGCGTTCTGGTCGATCTCGCCCATGGTGGCGATGCGGATTGCCTGGCTCAGCGCCGAAGTGGTGACGCCGAGTTGGGCGGCCAGATCGAGCCGCGGGGTAATGATAAGCTCCGGCCGCTGCAGGTCGGCTGCGATGCGCGGCGCAACGACGCCCTTCACGCCCTGCATCTGTTCGACCAGCGTCTGCGCGGTACGCTGCAGGAGTAGCGGATCCGAACCGGTCAGCATGATCGAGATGTCGCGCCCGGTACCGCCGCCGCCTTGCCCGGCAAAGGTGACCCGCGCATCGGGCACCTTCTGCAGCTCGGGCATCACGCGCCGCTGAAATTCATAGCTCGGCACAGCGCGGTCAGACTTGAGCACGATGAACAGGCGCGCATTGCCTTCGTTGATGCGCTCGAGGATCCGCTCGACCTCGGGCTGCTTGTGCATGATCGCCGTCACCTGGTCGGCCACGACTTCGGTCTGCTCGATAGTCGTACCCGGAACCATCTCGATAGTGAGCTGGCTGGTGTCTTCGTCCGTCGTCGGCTGGAATTGCTGCGGAATGGTCATCAGCAGCACGATCGTCAGCCCAAGCGCGCCCAGGCCGCCCAGGAACATCCAGAACCGGTGATCGCGCGTCCGCGACTTCATCCGCCCCACGAAGTACTCGTGCCAGTCGGCAAACCGATCGCCGAACATGTTGGCAATCATGCGAATCACGGTCCGGAGTACGAGGGCTGCCACCACCGCGGCCACGAGCTTCAATACCAGGACGCCCCAGCTCGGCAGCGTATCTGCGGGAATGACCAGGCCACCATAGGCGAACACGGCATAGAGCACCGCGACGAGAAGCGCGGCGAACACGATCTCGATCAGATAGTACCAGGCGTGGCCCGGCACCGGCTGTAGCCGAGCGCGATAGGCTTCGACCTTTTCTTCGTTGAGCGTCCAGGTCAGGAGCTTGAGGTAGCGCGCCATAAGCGGGCCGCCCGCGTGGTCCGCGTGACCCTTGGCCTTGAGGAAATAAGCCGCGATCATCGGCGTGATCATACGCGCGACGGCAAGGCTCATGATCACCGCGGAGACCACGGTCAGGCCGAAGTTCTTGAAGAACTGGCCCGAAATGCCGGGCATCAAGCCAACGGGCAGGAACACCGCAACGATCGACATGGTGGTCGCAACCACCGCGAGGCCGATCTCATCCGCCGCGTCGATCGAGGCCTGATAGGCGCTCTTACCCATTCGCATATGGCGCACGATGTTCTCGATCTCGACGATCGCATCGTCGACCAGCACACCTGCCACGAGGCTTAGCGCCAGCAGCGACAGCTCGTTGAGCGTGAAGCCGAGCATGTCCATGAACCAGAAGGTCGGGATCGCCGAAAGCGGGATCGCCATCGCCGAGATAACGGTTGCCCGCCAGTCGCGCAGGAACAGGAACACCACGATGACGGCGAGGATCGAGCCTTCGATCATCGCTTCCATCGAGCTGACGTACTGTTCCTTGGTATAGTCGACGCTGGTGTAGAGCTGCGTGAAGCGTATCCCCGGGTTTTCCTTCTGGATATTCTTCATTTCCGCGATCGCGGCGTCGTAAACCGTGACGTCGGAAGCGCCCTTGGCCCGCTCGATACCGAAGGTCACCACCTGGCGACCGGACAACTTGGCGATCGAGGTCTGTTCGGAATAGCCGTCGAACACGTCGGCGATGTCGTCCAAGCGGATCGACCGGCCGCCGCTCAGGCTGATGCGGGTATTGGCCAGCTGCAGCGCCGTTTCGGCATTGCCGAGAACGCGGACCGACTGGCGCGAGCCAGCGATCTCGGCCGCGCCGCCGGCGGCATCGGTGTTGACCTGACGCACCGCCTGATTGACCTGCGAGGCGGTGACTCCCATCGCCTGCATCCGGGCCGGATCGAGCACCACGCGAATTTCGCGGTCGACGCCGCCAGCGCGGCTCACCGCGGCCATGCCGGGGAGCGAGAGCAGACGGCGGGAAATCTGATCGTCGATGAACCAGCTGAGCTGCTCCATCGTCATGTCGTCGGCACTGACCGCGAAATAGCCGATCGGCCCGCTACCACCGATTTCGACCTTGGACACGAACGGTTCGAGAATGCCGTCGGGCAAGTCGCTGCGAACCTGGTCGACCGCGTTCTTGACCTCGTTCACGGCTTCGTTCGAATCGGTGCCGATCACGAACTGGACCATGGTGTTGCTGCTGCCCTCGCGGGCAGTGGACTGGATTTCGTCCACCCCGTTGACCGAGCGCACGGCGGCTTCGATCTTCTGGGTGATCTGGGTCTCGATCTCGGTCGGGGCGGCGCCCGGCTGGCTGATCGTGACGTTGACGGCCGGGAAGTCGATATCCGGGCTGCCGTTAACGTCCATGCGGCTGAACGAGACCAGCCCAGCCAGGGTCAGGCCGATGAAAAGAACTATCGGGACGATCGGGTTACGGATCGACCATGCGGAGATATTCCGGAAGTTCATTGAGCGGGTGCCTGATTGCCCCTGTTCACGGCGACAGCTTTGACCTTGTCACCGGGATTGAGGAAGCCGCCGGCACGTTCGACCACCTTTTCCGAGCCGCTCAGGCCGGAAGTGATGGTGATCCCCTGTTCCGTGACCACCCCGGTCGTGACCGCGCGTCGTTCGACACGGCTGTCCTTGTTCACGACGAAGACGTAGCTGCCCTTGTCGTCGGTTTGGATGGCGCTTTCAGGCAGGCGCGGCGCAATGACCTGGCCGCGCGAGATCTGCGCCGAAGCGAAGCCGCCCGGACGGATCGCCTGATCGTAGGGCAGGGCAATGCGGGCGACACCTTGGCGATTCTGCGCATCGATGACCGGGGCAAGCTGCCAGATCTGGCCGGCAAAGCTCTTGCCGCTGCCGACCGGCGTGACGGTGGCCGGCGAACCGACCGTGACCGCGGAAAGATCGCTTTCGCTGAGGTTGGCGAGCAGTTCCATCTGACCGCCGCGGGCGATCGAGAACAGCACACCCGAGCCGCTGCCGACGACTTGCGCGGGCTCGACATTGCGTTCGAGCACCAGGCCGGCGTCAGGCGCGACGATGTTGAGGCGTGCGTTGCGGGCCAGCAGCTCGCGATATTGGGCTTCGGCCACCTTGACCCGAGCCCGCGCGGCGTCACGCGTGGCGGTCAGGCGGTCAACGTCGGCCTTGCTGATGAAACCGCGATCGACGAGCTGCAGCGCGCGATCGAGATTGGACTGGGCGAGCTGGGCGTCGGCCTTCGCGACATCGACCGAAGCGGCTGAACTATGGGCCTGTTCGGTCTGCACCGAGCGATCGATCACGGCCAGCACTTGTCCGGCGCCGACCCAGTCGCCCGGCTCGACCAGAACGCTGACGACACGGCCGCCTTCGCCGACCACACCGACAGGAAGTTCGCGGCGGGCAGCCAGCGTTCCAGTGGCGTTGATCGTTCCGGCCACGGCCGACCGGCCCGGTGCAACGACAGTCACCGTCGGCACTTGTTCGCCATCGGGAGCCGGGAACGGGGATTCTTCTTCCCCACCCATCAGCGCCACGGCAGCGCCGATCAGCAGCGCGGCGAGCACAAGGACCGCAACAATCGTCCAGCGCTTACGCGTACGGCGCGAGCCGCTATCGAAATCCTCAACTTGCACTTCGGGAGCGCCGCTGAGATCCGCAACTTTCGCTTCGTAGTTCATCAGCGCATCAGCCTTGTAGCTTCAACCCACGCTTTTGCGGGCGAGGCCATACCATGTTTATTGCCGCAGCGCACCGGGAGCCTGCGGCTTGTCGCGTGCCGCATAGACGCCCACGCGCTGCACCGCAACGTACCGCTCCATCAGGGGCGCCCCTGACTCGACGAAAGACTAACGCGTTGAACCCGCTGTGCCGCAGAAAAGGGCGGGCCGCATGCGCGACCCGCCCGCTGTACTAATTTGTATCAAATTGTCCGCGGCTTACCGGACCCGTCCTCTCTGGACGAGGTTGACGATCCCGAGCAGCACGACCGCACCAATAATGGCGATGATGAAGCCCGTGAGGTTGAACGACTGGATCGAGCCCTGGACGTTAAACAGGACGCCCGCCAGGACGTTGCCGAGAAGGGCACCGACGATGCCCACGACGATGTTCATGAAGATGCCCATGGACGCGTCACGGTTCATAACCATGCTGGCAAGCCAGCCCGCCACGCCCCCGACGATTATAGCGATTATCCAACCCATTGGTCAGGTCCTCCTGCTTGTCGCACCTCTCGTGCGCACATGCCCCTAACGGAGGCTGCGCAGATGCGTTCCCTGACGACCCAAGACGACGCCTGGGCCGGCAGAGCGGAGGATGAGTGGAATCAGTACTTGAGCTGGCGCTCGTACAGGTCGCGATAGTGTTGGATACGGGTGACGCGCAGGCCTTGCATGCCCGAGCGATCGACCGCGCGCTGCCAGCCGGCAAACTCTTCGAGCGTCAGATTATAGCGCTCCAGCACCTCGTCGATGGTCAGCAGGCCGCCATTGACCGCGGCCACGACCTCGGCCTTGCGGCGCACGACCCAACGCTTGGTGTTGGGTGGCGGCAAGCTGGCGACCGTCAGCGGTTCACCGAGAGGTCCGATAACTTTCGCCGGCCGGATATTTTGGTTCTCGATCATTTACTTCCTCACGGCGTCCTGAGGGACGTTGCGTCCGGCATGATTTGTTGAAGCCGCGGCATTGCACGCGGCGCTTTTGAGATTGGCTGAACCTTCAAGGTTAATCGCCGGTTTGCCATTGTGGTGAGCCGCGATCTTTCGTGCCGAATCGGCGTCGAAACTGCCTTCTCCGCCCTGATCGCCCGCATGCCATTCGGCAAGCAAGCCACGTGCGGCCGACAGACGCGCCACCAGCTCGTCCCACCGCAGTGGACGCAGATTCGCCGCTTCGCAACCGTCGCTTTCCAGCGGGTACGACGCGTCGGGCAGGGGTGGTTTTCCTTCGAACATGCCGCTGGATTAGCCCCCTAACGTCAAGAACAGGTAAAGCGGCAATTTACCCTGCGTTAGGTTCGGTAAACGCGCTCTGGAGGATGTGAGCCCTCGGGTGTAAGGCGCGCGGCATGAATCCCGCCTTCAATCTTGCCCGGGTTTCGGCCGAAGAGGCCGCGACCTTGTTCGACCTGCCCCGCCCCGCAGCGCAATGCCGCGTGGTCGTCGCCATGTCGGGCGGCGTCGACAGTTCGGTCGTCGCGGCGCTGGCAGCGGCCAGCGGGGCCGAGGTGATCGGCGTGACGCTGCAGCTTTACGACTATGGCGCCGCCACGGGCCGTAAGGGAGCCTGCTGCGCCGGTGACGACATTCGCGATGCCCGCAAGGTCTCCGACCGCCTCGGCATTGCGCACTACGTGTTCGATCACGAAAGCCAGTTCCGCGAGGAAGTGGTCGAGCGGTTCGCCGAGGACTATCTCGCCGGACGCACCCCGATCCCCTGCATTCGCTGCAACATGGGGCCCAAATTCACCGATTTGCTGCGCATGGCGCGCGAGCTTGGCGCCGATTGCCTGGCCACCGGCCACTATGTCCGGCGAGTAGAGGGACCTGGCGGGCCCGAGCTCCACCGCGCGCTCGATCCGGCGCGGGACCAGTCCTATTTTCTGTACGGCACGACCGAGGAGCAGCTGGACTTCCTGCGCTTTCCGCTAGGCGGCATGCCCAAGCAGGAGGTGCGCCGCATCGCCGAAGAATTCGGCCTCGCGGTCGCCGCCAAGCCCGACAGCCAGGACATCTGCTTCGTGCCCGATGGCGATTATGCTCGGATCGTGAAGTCGGTCCGCCCCGAAGGCGCGCGGCCGGGCAGGATCGTCCATGCCGAAACCGGCGAGGCGCTCGGCGAGCATGCTGGGGTGATCCACTATACGGTCGGCCAACGGCGGGGGCTGGAGATCGGCGGCCAGGCCGAGCCGCTCTACGTCGTGGCGCTCGATGCCGGCACCGCCGAGGTGCGCGTCGGTCCGAAACGGCTGCTCGCCGTCGGCTCGGCGCGCATTGCGGAGACCAACCGTATCGGTCCACTCCCGGATGTGCCGCTGACCGCAAAAGTGCGCTCGATGGCAAAGCCAGTGCCCATCACGCTCGAAGGGGCCCTCGGCAATGGGGCTGAAACCGTGATCCGCTTTGCCGAGCCCGAATATGGCGTGGCGCCAGGACAGGCCGCGGTATTTTATGCCGGCGAGAGGGTGATCGGCGGTGGGTGGATCGAAGCGACCGAGCCCTATTTGTCCCAGGGATCGAGCACGCAGCCGTAACCCTTGCGGTAACGGGCCGTGGCGCTGGCGATCAATGGCACGCTGGCGGTAACGCTCTTCGCTTCCTCGTCGTCGCGGAGGAAGACCACTTCCATGCCGGGCTCGAAGTCCTTCTTGCAGTCTCCGAGGGGGCGCCCGGCGACATAGCGGCACGAACAGGCCGTGCGCGCGCCATAAGCGGTGCCCACGGTGGTGTAACCGACGATAGGCTCGCGGTAGATCCACGCCAGCACACCGCCCAGCACCAGCAGCACGAGCACGACCGATGGCCAGATCCGGCGCTTATACCCAGTTCTGCGCGCCATGCTTCGCCCACTCGTTCTCTTTGCGGTTGCCATCGTCCAGTGCCTGTTGGAATAGGTGCGCGCCGATGCCGCGCCCTGCCCTCACTAGCTTCCTTGCCGCCGCCCTGCCAGCCCTGCTCTTGGGGAGCTGCGGTGACGCCTCCTCCACGGCAGAACCGCCGGTATCGCCCGCCGCGCTGAAGGCGGTGGTCGAGAACCCCGGCGCCAACCGCGAGAAGCTCGCCCGCGCGGTGGATGAAGTGTTCACCCGCGAGGACGTCGGTGAAACGCGAGCGGTTATCGTGATGCACGGCGGCGAGGTCGTGGCTTCGCGCTATGGCGAAGGCTACGGCCCGGAGACCCGGTTCATCGGCTGGTCGATGTCCAAGACGGTGACGGGCGTGCTGATGGGCATGCTGGTGGCCGACGGGCGGCTCCACCTCGACGAAGCGCCGCCGATCCCGCGCTGGCAGCGCGCCGGCGATCCGCGCGGCGAGATCACGCTGCGCCAGTTGCTGCAAATGCGCTCTGGCCTGCGGCACGAGGAGAAAGCGGAGCCGGTCTACACTTCGGGTGAAGTGCGGATGATGTTCCTCGACGGGCGCGACAACATGGCCGGCTGGGCCGAGGCGCAGCCGCTCGAAAGCGAGCCGGGGCGCAAGTTCAAGTATTCCACACCCGATGCGATGGTCCTTTCCGACGTCGCCACGCGGGTCGTGGCGCCCGAAGCCGGACCTGCCGAACGGCAGCGATTGATGGCCGACTACCTCGAATCGCGCCTCGCCGTGCCGCTCGGAATGAAGTCGCTTATCGCCGAATACGATCGGGCGGGGACGATGATGGGCGGCAGCATGATCTGGGCGAGCGCGCCTGACTGGGCCCGCTTCGGCGAATTTTTGCGCCGCAAGGGCTCGGTCAAAGGCGCGCAGATCGTGCCCCGCGCCTGGATCGAGTTCATGACCAGGCCCAGCCCGCGTTCGTCCGACTATGGCGCCACCGTGTGGCTCAACCGCGATTCGGGCGGCGACCGCGAAGTCCTGTTCCCCGAAGATGGCCCGGCAGACCTGTTCGCCGCGGTCGGCCATCTCGGGCAATACGTGCTCGTCTCGCCGAGCCGCCAGCTGACCGTGGTTCGTCTCGGCAAGACCGACGAGCAAGACCGCGCCGCGCTGGTCGATTCCCTGGCGAAGATCGTCGACCTTTACCGCTAGAGGTAGAAGTTACCCTCAACCACGGTGACGCACTGGCCGCCGAGCCAGGCCTGCGAGCCTTCGAGGCGACAGGTGAGATCGCCGCCGCGCGCCGACGCCTGGTGCGCGGTGAAGGCGGAACGCCCGAGCCTCTTGGCCCAGAACGACGTCAGCAGGGCGTGAGCAGACCCGGTAACGCTGTCCTCATCCACTCCAGCGCCCGGCACGAACACGCGGCTGACCACATCGAAGTCACGGCCGGGTGCGGTGCAGATAAACTGGTCGTCGCCAAACTGACCAAGCCCGCGCACATCGGGCTTGAGCGATCGGACCTGATCCTCGTTCTCGAAGAGGAACAGGCTATACCGGTCTGAATTGCGCCAAGTTTCGAGCGGGGTGATCCCGAGCAAGGCCGCAGCCTCGGGCCATTCCTGCCGCTCGGTCGGGATCACCGGTAGGGCGAGTTCGTAGCCCCCATCCGCCATGCGCCGCACTTCCAGCACTCCGGCCTTACGGGTCCGGAACGTGACGCGCTCTCCGCCATCCCGCCCGAGCAGTACATGACCGCTAGCTAGCGTGGCGTGCCCGCACAGGCGGATCTCGTAAGTTGGCGTAAACCAGCGCAGCTCCCAATCGGCCTCGCCACTCGCGTCGGGCACCACGAAAGCCGTTTCGGCGAAGTTGTTTTCTTCCCCGATCGCCCGCAGCACTTCGTCCGGAAGCCACTCCTCCAGAGGCATGACCGCCGCCTGGTTCCCGGTGAAGGGTCGATCGGCGAAGGCATCCACATGCCAATAGGGAAGGGTCGTGCGACTCACGGCTTGGTCTCCAACTTGGTGAATTCATCGGATTCGACGAGCTTGTTGCCAGGTTCGTCGACATGCCCCGCAGGGTCGATATGGATCAGCAGCTCGAGCCCGGGAAAGGCCGAGCACAGGTCCGCCTCGACCCGCTCGATTATGTCATGCGCCTCGGCGACGGTCATCTCAGGGGGAAGATCGACGTGGAACTGGGCGAAGTCGCTGCCGCCGCTGGTGCGGGTGCGCAAGTCGTGCAGCTTGCTGAGCTCGGGGTGCTGCGCCGCCCGCTCGACGAAACGTTGACGCCTCTCTTCGGGCCATTCGCGATCCATCAGGTGGTCGATCGCCTCGGTCGATGCGCGCCACGCCCCCCAGGCGAGCCACACCGCAATGCCGAGGCCGAACAACGGGTCCGCGCGCGTGAAACCGAAGTACTGGTCGAGCACCAGGGCCGCGATCACCGCGAGGTTGAGAAACAGGTCCGACTTGTAGTGCAGGTTATCGGTGCGGATGGCGATCGACCCGGTGCGGCGGATCACGTGGCTCTGCCAGGCGAGCAGGCCCATGGTCGCGCCGATGGCGATGATCGACACGAGAATGCCCTGCCCAGCGGCCTCGGTCCGACCGCCTTCGATCAGCGCGGTCACCGCCCGCAAGCCGATGGCGCCGGCCGAAAGGACGATCAGGATCACCTGGAACATAGCCGCCAGCGCCTCAGCCTTGCCGTGGCCGAAGCGATGGCTCTCATCCGCCGGCTGCGCTGCCACCCACACGCCGATCAGCGTGGCGAGGCTGGCGATCATGTCGAGCACGGTGTCGGCGAGACTGCCGAGCATCGCCGTCGAGCCGGTGGTCCAGGCCGCCCAGCCCTTCAGAATGGCCAGGAACAGCGCCATCCCCAGCGAGGCGAAAGCCGCGCTGCGCGTCAGCAGGGCGCGATCATCGGTCATGGGTAGAGCAGCGCGCTAGTCCATTCGCCACCGGAACGGACATACTGGCGCCGCTCGTGCAACCGGTGCTCGCGCGACAACCAGAATTCCATCCGCTCGGGGACGAGGCGGAAGCCTGTCCAGTGCTGAGGGCGCGGCACACCCTCGCCGAACCGGGCCCGCAAATCCTCGACCCGGTCGAGATAGGTCTTGCGGCTGTCGAGCGGGCGCGACTGGTCCGAGGCGGCCGAACCGAGTCGGGAATCAGGGTGGCGCGAGGCGAAGTAGGCGTCGGCCATCTCCGGCCCGACTTCCTCCAAGTGACCTTCGATCCGTATCTGCCGGTGGAGCGACTTCCAGTGGAACAGCAGCGCCGCGCGCGGATTGGCGCGAATTTCCTCGCCCTTGCGGCTCTCGGCATTGGTGTAAAACACGTAGCCCTCGGGCCCGTGCTCCTTCAGCAGCACCATCCGCACCGAGGGTGTCCCGTCTGCAGTCGCTGTGGCGAGTGCCATGGCGTTCGCATCGTTCGGTTCGCTCGCCCGCGCTTCCGCGAACCAAGCCTCGAACAGCTCGAGAGGATCGCCGTGCGGGATCGCGTCCTGTTCATCCTTCACGACGCGGGCCTTTCCAAAGTGACGGAGAGCAACAATTTGCGGAGTTCAAGGCTGGCCGAACGCTCATGCGGCCACGCCTAACGCCTCAATCGCCTGTAGGAAATACGTAGAGGCCGTTTTGGGCCAGCATGAGACGATCCGCACAGCCTCGCTTGCGCCTTGCCACTGTTCTGCTTAGCTAACACGCCATGGCCGATCCTTATTCCACCCTGGGCGTACAGCGCGGAGCGAACGAGAAGGACATCAAGTCCGCCTATCGCAAGCTGGCCAAGGAACTCCACCCGGATCGCAACCAGGACAACCCCAAGGCGTCCGAGCGCTTCGCCGAAGTGACGCGGGCCTACGACTTGCTGTCCGACAAGGACAAGCGCGCCAAGTTCGACCGCGGCGAAATCGATGCCGACGGCAACCCGGCGATGCCTTTCGGTGGGGCTGGCGGGTTTCGTCCTCGTCCCGGCGGGGGTTCGCAGGGCTATTCGGCGCGTGATTTCCAAGGCTTCGGCGCCGGCGAAGAAACCGACATCAGCGATCTGTTCGAAGGCTTGTTCGGCCGCGGTTCGGGCGGATTCGGCGCGCGGGGCGAAGGCCCCGGTGGCATGGGCGGCGGCTTTGGCGGCAGGCGCCAGGCCCCACCGCAGCGCGGTTCAAACACCAGCTATCGCCTGAAAGTGCCGTTCGTCGACGCCGCAGCGCTCAAGCCGCAGCGGATCACCCTGTCGACCGGCAACACCATCGACCTCAAGCTGCCCGCCGGCGTCGAGGACGGCACCCAGATGCGCCTCAAGGGCAAGGGCAATCCGGGCCCGGCCGGGGCCGGTGACGCCCTCGTGACCGTGGTGGTCGAACCGCACGCGTTCTACACCCGCGACGGCGACGACGTGCGGCTCGACTTGCCGATCACGCTCGACGAAGCGGTGCGCGGTGCGAAAGTGAAAGTGCCGACCGTCGAAGGCCCGGTGATGCTGACGATCGTGCCCGGCTCCAACTCCGGCAAGGTCCTGCGCCTCAAGGGCCGCGGCTTTTCGAACAAGAACGGCGGGCGCGGCGACCAGCTCGTCCGGCTCGAAATCCAGCTGCCCGAGGATCTCTCCAGCCTCACCGAGCGGCTCGATGGCTGGAGCGATGGCACTGGCGTGCGGAACCGGCTGGGCGTCTAAACCATTGCGAATGGGATGAAGCCGGATAGGAAGGGTTGGATGGCTCCCGGACTTACGGACCATAACCGACCCGGCCCGCCGGTACCCGATCGCTCCCCCGAGGCGCGCCGCAAAGAAGCGCTTAGGCACCGGGCGGGGCTGCCGGGGGACGTCGCCCGCGCGATCGCACCCGGCAGCCGGCCGCGACGGGTCGTCGAGCGGGTCCTGGCCGGCGCCTACAACGACGGTTTCATCCACGCCGGCAACCTTGCCTACATGACCCTGCTGGCGATCTTTCCCTTTGCCATTACCGCAGGAGCGATCTTCACCGCGATTTTCGAGGAAGGCGATCGCATGGCGATGATCGACGCGGTCCTCGCCGCCGTGCCCCCAGTCGTGGCCGAAGTCATCGAGCCGGTCGCGCGAGACGTCGTCATCGCACGGAGCGGCTGGTTCCTCTGGGCCGCGGCCTTTGCCGGGCTTTGGACCGTCGGCAGCCTGATCGAGACGATCCGCGACATCCTGCGCCGCGCCTATGGCACGCGACCAACGCAGGCGTTCTGGAAGTACCGCGTCTTTTCGACAGGGATCATCCTGGCCGCAGTGGTCCTGCTGATGCTGAGCCTGCTCGCGCAAGTGCTGATCGGCGCGGCGCAGGAAGTGATCGCCGCCTGGATCCCCGAGCTCGACCCTGCGATGGGCAAGCTGACTTATTCGCGCATGGTGACGGCGGCCGGGCTCTACGTCTCGCTGTACATGCTATTCTACATCCTGACCCCCGCCGCCTATCGCAAGCCGCGCTATCCCAAATGGCCCGGAGTGCTGCTGGTGACGGTGTGGTGGGTTGGCGTCACTCTGGCGCTGCCGCCCCTGTTGCGCAGCGTTTTTGCCTACGACCTGACTTATGGCTCTCTGGCCGGGTTCATGATCGTGCTTTTCTTTTTCTGGCTGGTGGGCCTAGGGATGGTCATGGGTGCGGAACTCAATGCCGCCTTGGCCGAAACTCCCGAGGAAGAGGAGGATCGCATCGGCCAAGTCGACAATCGGGTTCGTACAACGAACGACAAGGAGAATACGATGACGGAGGCTGGGAAGGGAGGCCGATGACATCTGGTTTGATGGTTGGAAAGCGGGGGCTGATCATGGGCCTCGCAAATGAAAAATCGCTGGCCTGGGGCATCGCGCAAAAGCTGCGTGAACACGGTGCGGAACTGGCCTTTTCTTATCAGGGGGAAGCTCTCGAGAAACGCGTGCGTCCGCTGGCCGAGCAGCTCGGATCGGACTTCTGCTTCGATTGCGACGTTTCGAGCATGGAAGCGCTCGACACCGCGTTCGCTACCTTGAAGTCCCGCTGGGAAACGATTGACTTCGTGGTCCACGCGATCGGCTTTTCTGACAAGACCGAACTGCGCGGGCTCTATGTCGACACGAGCCTCGACAACTTCCTGATGACGATGAACATCTCGGCCTATTCGCTGGTGGCGGTGACCAACCGCGCGCGGGCGATGATGCCGAACGGAGGTTCGATCCTGACCCTGACGTACTACGGCGCCGAAAAAGTCGTGCCGCATTACAACGTCATGGGCGTGGCCAAGGCGGCGCTGGAAACCAGCGTAAAGTACCTCGCCAACGACCTCGGCCGGGAGAATATCCGTGTCAACGCGATCAGCGCAGGTCCGGTCAAAACCCTGGCCGCGAGCGGGATCGGCGACTTCCGCTACATCCTCAAGTGGAACGAGCTGAACTCACCGCTGCGCCGCAATACCACGATCGAGGACGTCGGCGGCGCCGGGCTCTACATGCTCAGCGACTTGTCGAGCGGCGTTACGGGCGAAGTCCATCATGTGGACTCCGGCTATCACGTGATTGGCATGAAGCAGGAAGACGCGCCGGATATCTCGCTCGCCTAGTACGCCTTTCCGGGCACGCTTGTTCCTGATATGTTCTGTGCATCGATTCGCGATGGAGGATAATCATGGCCAAGTCCGGAGGGTGCCAGTGCGGCGCCGTGCGTTACGAGATCGAAGGGGAGCCGGCGCATAACGCGGTCTGCCACTGCGCGGACTGCCGGGCGGCAGCCGGCGCGCCGATGGTAACCTGGCTGGCGGTGAAGGAAGATCAGTTCCACCTGCAGCAGGGGGAACTGACGACCTATAACGGCAAGAACGGCGCCGAACGGCAGTTCTGCCCGACTTGCGGCACCGGCCTGTTCTATCGCAACGCCGGGATGCTGCCGGGCATTGTCGACGTCCAGTCGGCCACGCTCGACGATGCGGCAGCGATGCCTCCGGGTGCGCAGATCCAGGTTGCCGAACGGCTGCCGTGGATGAAGGACTTGGCCGCGCTGCCGGAGTTTGAGCGGTATCCGGGGGCCTGACTCCCCTCTCCCCTCGGGAGAGGGAGGAGCGCCATAAGGCGCGGAGGGTGAGGGTCCGCTACGTTTCGTTTGTCATCCTCACCCAGCCCTCTCCCAAGGGGAGAGGGCTTCAGCCTGCTTTTCTGAGGGCTTCCGGTTCGGCCGCCTCAGGTTGGTCCGGCCAGATACCGCGCGTGTCGTAGACCGCCTTGTTCGCCCGCTCCGCCAACGGCACCGAGCGGAACACGTCATGGTCGACCAGGACGATCAGGACGTCACAGTCTTCCAGCGCGGTATCGACATCGACCAACTGGGCCCCGGTCCCCGCGAACTCACGCGGCAGTTCGGCGGCGTAAGGTTCGACCACCGCGATGCGACTGCCGAAACGCCGCGCGAGGGTAGCCGCTACCAGCCGTGCCGGGCTCTCGCGGAAATCGTCGATATTCGCCTTGAACGCCAGGCCGAGACAGGCGACGCGCGCCGCCGGATGGGCTTCTACCAACGCCGCCGCACGGGCGATGGCATGGTGGATCTTGGCGTCGTTAACTCCGCGAGCCGTGCGGATCAGCGGTGTCTGTTCCGGCGCGCCGTGGACGATGAACCACGGGTCGACCGCGATGCAGTGACCACCAACGCCGGGTCCGGGCGAAAGGATATTCACGCGCGGATGCCGGTTGGCGAGGCGGATCACCTCCCACACGTCGAGGTCCATAGCGTCGGCCACCATCGACAGCTCGTTGGCAAAGGCGATGTTGACGTCGCGATAGGCGTTTTCGACCAGCTTGGTCATTTCGGCGCTGCGCGCGTCAGTGGTGACGCAAGTGCCGCGCACGAAACGCTTGTAGAACGACAGCGCCTTGCGTGCGCAACGTGGCGTCACGCCCCCAATCGAGCGGTCGTTATCGGTCAGCTCCTGCAGGATGCGACCTGGCAGCACGCGTTCGGGGCAGTAGGCCAGCGACACGTCGGGGATGCCATCGCACAAGCCGGGCATGCGCAGGTCCGGGCGCTCGGTGGCGATCAGGTCGCGCATCGCCTCGGTGGTGCCAACAGGCGAGGTCGATTCGAGGATCACGGTGTCGCCGGGTTTGAGCACCTGCGCCACGCTGCGAGCCGCGGAGAGGACATAGGAAATGTCGGGCGTATGCTTGCCGTCTTTGGCGAAAGGCGTCGGCACGGCGATGACGAAAACGTCTGCCGGCTCGACCGCTGTCGCTGCAGACAGCAAACCGCGCTGGACGACGCCCTGCACCAGACCGTCAAGATCAACTTCCTCGATATGGATCGCGCCCCGGTTGATCGTGTCGACCACCTCCTGCGAAACGTCGACGCCGTGCACGCGCATCCCGGCACGCGCGACGATTGCGGCAGTAGGGAGGCCGATGTAGCCAAGCCCGATGACACTGACCGTGGGTTGAGTTTCACCCCGCACTGAAAAACCCCTCGCAAGAACCAGGTCTGGCCATCGCGCAAAAGGGTGAAAGAAGCGGTAACGATGATCTCGGTGGAGAGGCCTCAGGTTGGGTCACGCAAAGGTGCGGAGAACCGAAACCCACCCTTCGTCATCCCCGCGAACGCGGGGACCAAGTCGGCTCTTCGTGCTGCTCCGCCCTAGGTTCCCGCGTTCGCGGGAATGACGAAAAAGGGGGCAGGCGCCATCACTTAGCGCCTTCGCGCCTTTGCGTGATGCCAACCAAAACGGCCCACGCGACGTCGGTAACCAGGAACTAAGCTCGAGCGAGCAGTTCAAGTATCCGCCCCGCACTCTTCCCATCGCCGAAGGGATTGTGTGCCCGAGCCATCGCGGCATAGGCGGCGGGATCATCGAGCAGCCGTTCCGCTTCGGCGACGATGCGGTCTTCATCGGTGCCGACAAGCTTGGCCGTGCCCGCCTCGATCCCTTCCGGCCGTTCGGTCGTCTCGCGCATGACCAGTACCGGCTTGCCCAGCGCCGGCGCCTCTTCCTGCACCCCGCCGCTATCGCTCAGCATCAGTGTAGCGAGGCCGAGAAGGTGGGCGAAATGCGGGTAGTCGAGCGGTTCGATGAGCGCGACATTGTCGAGACCCGCAAGCTCGGCATTCATCACCTGGCGCACGTTGGGATTGAGGTGGACCGGGAAGATCACCGCCACGTCCTCCCGCGCAGCGAGACGGCGAATGGCCCCCGCGATCGCCTCCATGCCTCCGCCGAAGTTCTCCCGGCGATGACTGGTGACGCCGATCACCCGTTTGCCGCCGAACCTCTGCTCGAGTTCGGTAAGCCCCGAGGCCAGCTCCGGCTGCTGGGCGATCCGCGCTGTGATCCAGTGGAGCGCGTCGATCACGGTGTTGCCGGTGACGTGTACCGTCGCCGGGTCAACGGTCTCTCGCCGCAGCGCTTCGGCCGCGGTCTCGGTCGGGGCGCAGTGAAGCGCGGCGATCGTGCCGATGATCCGGCGATTGATTTCTTCGGGCCAGGGGTGGTGGATGTTGCCGCTACGCAGCCCAGCCTCGACGTGGCACACCGGAATCTTGCGATAATAGGCAGCCAGCGCTCCGGCCATGGCCGTGGCGGTATCGCCCTGAACCACGACCCATTCCGGTCGTTCAGCGTCCATCACCTGGCCCAGCCCGGTGAGCAGTGCGGCCGTCAGCGAATCGAGCGACTGGTCCGGCCGCATGAGGTCGAGGTCGTGGTCCGGAACCAGGCCCGAGATCGCCAGTACCTGGTCAAGCATGCCGCGGTGCTGGGCGCTGACACAGACGCGGCTTTCGAACCGCCGATCGGCCTCTAGCGCGTGAATGAGCGGGAACAGCTTGATCGCCTCCGGCCTGGTGCCGAAGACGGTAAGGATTCGCGAGGGGAAGGTTGCGGAAGCATTCATCGCCCCCGCGACTAACCGATACGCGTTAAGACCGCGTCAAAACCGCTTACGGAGAGGGAGGAATGGCCAGCGGATCGACCGTGCGCGGAGCGGACGTTGGCGCGGCTTGTGGAACCGGCGTGCCTTCAGCATCCTGCTGTTGACGCTGGCGTTCCATGTATTCCTGTTCGGCCTGTTCGACGCGAGCCTGCGTATCGGCTGCTTCGGCATCGATTGTGGCAAGCCGCTCATCACGCTGTTCGGCGATCAACTGGCTGAAGCGGACATCGGTACCTTCGCGCTTCGCCGCATAGGCCGCTTCGATGAATTGAGCCGTGCAACCCGTCTGGCCCCCGCCGCCCACGGGTGAACAGGACATCGGCCCGAATGAGCCCACGGTCTCATACGACCGAACGCGCTGGGACCAGGCCTGGTTCGCCGGGCTGTTGCTCTCGCGCAGCGGCCTGGGAATGCGGAAGCGCTCGCTTTCATCCAGGCGGGCGCAGACCACGATCTCGCCATCGACCGAAGGCGGGCACTCATCGTCGCCGTAAATGATGACGGTGTTGACCTTGTCTCCGGCTTCGTCCTGGGCCGCGGCGGGCACAGGTAGCACGGCGATCGAAGCGGCCAGCGCAACGAAGGAGGAGGCAGCCAAGGGAAGCAGGCGATTCATTGTCCGTTCCTTCCGACGGGGACGGCCCCCGCAAATCCAATTAGGCGCTCTGGCCCGTGAACCGTTTGTGAAGCGCCCCAGCCGCGCCTCCGGTTCCCTTTAAATCTTCTCAGACAGACGGATCGCCGCCCTGCATCCGAGCCTGATCGCAGCGGAAAGCAAGGGATAGGCTGGCGCCCGTTCCGCACCTGCTGCGATCGCGGCGTCATGGTGGGCCCGCTCGTCTTCCCGGAACCGCTCGATCATGTCGGCGAGCTCGGGATCATCCTCAGCCGTTCCCTGATCTTTCGCAAGTTCTTCCAGCTGGCGAGAATAGTGGCGATCGATCTCTGTTTCGACGGCGGCGGTGCAGGCCATGGCCGCTTCCGGCCCGATCAACGCGGTCGCGGCGCCCAGGGCATAGCCTGCGACCGACCAGATCGGCTGTAGCGCCGTGGGGCGCACGCCGCGCTTGGCCATCAGCGCGTCAAATTCTGCCTTATGGCCCGCTTCCTGTTCCGCCATCGCGCGGATTTCACCCGAATGCGCGGCGCGATCGCCCATTACCGCGAGCTGACCGGCATAAATGCGCGTGGCGCCGTACTCGCCGGCCTGGTCCACCCGGATCATTTGTGCGCGATCGCTCATGCCCGGCGACCTTTACCCAGAAGCACGAAGATCGCCATCGCGGAAACTACTGAAATCAGCGCGTTGAAACCCGCGAGGGAGATGCCGCCCAGAGTCCACGCCGCCACGTCGCAACGGACCAGCGGCGCGTTCAGGAGCGCATCGAGCGGATCGCCCCCGTTAGCCCCCAAGGGCCCGGAACATGTCGTCAGCCCCTGCCACCAGCCGTATTCCACGCCCGCATGGAACGCGCCGATCAGGCCGGAGATGAGCACTGCCAGGCCCGCCAGCCCGATCCACAGCGTGCGCGGAGGGACGAGGGTGGAAAGGAACGCCAGCCCCACCGCCGCGAAGTGCGGATAGCGCTGCCACCAGCACATCTCGCACGGATAGAGGCCGAAACCGTATTGCGAGAGATAGGCGCCCGCGAGCAGCAGCGCGGGCACTCCGAGCGCCAGGCGCTGGGCGAGCTTTTGCGAAGGGTTCATCAGCGCGGCGTAGCTGAACTCACTTGCTCCGCGCAATCACCGAACCGCCGGTACGGCGCAGGGTCCTCAGCGCATAGTCGAGCTGGAAGTCGTCGATACCCTGCTTTTCGAGCTGCTCCGCCGTCAGCTTGAAGCGCGGATCGTCGAGCCGGTCAGCTTCGAGCTGATCGTCTTCGAGCGCCACTTCGTTGACCAGGTGGCCGCGCAAGTCGCTCTCGCGCATCAGGTACTGCGAGCGCTTGGCCGCATCGGGATCGCTGAGCTGCGGCACGCGGATGTCGGGCTCGATCCCGCCCTCCTGCACCGAGCGCCCCGACGGCGTGTAGTAACGCGCCGTGGTCAGCTTGAGCGCCGAATCGCGCGTCAGCGGCAGCAGCGTCTGCACGCTACCCTTGCCGAAGCTGCGCTCGCCCATGACGAGGGCGCGATGCTGATCTTGCAGCGCGCCGGCGACGATTTCGCTGGCCGAGGCCGATCCGGCATCGATCAGCACGATGATCGGCAGGCCTGCAGCGGCATCGCCGCGATAGACGCTCTCCGCCTCGTAGTAGACCGAATCGCGACGATTACGGCCACGTTGGGAGACGATCTGGCCTTCGGTCAGGAACAAGTCGCTGAGCGCCACGGCCTCGTCGAGCGAGCCGCCCGGGTTCTTGCGCAGATCGAGCACCAACCCGCTCAGCTTGCCACCGGAGTCGCGACGCAGCGAGGCAATCGCACTGTTCACGTCGACACCGACATCGCGGCTGAATTCATTGACGCTGATCACGCCGATACCGCCCGGCTTGAGCTCGAACGTAACGGGCTCCAGCTCGACCACACCGCGCGTAACGCTGACTTCGAACGGTTCTTCCCGACCGGGGCGGAAGATCGACAGGCGTACCGCGCTGCCCGCCGGGCCGCGCATCTGCTTGACCGCTTCGTCGAGCTCGAGCCCGTAGATCAGCTTGCCTTCGATGTGCGTGATGTAATCGCCGGCCTTGAGCCCGGCCTTGTCCGCCGGGCTGCCCTTGAACGGGGACACGACCTTAACGGCGCCGTCATCCATCTGCACCGAGATGCCGAGGCCTTCGTAGTTGCCGTCGATCATGGTCTCGAGCCGCTCGAGCGCAGCCCCGTCGAGGTAGGCGGAATGCGGATCGAGCGCGGCGAGCATGCCGTCGATCGCGCCGCGGATGAGGACTTCGTCATCCACCGGCTCGACATAGCTCGACTTGATGCGCTGGTAGGTGGCGAAGAGCTTGGCGAATTCGGGCGACGAGCGGCTTTCGACCTGGGCGAACACGGCGGTCGTTGTGGGAAGCAGCGCAACGGCCGTCACCAGCGCAGCAGCGCGCACGGAGCCAGCGAACTTCGGGGCAAGCTTCATGAATCGAATTCCTTGAATGGCAGCCTCATTTTATCGCGCCGGGCCCCTTAACGCCAGATGAGGCAGGCAAACGGCGGATTTCAGCCGACAAAGGGCAGTGGATTGACCGGTTCGCCATCGCGCCGGAGCTCTAGCGTCACTCTCGGATTGCCCTGATCGGCCACTCCGAGCGGCGCGCCGGACACGACCGATTCTCCCACCACAGCATCGGTCCGGGCGAGACCGGTGATGAGGCTCGTCCAGCCGCCGGGGTGCTGGATAATCACGATGCGGCCATACCCGCGATAGGGCCCCGCGAAGACCACCCGCCCCGCCGCGGGTGCCACAACTTGCGCGCCGGCACGCGGCGCGAAGGTCACCCCGCGGCTGACACTGCCGCCCTGCGTCGCTCCAAAGCCGATGATCGTTCGCCCGGTCACCGGCAGCAGGTAGGGCGCCGGAGGGGCCGTAGCCGAGGCATCGGGCAGAGCTTCGCCAGGCAGTTCGGTCAGACCGGGCTCCCCCGGACGGGCCGGACGCATCAGCGGACCGGGGAGCGCCGCCAAGCGCGCCCGCAGGCTGCCGGCGCGGTCGAGCTCGCCGATCAACGCATCGAGATCTCGCGCTTCTTCTGCCAGCGCGAGTGCACGTTCCACCTCGCGATCGGCGTTGCTGCTGGCCGTCCGGAGAGCGAGACGCTGGGTGGTCTCGAGCTCGGCCAGTTCTCGCTGTCGAGCCGAGAGGCGGGCTTCTTCCGCCCGCAAGGCAACCAGCGCTTGTTCCGATTCCTCGCGCAACTGCGACATCCGCGCGAGCCGGCCGCGCAGGCCGGCAGTGCGCGTCTGTATCTCAGGAGTGGCACTATCGAGCATGGCGCGCAGGTAGACCGTCTCCCTGACCGATCCGGGCCGCAGGATCGACAGCGCCAACGGACGGCGGGCGAATTGCTGAAGTGCCGCGGTCAGGTGAACCACCGGCTGCTGCTCGCGCCCGAGTTCCTCGCGCAATCGGGCCCGCTCGCTGTTTGCCAGCGCGAGACGGGCCTCGGCGGCCGAAATGCCCGCCTCCGCCTCCTGAACACGGGCAGCGAGAGCGGCGCCCTGCCGCGCGGTCTTGTCAGCCGCATCGCGCATCGTTGCCGCCTCGCGCTCCAGACGCTCGCTGCGCGCTTGCGCGTTGCGCCTCTCGGCCAGAGCCTGGCGCAGAGCACTGCGCGTCTCGCCGATGCTGGCGCTGGACTGTTCGCTGTCCTGATCGCCGGCTTGCCCATGCAGCGCGGCGGCGCTCGACACCAGCAGCAGGGTCAGGACCAGGGCCAGGGGTTTGTTCACGCGGCCGGACTCACCCTGCCCGATGATAGGGATGGCCGGCGAGGATGCTCGTCGCCCGGAACAGCTGCTCCATGACCATCGCGCGGACCAGCAGGTGCGGCCAGGTTGCCCGCCCGAAGGCTACCAGGCGATCGGCCGCATCGCGCTCGGCGCGGCTGTGCCCGTCGGCGGGGCCGATGATGAAGCGAGTCTCGCGGATGCCGTTGTCGCGCCAGTCACTCAGGAGTTCGGCCAGTTCTTCCGACGAAACCTGCGAGCCGCGTTCGTCGAGCAGGATCGTGCGATAAGGCGTAACCGGATCGGGCACGCGGCCGCCGTTTTCGGGCAGTTCGGTGATCTTGAGCGGCCAGGCGATCCGCTTCACATAGCGATCGACCAGCTCCGCCTCGGGCGTGCGGGCGATCTTGCCGCGGGCAATGACGTGGAGCTGCATGAGCCGGTCTTAGCGACCCATGCGCACCAATGAAATCCTTAGGCCGGTTACGGCCTAGGCTCGGCCAGTGGCCGTGGCGCCGTCGTCGCCGAAGCCCCACATCCGTTCGAGGCTGTAGAAGCTGCGCACTTCGGGCCGGAACAAGTGGACTACAACGTCACCGGCATCGATCAGCACCCAGTCCGCCGCGGGCAGGCCTTCGATGCGGGCCGTGCCGTGGCCTTCCTTCTTGAGCCGCTCGGCAAGCTTCATGGCCATCGCCGCGACCTGCCGCGTCGAGCGGCCGGAAGCGATCACCATGTAGTCGGCGATGCTCGATTTGCCCTCGAGAGGGATCGAAACGACGTCTTGCGCCTGATCTTCATCGAGCTGGTGAAGAACCAGCGCGTGAACGGCTCCGTCGGTGGGTGTGTTGGTGCTGGGCATATCAGTCAGGTGAACGATGGTCGAAAAGCCGGTTGGTTCCGGCCGGGCTTGCGCCCCTGTGCCTTCGAGGGTCATCGCAGCAGATCATGCTCCTGGTTCAGGGATTGGACGACAAGGCATGAGCGCGCAGCGCGTCATGCGCCACCTGCCCTTGCGACATCGTGAATTGGGGAATGCGTCACCCCGTCCCTGGCCGATAGTCCGATATAACGGCTGGCCCAGTCAGGATCCGATCGGCGCACCGCTGTGGCGGACCGTGGATCAGGGTCGAAACGCAATTCAATCAGCGCGGGTGCGCTCCATCCACCCCGGTTTCGAAATCCAACTGCAGACAACCGGTAGCGCCGCAGCCAGGCCATCGCGGGGCTCGCGAGGGCAGCTGCATCATAGCCGGGGCGGGCTATTACCGCAATCGGCATCTCGCGGGCGATCCGGCGCCAGTCCTTCCACAAGTGAAACTGCGCGAGATTGTCGGCCCCCATCAGCCACACGAACCGCCGGCGGGGGAAGCGCCGCTTGAGGGCGCGAAGGGTGTCGACGGTGAAGCGAGTGCCAAGCTCGCGCTCGACCGCCGTGACCCGGATCGGCGCGCGGCGAGCGACCGCCTTGGCCGACTGCACCCGCACCGCCAGAGGTGCCATGCCCGCCACCGGCTTGAGCGGATTGCCGGGCGAAACGAGCCACCAGACCTCGTCGAGACCAAGCGCCTCGAGCGCGAACAGGCTGATCGCCCGATGCCCGCCGTGCGCGGGATTGAAGCTGCCGCCGAGGAGCCCGGTCAGCTTCACTTCGGCTGGCGGCGCGGCGAAACGCGGAAGCCGTGGCGAGTCTCCTGCGACCTTATCGCCCAGGCCGGGTACTCCAACTCGGGCTCCCCGAGAGCATCCAGGCTGGCGAGTTCATCTGCCGTCAGCTCGACACCGCTCGCCGCCAGGTTCTCGGCCAGCTGATCGGGCCGGCGGGCACCGACGATCACGCTGGTGACCACGTCCTTGTGCAGCAACCAGGCGAGCGCGATCGCGGCGATAGAGACGCCGCGACTTTCGGCCATCGGCCGCATCGCCTCGACCAAGTCGAACGCCAGCGCCTTGTCGGTACGCGGGAAGTCGAGCTGGGCCCGCCTCCCCTCACCCTCGGCTGCGTCGTTTTCGCCCCGCGCATATTTGCCCGAGAGCAAGCCGCCGGCGAGCGGGCTCCAGACCATCAGGCCGAGGCCCTCGCTACGCAGCATCGGCACGATTTCCCGCTCGAGTTCGCGGTTTGCCGCGGTGTAGAGCGCCTGGAGCGAGACGAACTTGTCCCACCCGCGCCGCTCGCAAATGCCAAGCGCCTTGGCGATCTGCCAAGCGGCCCAGTTCGACACCCCCACGTAACGCGCCCGGCCCGAACGGACGATGTCCTCAAGCGCGCGCAAAGTCTCTTCCATCCCGCAATTCGGGTCCCAGCCATGGATCTGGTAGAGATCGACGTGATCGAGCCCGAGCCGCGACAGGCTGGCGTCGATCTGGTGCAGCAAGTGATAGCGGCTCGAACCGGAATCATTGGGCCCTTCGCCCATCGGGCCCATGCCCTTAGTCGCGACGACGATCTGGTCCCGCGCAATGCCGAGCGCCCTCAGGGCGCCGCCGACGAACTCCTCGCTCTGCCCGGCGGTGTAGAGATTGGCGGTGTCGATGAAGTTGACCCCGGCCTCGAGCGCCTGCTTGACCAGCGCGGTCGAGCCTTCCTGGTCGAGATCGTGCGTGAAGAACCCGCTCGGCTTGTTGCCGAAAGTCATCGCGCCGAGGCACAGTTCGGACACGACGAGGCCGGACTGGCCGAGGCGGTTGTAACGCATGATCTCTCTCCTGTTCGCCGTTGGTCTAGGCGGACAGGGCCGGGGGCTTCAAGCGCGCGCTTCGCCGTGGCCGCGGACTTGCCACTTGTAGGTCGTCAAACCCTCGAGCGCGACCGGGCCGCGCGCGTGGAGCCGCCCCGTGGCAATGCCGATCTCCGCGCCGAGCCCGAACTCGCCGCCGTCGGCGAACTGGGTCGAGGCGTTGACCATCACGATCGCGCTGTCGACTTCGGCCAGGAAGCGTTCGGCGACATCGGCGTCCGAGGTCAGGATGGCATCGGTATGTCCTGAGGAATGGTGCTCGATATGGTCAAGCGCGGCGTCGAGCCCGTCGACCACGGCCACCGACAGTACGGCGTCGAGGTACTCGGTGTCCCAGTCATTGGCGCTGGCCCGGCCGATGCGGGGATCGATCGCCTGGGCCCGCGCATCGCCGCGCAACTCGCAGCCAGCGTCCAGCAGGGCGCCAACCACCTGGCCGCTTGCGGGGAAGCTCGCGTCGAGCAGCAGGGTCTCCATCGCCCCGCAAATGCCGGTGCGGCGCATCTTGGCGTTAAGCGCCAGCGTGGTCGCCATCGCGGGGTCGGCCGAGGAATGAACGTAAGTGTGGCAGATGCCATCGAGGTGCGCGAGCACGGGCACGCGGGCATCGTTCTGCACGCGCTCGACCAGGCCCTTGCCGCCGCGGGGAATGATCATGTCGATCAGGCCCGCCGCGCGCAGCATGGCACCAACCGCCTCGCGATCCTGCGTAGGCATGAGCTGGACGGCCTCTGCAGGAACCCCTGCCGCGGCCAATCCCTCTGCCAGCGCCGCATGGATCGCGCGGTTCGAATTGACCGCCTCGCTCCCGCCACGCAGCAATACGGCATTGCCGCTGCGCAAACACAGCGCGGCCGCGTCTGCGGTGACGTTGGGACGGCTTTCGTAGATGATCCCGATCAGCCCGATGGGGATGCGGATACGGCTCAGCTCCATCCCGGCGGGGGCGACGCTGCGGTCGATGACCTGGCCGACCGGATCGGGCAGCGAGGCGACCGCCTCTACCGCAGAAGCAATTGATTCAAGGCGCTTTTCATCGAGCCGCAAGCGGTCGAGCATCGCTGACGAAAGGCCGTTGGCCTCCCCCGCGGCAATGTCGCGCGCATTGGCTTCGAGGATCTGCGGCTGGTGCGCCCGCAGCGCCGCCGCGGCAGAGCGCAAGGCCGCTTCCTTCGCCGGACCGTCAAGCCGCGCCAGCCGGCGCTGCGCCGCACGCCCGGCCTTCGCCAGAGTTGCGATTGTTTCATCGTGGTTTGCGGCGGTTTGAAGCTGGGTCGACATGGCGCGGCCTGTAGCACCGTTACGCACTGCTGTCAGTCCAGGGAAATGCCGATTCGATTCAAGTCAATCGGTTACACATCTGAGGGCCTGTGGAAGCTTTCTGCAATTAGGCACAACTCGTCGCGATTCGAGATCGACTCGGCCCAAAGGCCAAGATTCTGATTCGACTCTATTAACGCCAAGGGGCTAGCCAGCGCGCCAAGACTTGTACGGGAAAGTCGGGGTCCGAATTTTGACAAACGCAACCGTGAGCGGTCTTCTCGACCGCGTGCGGGGTTGGTTTCCGGAGCGTGAGTTCTTCATGCGCTCGCAGGGCCAAGTCCGTTTCATCACGATTACTTCGCGCATGCAGATGATTGCTGCAGGCCTTGCGGTCGCCGTTGTCGGCGGCTGGGGCCTGTCAGTAGGCGTGATGGCGATCAGCCAGTACCAGGCGGTATCCGAACGGCTCTCGCTGCTCGAGCGCGAAGCCCGTGTTGCCACGTCCGAGAGCCGGGTGAAGGCTTATCAGGACGACGTGAACGAAGTGGCTTCCGACGTCGGCCGGCGCATGGACTTCATCGAGAAGGTCCTGCCGATGCTCCCCGACGATGTTGTCGCCGAGGATACCGTCAGCGACAGCACCGACGAAGCCGCCAAGACCGTCGAGAAAGTCAGCGCACTGATGCCCGAAGCGGCGTCGATCGCCCGCATCGAGGCGCGCCAGCTGGCCCTGGTCGAACGCCTGACCCGCTTTGCCGACCGCCGCGCCGCGCGCGCCGAAGCTGCCATCCGCGAACTCGGCCTCGATCCCCGCACCATGCTTACCGCCTCGCGCACCGCGCAGGGCGGTCCGCTGCAGAAGCTTTCGACCGAAAGCGATGGCTCGCTCGATCCGCGCTTCCAGCGCCTCGGCCTCAGCCTCGCGCGGATGGACGCGCTTGAGCAGGGCCTCACCGGTATCCCGCAGGTCATGCCTGCCGACATGAACATGATTTCCTCGGGCTTCGGCTATCGCAGCGACCCCTTCACCGGTGGCGCGGCCCTGCACGCCGGGCTCGATTTCCGCGGCCATATCGGCGCGCCGATCCATGCCGCGGCCAAGGGCCGGGTTTCGTTCGTGGGCATCAAGTCCGGTTACGGAAAAGTAATCGAAGTCAGCCACGGCAACGGTCTGATGACCCGTTACGCCCACATGTCGGCCTGGCGCGCCCGCGTCGGCCAGGAAGTTGAAGCCGGCGATGTGATCGGCGCTATCGGTAGTACGGGTCGTTCGACTGGGCCTCACCTGCATTTCGAGGTCCGCATCAATGGCCGCGCGGTCAATCCGCGTCCTTTCCTGGAGACTGCCCCACATGTTCTCGAAGAAGCCCGAACCGACACTCCCGAGCGCGGCACCACGAAAAGCGGTGCGGCCCGTGGCTAACGGCGGTTCGACTTTCTCAGTGATCGGCGCCGACGTGATCATCCGGGGTGATATCGAAGCCTCGGCCGACCTGCATGTCGACGGAACGATCGAGGGTGACCTTGGCTGCACCTCGCTGGTCCAGGGTGAATCGAGCCGCATCGAAGGCGCGATCCAGGCCGATGCCGCGCGCCTCTCTGGAACCGTGAAGGGCACCATCACTGTCCGCGACCTCGTGATCCTGCGCAGCGCGCGGATCGATGGCGACGTGCATTACGAGACTTTGACGATCGAACAGGGCGCCAACGTCAACGGCCGCTTCGCGCCGGACGCACTCAAGGCCGCCAAGGCATCCGCGGCTCCGGCATTGGAGCTTGGGGAAGAGAACGAACAGCGCCTGACGCTCGCGGGCTGAGCCCGATCAGGATCCCACAAGGAAAAGGCCGGTCCCTCGCGGGGCCGGCCTTTTTCTTTGGACACAGCGGTGAGAAATCAATCCGCGGGATTGGCTTCCGCTGCGCGCTTGGCCAGCAGCCAGGCTTCTGCTTCGGCTTCCTGCGCGGCCTCGACAGCGGCCTTAGCCGAAGCATCGCGCTCGGCCCGCAGTTCCGAGATCAGTTCGGCGCGTTCGTCACGGCTTTCAACGACCGCGGTCTCCGCCTCGTCGCCGTGCACAACCCCACGCTTGGCGGCCTTGGCCACCGCCGCATCGAGTTCACGCTGCGAACACAGGCCGAGGGTCACCGGGTCCTTCGCCTGGATGTTGGCGATGTTCCAGTGGCTCCGCTCGCGGATGGCGTTGATGGTGTTGCGCGTCGTGCCGATCAGCTTACCGATCTGGGCGTCCGAGATCTCCGGGTGGTTGCGGATGATCCAGGCAATGCCATCCGGCTTGTCCTGGCGCTTCGACACCGGCGTATAGCGCGGGCCCTTGGTGCGGCTGACGTCGACCGGGGCGCGCTGCATCTTGAGCTTGTAGTTCGGGTCCGCCTGGCCCTTTTCGATCTCTTGGTGATTGAGCTCACCCGAATGGACCGGATCGCGGCCAGTATACTTCGAGCTGGCAAGATCGTCCGCCATCGCCTGGACTTCGAGGATATGCAGGCCGCAGAATTCTGCGATCTGTTCGAAGCTCAGCGCAGTGTTGTCGACCAGCCAGGAGGCGGTCGCGTGCGGCATCAGGGGAGTGGGCTGGGCCACGAGTTTCTCTCCGGTAGAAAAAGAAGGGCCGCCCCTCACGGAGCGGCCGACACCGGGATCGTGTAGGGAATTTACCCACAAACGGCAAGCAAACTCGCCGGAGGTCAGGCGGCGCGCAGCTCGCGTTGGACTTGTGGCGGGCATTCGGGGGTCAGCGCGGCAAGGAATTGGTCCGTACTCGCCTCCCAGGTGAAGCTGCGACCGTGGGCCCGGCATCGTGCGCGATCAAGCTGCAAGGCGCCTGAAATCGCCTCTCCAAGCGATTCGGCCAGGCATCCGCTCTCGGCGGTGAGCACGTCGATTGGGCCGGGGACTGGATAAGCCGCAACTGGCGTTCCCGATGCCAAGGCCTCGATCATCACCAAGCCGAAAGTATCGGTGCGGCTCGGGAAGACGAACACGTCGGCTCCGGCATAACACGCCGCCAGTGCACGGCCGCTCTGGCGCCCGAGGAACATCACCTCGGGGAATTGCGCCTGCAGCCGCGCGAGCGCCGGTCCATCGCCAACCACCACCTTCGACCCGGCATGGCGAGCGGACAGGAACGCCTCGACGTTCTTCTCCACCGCGACCCGGCCGACATAGAGCTGGATTGGCCGCGGGAGTTGCAGGAACAGGTCGGGCGGAGGGATGTCTTGCCCGAATTGCTCGAGATCGACCCCACGGCCCCACGGGCGCAACCGAGTCAGCCCGTGCGCCTCGAGCTGTTCGCGCAGAGTCGGAGTGGCGGCCATAATGCCGCTCGACGGGGCGTGAAAGTGCCGGATGTAGGGCCAGAACACCCCCGCGGGCAGATGCGAGCGGCGTGCCAGGTATTCGGGAAACTGGGTGTGATAGGCGGTGGTGAAATGCCGCCCATGCGCCAGGCACCAACGCCGTGCCGCCCATCCGAGCGGACCTTCGGTGGAGATGTGAATCGCCTCCGGGCCGAAGGCGGCAAGCCGCTCCCCCACCGCCTGCGGACCGGCGAGGGCGAGGCGGATTTCAGGATAGCTCGGGCATGGCAAGGAGCGAAACTGGCACGGGGAGATCACTTCCACTTCGTGCCCGCGCTTGGTCAACTCTGCGGTAAGGGCATGCAAGGTCCGCACGACCCCGTTGACCTGCGGGTCCCAGGCGTCGGTGACGATGGCGATCCGCATCAAGCCGCTCGCGCCATGGCCTCGCCCGATACCGCCAGCGCGGCCAGCGCGTCGCGCCGGGCGATTTCCTCGGGCCAGTGGAGGATTTCCATCCGGCCGTCGAAGTGCTCGACCAGCGCGGTGCAGCCTTCGACCCAATCGCCGTCATTGTAGTATTCGATGCCGTCGAAATCGCGCATCTCGGCGGTGTGGATGTGGCCGCAGACCACGCCGTCGACCTTGCGCGCCGCGGCGGCCCGAGCGACCACTTCCTCGTAGCGATAGATGAATTCGACCGCGTTCTTGACCTTGTGCTTGGCCATCTTGCTGAGCGACCAGTACGGCATTCCAAGCTTCCTCCGGATCAGGTTGACCCAGTGGCTGAGGCCCATCAGCAATTCGTAGAGCGCATCACCCACTACGGCGAGCCAGCGGTGCGCCAGCATCACCCCATCGAATTCATCGCCGTGCAGCACCAGCAGGCGCCGCCCATCGGCGGTCTCGTGAACAGCAGCGCGCCGGATCTCGACCCCGCCAAAATCGAGGCCGGCAAACTGCCGGAACATCTCGTCGTGATTGCCCGGGATGTATACGATCCGCGTGCCGCGGCGGGCGCGCTTGAGGATCCGCCAGACGATGTCGTTATGCGCGGCGGGCCAGTAGAACTTCTTCTTCAGGCGCCAACCGTCGACGATGTCGCCGACGAGGTACATCGTCTCGCTGTCGGTTGAATCGAGGAAGTCGATCAGCAGCTCGGAATTGCAGCCCTTGGTCCCGAGGTGGACATCGCTGATCCAGATCGTCCGGAAGCGCTGCCGCCCCTCGGACGAACGCTCGGGCACGATCGGCTCGTGGTTGTCGAAATTCGGGAAGGCCGTGAGGACTCCGTTATTCCCGACAGACCCTTGGAAGTAGCTTTCCAACATCGGCCACAGACCCTTGATAGCCTCCAATGGCTAAGGGCCTATGGACGAGGAATGTTACGCGGGAATCGCAGTTCCGGGTCTGTTCCGCGACTTTGTGACGGTCCTGAGTCAGTCGAGCGTCACGTGCCCGGGCTGGGCCTCGACGCGCTTCAGCCAGTCCTCGACGGCAGGGTAGTCGGCCAACCGGTAGCCGCCCTCTTCGCAGGTGTGAGTGTAAGCGTAGAGACAGATGTCGGCGACGGAGAACCGCCCACCGACGAGAAAGTCGTGCTGCGCCAGGTGGTTATCCATCAGCCTGAGCGCATCGAGCCCTGCGGCGCGTTTGAGCGGAAGGGCAATGCGCTGGAATTCGGAGAAGTTGGCCTCGCCGATCCAACCGAACCAGAAACGCAAGGTCGCGACGTTGGGTTCGTGGTTGTACTGCTCCCAGAACAGCCAGCGCAGCGCGTCGGCCTGCTCGAACGGGTCCTCGGGGATCAGCGAGGTGCCGGTGGCGAGGTACCAGCAGGCGGCATTGCTCTCGGGAAGGAAGCGCTCCCCGACCTGCAACACCGGGATCCGGCCGTTGGCGTTGACCTGAGCGAGGAACTCGGGCGTGCGCGTTTCGCCCTGCATGATGTCGTACTCGCGTCGATCGAGCGAAACGCCGGCATGGGCGGCGGTCAGGCGGATCTTGTAGCAGTTACCCGACCGGGCGTACTCGTGCAGGACCAGCGGTTCCAAAGCTACCCCCCCCAGGGCGAGGGCATGTTGTAAGGCACGGTCACGAACGCAGCCTCGACCCCCGCGATCTTGCCGTCGACGATCTTGAACATCTCCAGCAACGCGAAGCTGTGGGGGAAGTGGAACACCGACTTCGTCTTGGTGACCCCGTCGGTCCAGGTCACGTCGACCACTTTGCCGCAGTGGTCGATGAACCCGGCGGCAACGACGATGCCCTTCTCCTCGTCGACCAGCGGGAAGCGGCGGCCGCGCAGGCGGTCGTCGTAGATGTACTGGCCCAGGCGGAACTGCTCGGCACAACCCATCGCGGCGATCGGGTAGTCTTCGATGTTCGGGTTGTTGGTGGTCTGGAGACCATTCTCGACCCGGTCGCAATCGTCGGTGAATTCGGTGAACAGCGTACCGTCATTGAGCTGCAGCGTGTCGAAATAGCCGTCGGCGATCGAGATCATCCGTACCCGTTCGCGCCGCTGGTCCTCGGGTACGTCCGCCAGCATCAAGGGCCGCGGCGAGACATAAGTCTCGATACTGGGGAAGGGTCCGAACTCCATCGAGCGGCAGACAATCGTCTCCACCTCGGCGATGCGACCGTCGACGATGCCGAGCCGCAAGCCCATGATCGCCGGATGCCCATGCTCCTCGACCAGGCCGAACCAGCTGACCTGGCCGGTCTGCGGATCGGCGGCCTTGAGATCGTAAGTTCGACGGCGCGCGCTGATGGTGTTCCACAGCCCGTCACCGATCTCGAGCTGGACGTTGTTCTCGGTAAACACGACCTGCTCGGCCCAAGCCAGCCGCGCGGGGTCCTGCGCCTCCAACGCGTCGAGATAGGCTTCGGCGTGAGCGTAGAGCGCCTCACGCGTCGTCGGTTCGGGCGGCCTCGAATTCATCACGCGTCTTCGTCTCCTGCTACCTCGAGCACGATCTTGCCGACATGCTCGCCCGCTTCCATCCGGGCATGAGCGGCCGCGGCTTCGATAAGCGGAAACACCGTGTCCATCGCCGGGCGGAGCCGGCCTTCCTCAACCAGCGGCCAGACTTCGCGCGCGATCTCGTCCGCGAGCAGGCCCTTGAACGCATCCGAGCGGCCGCGCAGGGTCGAGCCGGTCACGGTGTGCCGGCGGACCATCAGCTTGGCCATGTTGATGGTCGCCTCGGCCCCGCCAAGAACCGCGATCGTCACCAGCCGCCCGGCATCGGCGAGGCAGTCGAGGTTGCGCTGGGTGTAGCTTCCCGCGACCATATCGAGCACGAGGTCGACGCCCCGCCCGTCGGTAAGCGCCTTGACCTCGCTCACGAAATCCTGGGTCCGATAGTCAATCGCGTGGTCGGCGCCGAGGGCGCGAGCGGCCTCGCATTTAGCTTCAGTGCCGCAAGTCACGATCACCGTGAGATCGAACAGCTTGGCAAGCTTGATCGCCATCGAGCCGATGCCGCTGGTTCCGCCGTGGACCAGCAAGGTCTCCCCGGGAGTGGCCCAGCCACGCTCGAACACGTTGTGCCAAACGGTGAACAGCGTCTCCGGCAAGGCCGCCGCCTCGGCCAGGGTCAGGCCCTCCGGCACCGGCAAACAGTGCTCCGCCCTGGCGAGGCAGAATTCCGAATAACCTCCGCCAGTTACGAGCGCGCAGACTTTCGTCCGCAGCAGGTCTTCCGCCCCGTGCCCGGCTGCGATCACTGTGCCGGAAATCTCGAGCCCCGGTATGTCCGATGCACCCGGAGGTGGCGGATAGCGGCCCATGCGTTGGAGCACGTCGGGTCGGTTGACCCCGGCATAGGCGACCTCGATCAGGACCTGCCCAGGCCCGGGCTCCGGCACACCGCGCCGTTCAGGCACAAGCACTTCGGGACCGCCCGGAGCGGCGATCGTTACCGCGGTCATCGTATCAGTCTGCACCGCGGCCATTCGCTATGCCCCCTGTAGCCTTGTTGCCACGCTCCACAGCCGTAATGGTACCCCCCATTGACAGCAAGCGGGGCGCACTCGATTTTGTGCTCATGGAGGACGATCTCCCCCGGGTCCGCGGTGACTTCGCGAGCCGGCTGGCCGGCGAACTGCTCGATACCTATTCCCAGGACGAGCTGATGGAGCGCATCGCCTTGCTCGAGGCCGAGATCGAACGGGTCAAATCCCAGCATGCCAAGGCCGCAAGCCACAAGAAGTTGGCCGATGCCTTGTTCAAACCGCGAGAGCCAAGCTGATGGGCCCCCTTGTGGCCCGCACCCACTCGCAATTGCGCTTTTGGCGCACCATATCGTTCTTAACAGAAGACCAGCAGAGCCGTTTCGTGCGCGTTCAGCCGGCGATTTGCAAAATCTCAACTCTCGGATCGTATCCAACCAGTGTGGATTGACTAACTATGCCCAGTTTCGCCCAGACTCTCGAAAAGACCCTGCATACCGCGTTGCAGCACGCGACCGACCGGTCGCACGAGTATGCGACGCTAGAGCACTTGTTGCTCGCTCTCGTGGATGACCCCGACGCCGCCGAGGTGATGAACGCCTGCGGTGTCGACCTGGCCGAGCTTTCGACCGTGGTCCGCCAGTACCTCGACCAGGAATACCAGTCGCTCAAGACCGACGAGGAGGGCGACCCCCAGCCGACCGCCGGGTTCCAGCGCGTGATCCAGCGCGCCATCCTGCACGTCCAATCGAGCGGCAAGGACACCGTGACCGGCGCCAACGTGCTGGTCGCCCTGTTCTCCGAACGCGACAGCTACGCGGTCTACTTCCTGCAGCAGCAGGACATGAGCCGCCTCGACGCGGTCAGCTTCATCAGCCACGGCATCGGCAAAGGCGGCCGCCAGGTCGAAAGCCGGAATCCGCAGGGTTCGGACGAGCCCGAGGCGAAGAGCGAAGAGAAGCCGGACAAGAACAAGAAGGATTCCGCGCTCGACCAGTTCTGCATCAACCTCAACCAGAAGGCGCTGGACGGAAAGGTCGATCCGCTGATCGGCCGCGGACCCGAAGTGGACCGCACGATCCAGATCCTCTGCCGCCGGTCGAAGAACAACCCGCTCTATGTGGGTGATCCGGGCGTGGGCAAGACCGCGATCGCGGAAGGCCTGGCGCGCAAGATCGTCGAAGGCGACGTGCCCGAAGTCCTGCTGGGCGCAGTGATCTACTCGCTCGACATGGGCGCGCTGCTGGCCGGCACCCGCTATCGCGGCGACTTCGAAGAGCGGTTGAAGCAGGTCGTCTCGGAGCTGGAAAAGCTTCCCGAAGCGGTGCTGTTCATCGACGAGATCCACACCGTGATCGGCGCTGGCGCAACCAGCGGCGGCGCGATGGATGCCTCCAACCTGCTCAAGCCGGCCCTCTCGGGCGGGACGATCCGTTGCATCGGCTCGACCACCTACAAGGAGTTCCGCAACCACTTCGAGAAGGACCGCGCGCTGCTGCGGCGCTTCCAGAAGATCGACGTGAACGAACCGACTGTGGAGGATACCATCAAGATCCTCCGCGGCCTGCGCACCGCGTTCGAGGAGCACCACAAGGTCAAGTACACGCCTGACGCGATCAAGACCGCGGTCGAGCTCAGCGCGCGCTACATCAACGACCGTAAGCTGCCCGACAAGGCGATCGACGTGATCGACGAAGTCGGCGCGATGCAGATGCTGGTGCCGCCGAGCAAGCGGAAGAAGAAGATCACTTCGAAGGAAATCGAAGCGGTCATCGCGACCATGGCGCGCATCCCTCCCAAGTCGGTGAGTTCGGACGACAAGGCCGCGCTCGCCAGCCTCGAGAAGGACTTGAAGCGCGTCGTGTTCGGCCAGGACAAGGCGATCGAGGTGCTCTCGACCGCCATGAAGCTGAGCCGTGCGGGCCTGCGCGATCCAGACAAGCCGATCGGCAGCTTCTTGTTCTCGGGCCCGACCGGCGTCGGCAAGACCGAGGTCGCGCGCCAGCTCGCCTCGATCATGGGTATCGAGCTCAAGCGCTTCGACATGTCGGAGTACATGGAACGGCACTCGGTCAGCCGCCTGATCGGCGCGCCTCCGGGCTATGTCGGCTATGACCAGGGTGGCCTGCTGACCGATGCGATCGATCAGCATCCGCACTGCGTGCTGCTGCTCGACGAGATCGAGAAGGCCCACCCCGACCTGTTCAACATCCTGTTGCAGGTCATGGATCACGGACGCCTGACCGATCACCACGGCAAGACGGTCGACTTCCGCAACGTCGTGCTGATCATGACGACCAACGCCGGTGCGTCGGACGCGGCAAAGCAGGGGATCGGCTTCGGCGCCGGCACCAAGACGGATGCGAGCGAAGAGGCGGTGAAGCGTATGTTCACCCCCGAGTTCCGCAACCGCCTCGATGCGATCGTGCCGTTCGATTACCTCGGCACCGAGACCGTCAGCCGCGTGGTCGACAAGTTCATCCTCCAGCTGGAACTGCAGCTGGCGGAGCAGAACGTGCACATCCAGTTCGACTCTGACGCCCGTAACTGGCTCGCCAAGCGGGGCTACGACAAGCTTTACGGCGCCCGGCCGATGGCTCGCCTGATCCAGGACAAGATCAAGCAGCCGCTGGCCGAGGAACTGCTGTTCGGCAAGCTGGCCCACGGCGGCGAAGTCCACGTCAGCATCAAGGATGACGCACCGGCCTTTGAAGTGACCCCGGCGGCGCCCAAGGACAGCAAGCCGCGTCCGAAGGCGACCAAGGCCAGGAAGCCGCAGCCGGAAGAATAAGCGTTCGACTGATCCCCACTCCCAACCCTTCCCGCTTGCGGGGGTTGGGAGTGGGCCAGTTCCAGGCTGGAACCCATTGAGCGGTCCGCCTATTTCCTAAGACATGATCGCCGACTTCGCATGGATCCGGCCTGAGCCACACGGCATCCAAGTCGTCCCCGCCGATTGCTGGATCGATCCTTCGCAGGCGGTCGCCAACGCCCTGGTGACGCACGGCCACGCCGACCACGCGCGCGGCGGGCATGGGCGGACGGTCGCGACGCCAGAGACGCTGGCGATCATGGAGCTGCGCTACCAGACGCGTGAAGGCGCTCTGCCGGTCAACTACGGCGAAACGATCCGCCTGCCGGGCGAAGTCGACGTGACATACGTCCCCGCAGGACACGTGCTCGGCTCGGCCCAGATCGTCCTCGAACACGCCGGAGAACGCGTGGTCGTGACCGGCGACTACAAGCGGAGTTCCGACCCGACCTGTCCTCCCTTCGAAGTCGTGCCGTGCGATGTGTTCGTCACCGAGGCCACGTTCGGCCTCCCGGTGTTCAGTCATCCTCCGATAGAGACCGAGATCGCCAAGCTGCTCAAGGCTCGCGCCGATCATCCCGACCGCTGCGTGCTCGTCGGCGCCTACGCCCTTGGCAAAGCGCAGCGCGTGATCGCCGAACTCCGGCGGGCCGGGCATCATGACGTCATCTGGCTGCACGGCGCGATGGAGCGGATGTGCCGGCTCTACGAGGAGTGGGGCATCGATCTGGGCGCCCTGCGGCTGGTGACCGACGCGGGGAAGGACGAGTTGCGCGGCGCCATCGTGATCTGCCCGCCCTCGGCGCTCAACGATCGCTGGAGCCGCCGGTTGCCCGATCCGATCACTGCCATGGCGAGCGGCTGGATGCGCATCCGCCAGCGCGCCCGGCAGCGGAATGTCGAACTTCCACTGGTCATTTCCGACCACGCCGACTGGGGCGAACTTACGCGCACGATCGAGGACGTGAACCCGCACGAGAGCTGGATCACTCATGGCCGCGAAGAGGCGTTGCTGCGCTGGTGCCAGCTTCACCAACGCCGGGCCCGGGCTCTCGCTCTGGTGGGGTATGAGGACGAGGATGATTGAGCCGCCTCAAATCCTCCCCAGCACGGGGAAGGGGACCGCCGCCGAAGGCGGGGGTGGAGGGGCACTCTCGGCTGTCTCTTCCTCTCGCCGTCGGGATTGCTCTCGGGTGCCCCTCCACCATCCTGCGGATGGTCCCCGTGCCGGGGAGGATTGATGGAAAAGTTCGCCGCCCTCGTTGATGCGCTCGTCTACACCCGCAGCCGCAACGGCAAATTGCAGCTCATCGCCGAATACCTCCGCACCACTCCTGACCCCGATCGCGGCTGGGCCCTGGCAGCGCTGACCGAAGGCCTGAGCTTTCCGGCCGTGAAAGCCGGCACGATCCGCAACCTGATGATGGAACGGGTCGATCCGGTGCTGTTCGCGCTCAGCCGCGATTTCGTCGGCGATACGGCCGAGACCGTAAGCCTGCTCTGGCCGGCGACCGATCCTGACGGCAAGACGCCACCGACTGTGAGTGAAGCCGTTGATTTATTGACGAAAATGACCAGATCATCTGTGATGAGCGAGCTTCCGCACTTGCTCGACCGCCTCGAACCCGAAGGCCGCTACGCCTTGCTCAAGCTAGCCACTGGCGCGATGCGCGTCGGCATTTCGGCGCGCCTGGCCAAGACCGCCTTCGCTCAGGCCTTCGAGGTGGCGGTCGAGGACGTCGAGGAATACTGGCACGCCCTCACACCGCCCTACGCCGAGCTGTTCGCCTGGGCCGCCGAAGGCGCAGATCCGCCGGACACGTCGGACCGGCCGCTGTTCCGCCCGTTCATGCTGGCCCACCCGCTCGAAGACGCGACGCTCGACCTTGAGGACTACGTCGCCGAGTGGAAATGGGACGGCATCCGGGTGCAAGTGGTCCACGCGGGCGGTGAGACGCGGCTCTACTCACGCACCGGCGACGATGTGACCGGCAGCTTTCCCGAAATGGCCGATGCCCTCGCCATTCCCGCGGTGCTCGACGGCGAACTCCTCGTGCGTGGCGCGCATCAGGGTGGCGAAGCCGGCGGCGCTGCGAGCTTCAACGCGCTGCAGCAGCGGCTGGGGCGCAAGATCGTATCGAAGACCATGCTGGCGGAGTTTCCGGCCTTCGTGAGGCTCTACGACGTCCTGCTGCTCGAAGGCGAGGACTTGCGCGACTTCCCTTGGCACGAGCGCCGCCGACAACTCGAAGCGCTCATGCCGCGCCTCCCCGCAGGCCACTTCGACCTTTCTCCCGTCGTCGTTGCCGATCACTTCGAACACCTCGCCGAGATCCGCTCCGGCGCTCGCGACGAGGCGATCGAGGGACTCATGCTCAAGCGCCGCGATTCGCCTTATGTCGCGGGCCGCAAGACAGGCCTGTGGTACAAGTGGAAGCGCGACCCGCTGCTGGTCGACTGCGTGCTGATGTACGCCCAGCGCGGCAGCGGCAAGCGATCGAGCTTCTACTCCGACTACACCTTTGGCTGTTGGGACGGTGACCCGGATCAAGGCGCGGAACTGCTGCCGGTCGGGAAAGCCTACTTCGGGTTCACCGACGAAGAACTGCGGGAGCTCGATCGCTACGTCCGCAACCACACGGTCAATCGCTTCGGCCCGGTGCGGGAGACCGACAAGAGCCTGGTGTTCGAAGTCGCCTTCGACAGCGTCCACGAAAGCAAGCGCCACAAATCGGGCCTCGCGATGCGTTTCCCCCGCATCAGCCGCATCCGCTGGGACAAGCCAGCGCACGAGGCGGATCGGATCGAAGCGCTCAGGGCATTGGTACGGGATTGAATCGCCGTCGCTGCCGCGCAATCATGCGCCGATGCACCGCTACGACAGCTCGCGCCGATTGCTCGCCTATGGCATCGCCGGGCTCGCCGGCTTCGTCGACGCGACGGGGTTCCTCGCGGCCGATGGCTATTTCGTTTCCTTCATGTCGGGCAACACCACGCGGCTCGGTGTCGATATCGGCACCAGAGTCGGCTCGGCCGTTGTCCCGGCCCTGCTGATCGTCGGCTTCATCTGCGGCGTGACCCTGGGGGCGCTTGTGTCGGAGAACGCCAGCCGGGCACGCAAGTCGGCGGTCCTGGCGGTTTCAAGCGCCTTGATCGTCACCGCCGCGATCGGACACGCGTTGGGCAGCAAGCTGCTGTTCCTCGGCGGATCGGTGACGGCGATGGGCGCGATCAACAATATGTTCCGCAAGGATGGCGAGGTCGCCGTCGGCGTGACCTACATGACCGGCGCGCTGGTCCGCCTCGGTCAAGGACTGGCAGCCCGCCTGCAGCGCCGGCCGTTCGATGGAGCGGCCGCAAGCTTCGCCCTGTGGGGCAGCCTGGCCGTCGGCGCGATTGGAGGCGCCTTGGCTACCGAGACGATCCCGGTATGGGCGCCATGGATCCCGGTACTCGCCTCGCTGGCGCTGCTGGGCGCGGCGCTTCGGCTTGAACTTCGACCAGTCTAGGAAATCTGCACCAGCTTGTTGCGCGTAGTTGCGCCGCGCAACATGCGCAGTCGTGACGTCGCCACCCCGAGGGCATCGGCGAGCATTTCCAGCACCGCCTCGTTGGCCGCACCGTCCTGCGGCTTGGCCCGAACCTTCACCTGAAGGACGCCATCCCCGAGCTCGATGCCCTCGATGCGGGCGCCGGGCGTGACGCGCAAGGCCAGCCGCCCTTCGGCATCGGCCAGCGCGCGAATGGCCTCGGCAGGCGGGAAATCAGGCTTGGGTTTCGCCACGCAGCTCCGCCAGGTGCCGCTGCGCCAGCCGGCAATAGCGCTCGGTCTGGAAACGGATCTTCTCGACCTGAGCTTCGTCCTGAGTGCGCAGGAACTTGGCCGGGCGGCCGACCCAGATCTCGCGGGGAGGGATCGCCTTGCCGGGGCTCAGCAGCGCACCGGCGGCGAGCATTGCGCCCTCCCCGATCCGGCAATCGTCCATCGCCACCGCGCCCATGCCGACGAAAGCCCGGTCTTCCAAAGTCGCACCGTGGACCACCGCCATGTGACCGATCACGCAGTCCTCGCCGATGATCGTCGGGCAGCCGTCGGTATCGGGCCGCGGACCCTCGACATGGAAGACGCTGCCGTCCTGCACGTTGGAGCGAGCGCCGACTTCGATCCGGTGGATGTCGCCGCGCAGCACGCAGTTGTACCAGACGCTCGCCTCTGGCCCGATCGTCACGTCGCCGATGATCCGCGCACCGGGCGCGATGAAGGCGGTCTCGTGGATCTTCGGTTCCATGCCCTCGAACGAGAGGATCGTCGCCCAGGGGAAGCGTTCCGCCGGCGTCATGCGCCGCGCCATTCGTCGCGGGTGATCGAATAGACGATCGTGTCGCGTAGCTCGGGCTCGTAGCGATCGTCGGGAAAGTCGAGATCCTCGCGGCGGCGCATGCCGAGCCTGGTCATCAGGCCCCAACTCGCGTCGTTCTGGATCACCGTAAGCGCGACGATCTCCTCCGCCCCAAAGCGATCGAAGCCGACGTCGAGCGAGGCGGTGGCCGCCTCCTTGGCATAGCCCTGCCCCCACGCATCCTCGCGCATGCGCCAGCCGATTTCGAAACTGCCTGGGACCGGACAACCCGGAGCGTTGGCCCGCTTGAGCCCACAAAAGCCAAGCATCTCGCCCGACAGATGACCGCCGTCGGCCTTGCGTTCGACGACCCAGAAGCTGTGCCCATGTTGCGCGGCGCAACTCTCGACACGCGCGCGCTGCTCCAACTGCTTTTCCTCGTCCATCGAGCCGAGCCAGCGCATGACCGCCGGCGTATTGGTCAACCGGAAGAACTCGGGCCAGTCTTCATCGCGCCAGTCCCTGAGGACCAGCCGATCGGTCTCGAGCCGAAACTCAGTCATCGCGAACTACAAGCTCCTTAGAAGGCCCTCTTCCAATCGAGATAGGGCAGGATCGAGGCATAGTCATCGGTCCACGGTGCAGGCGCTGGAGCGCCAAGCGGCCGCCATTTGTTCGGCATTCCCTCCAGCCCGGCGATTGTCGCCGGGTCGCGAGACAGAGCCACCCACCACGAACTCGCCACGGGCCAGCTGCCCGCCTTGTGGTTGTCGATCCGCTTCATCGCCGTCAGGTTGTTCTCGCGAGCCAAGGCCGCCAGGACCGGCTCGAGCTTCACGAACCTGTTGGTGATGTGCATCAGCAGAAGGCCATTTGGAGCAAGCGCGTCGAGATAGATCTTCTGCGCCTCGTTGGTCATGAGGTGCAGCGGAATCGCGTCGGAGGAAAAGGCATCGACGACCAGGATGTCGAAGCTGTTTTTCGGCACTTCTTGCAGTTTCAGGCGCGCGTCCCCCAAGACGACTTCGGCATCAGGGGTGCAGTGCTGCAGGTAAGTGAACGAGCCGTTCTTCGAAAAGGCGAGGACTTCGGGATCGATCTCGAAATAAGTCCAGGTCTGTCCAGGACGGCGATAGCAGGCGAGCGTTCCGACCCCGAGGCCGACGACGCCGATCCTGGCGTCCGTTCCGAACAGCCTCTCCGCCGAGAGCATGGCGAGCCCGGCACCCGAAGTCTGGCCGTAGTAGGTCGTGGGCTCGAACGCGCGCTTGGGATCTTGCCGTTGGGCGCCATGGTTGGTCGTCCCATGAACAAGTAGGCGAAATCCTCCGCCCGTGTCCTTGACGGTATAGATGCCGAAATAGCTGCGGCTTCGGTTCCCGCTAAGCGACGCAGATAGCTGCGAGATCCCGCCCAGAAGCGCGAGAACCGCAACACAGGCCAAGACATATGACCATCGACGAGCGGCCAGGAGCGTACCGCCCGCGACCGTCAGCACTGCGAAGAACAAGGTCGCCAGCGTCCAGGGGTCGGAGATCACCTCACCGCGAAAACGGAAGGCTGCGACAAGCACGACGGCCAGCAGGGCAAGGATCGCGAGGCGAAACGCGTCGGAGGACTGGAACGAGCGCTGAAGCAACCGCGACCAGCCGCCGAGCGGCACCAGCATGGCTGCGGCAATGATCAGCAGCGGATGCTCCCACGTCCAGTCGAACACCAGCGGCGCAATCAAGGCCGTGAACAAGCCACCCAGCGCGCCGCCAGCGGACATGAAGAGATAGAACCGGGTCAAGCGAGCCGGCGCCGGCCGCGTCTCGTAGAGCCGCGTATGCAAGGCGACCGATACGACGAACAGCAGCAGGATGCTCGCCGCCGCAGCCCAGAGATTTGCGAGGCTCGACATGAACAACGCGAACCCGCCGGCCGTCACCAACACAAACGGCGCGACAGCCACGATCATGTTCGCGGGGCGGCGCCAGGCGGCAAAGGCAACGGAGAACGACAGGAGGTAAAGCCCGAGCGGAATCACCCACAGCAGCGGCATCGCGAAGATATCCGTCGTCAGATAGGTGGTGGTCGAGAGCATCAGCCCTGAAGGAACCGCGGACAGCGCTATCCAGAGGAACGGACGGTCGGGACCGGTCTCGACATCGTTCGCCTGATTGGCTGCGTCGGTGGCAGTCGCCTTTGCTCCACGCCGCGAAAGCGCCGCAGCGGCAACCAGAAGGATGAGCAGGGCATAGCCGATGGACCAGACACGGCTTTGTACACCGAGGCTCAACAAAGGCTCGGCAAGAAGCGGATAAGCAAGGAGCCCGGCGAAACTGCCTAGGTTCGAAGCGGCGTAGAGCGGATAGGGATCGCCTGCCGCCGGGCTCGCGACGAACCATCGCTGCATCAGCGGGGCCTGGGCCGAGACGACGAAGAACAACGGCCCGATCGTCAGCAGGAACAGCCACGGCACCCACAGCGCCTCGCGTCCTGGCGCAGGAGCAGCGATATTGGGCAAAGTGATCGGAAGCGTGATCGCGGCGAGCAGCAGCAGCGCGATGTGGATGGTTGCCTGGCGACCTATCGGAAGTCGGGACAAGGCGTGAGCGTAAGCATAACCGCCGAGCAACAAGGCCTGATAGACCAGCATGGCGCTGTTCCAGACGTTGGGAGCGCCGCCGAGCCGTGGCAGCGCCATGCGCGCAACCATTGGTTGGACCAGGAACAGCAGAAAGCTGCCCGTCAGGATCGTTACGACGAAAAGCCAGCGCCGCCCGGCCAAGACTTCAGCCATTGAGCAACCTGGCAGCAAGCGGCGCGTGATAAGTCAGCACCCCGGCGCACCCGGCGCGCTTGAAGGCCATCAAGGTCTCCAGCACCAGCGCATCCCGTTCGCCCGCGCCCGCCGCAACGGCGGCCTCGATCATCGCGTATTCGCCGCTCACCTGATAGGCGAACACCGGCACTTCGAACCGCTCGCGCACTCGGCGGACGATGTCGAGATAAGGCAAGCCGGGCTTGACCATCACGCTGTCAGCGCCCTCGGCCAAGTCGAGCGCGACTTCGCGCAGCGCCTCGTCGCCATTGGCCGGATCCATCTGGTAAGTCTTCTTGTCGCCCTTGAGCAGCCCGCGCGAGCCGACCGCGTCGCGGAACGGACCGTAGAACGCGCTGGCATACTTGGCGGCGTAGCTCATGATCTGGACGTTGTGATGCCCGCCGAGTTCGAGCGCCATGCGGATCGCCCGGATGCGACCGTCCATCATGTCCGACGGGGCTATGATATCGGCGCCAGCTTCGGCCTGGTTGACCGCTTGGTCGACCAGCACCGCGACCGTATCGTCGTTGAGCACGTAGCCGGCCCCGTCAATCAAACCGTCCTGCCCGTGACTGGTATAAGGATCGAGCGCGACGTCGGTCAGCACGCCGATGTCCGAACCGCAGGCATCGCGGATAGCCTTAATGGCGCGGCACATCAGATTGTCGGGGTTGAACGCCTCGGCCCCGTCGTCGCTGCGCAGGTTCGCCGGTGTGTTCGGGAACAGCGCGATGCAGGGAATGCCGAGGGAGACGGCTTCCTTGGCCCGCGCCGCGATCCCGTCGAGCGACCAGCGCGACACACCCGGCAGCGTGGCGATCGGCTCTTCCACGCCCTGACCTTCGGTCACGAACAGCGGCCAGATGAGGTCTGACGGGGTGAGCACCGTTTCGCGATGGAGCGCGCGGCTCCAGGCGGCAGAGCGGAGGCGGCGGAGGCGCGTGGCGGGATAGGATCCGGTCATCGCAGGCGTCACTGCCGGAAAACCGGCTGCGGAGCAATCAGGCGACTTTCTTGCTGTCGAGCCGGTCGATTTCCCGCACCGGCTCTTCTTCTGCCGAGACGTCGGGCGTCAGGGTTGTGAGAGCCGCCCCCGGCGTGACTTTCTGCAGCTCGGCCAGACGGGCGCGGAAGCTCGCCAGTTCCTTGCCTGAAAGTTGGGCGCGCGTGACGAAGCTGACGCTCGATGGGTTCACCGTCTGCCCGTTGCGGTACATTTCGTAATGCAGGTGCGGCCCGGTCGAGAGGCCAGTGGAGCCGACATAGCCGATCACCTGGCCACGGCGAACGCGCGTGCCGCTCGAAACCGCAATGCGGCTCATGTGGGCGTATCCCGTAGCCAGGCCACCGCCGTGCGAGATCTTCACATAGTTGCCATGCCCGCCATGCCGGCCGGCGAATTGCACGGTGCCGTCGGTCACCGCGTAGATCGGCGTGCCGTAGCTCGCCCGGAAGTCGATCCCGGCGTGCATCCGGCGATATCCGAGGATCGGATGGCGGCGCATGCCGTAGCCCGACGTCATGCCGCCAGGTACCGGTGCGACCAGCCCCTGCTTGGACTCGCCCACGCCCGAGGCTTCGTAAAAGCGTCCGTCGTTGCCCCAGCGGAGCAGCTGCTTGCGCGGCTTTCCGTTGCGCCACAGGCCAGCGTAAAGCAGCTGCCCGGCCTCGACTTCGCCCGTCGCCGCGCGCTTGTAGTCGACGACCAGGTCAAACTCGTCGCCGGCGGAAATGGCGCTGTCGAAGTCGACTTCGGCGCCCAGGGTGCGGAGGTATTGCTGCACGGCATTGGCCGGCGCCCCGGCGGCGCGAGCTGAGCGGTAGAGGCTCGGACCAACAACGCCGCGAATGCGCAGCGGCGTGGCATCGACCTTGATCGGCCGGGGATCGAGAGCCAGCCGCCCGCCAACGCGCTCGACCGCGAGCTGCAGGTCGAACCGTGCACGGAAGGTCAGCGTTTCCAGAGGACGAGCCGCCCCGGGAGCCGGACGGCGGCCGAGCGTGATGTCGAGCTTGGTGCCGGGCTTGATGTCCGCCAGCGGAATGGCCCCGGCGACCATGGCCGCGATCTGGCTCGCCTCGGCACCGCCAACGCCGGAGCGTTCGAGCATGCGGCCGAAGCTGTCGCCGCTCGCGAGCGTTGCTTCGAGGTCGAGACGCGGACGCTCGGGAGCGTTTCTCAGCGGAACCACGATATTGGTCGCCGCCATATGCCGACCGCTGTCGGCGCCAAGCGCCAGCGGCATGATCATCTGGCTGCGGAATTCGTCGCGCACCGTGTTGTCGATCCGCATGACCGGCGCGGCCTCAACCGGTGCGAACCCAGGCCATCCGGCGAGCGCGAGGACCGAGAGGCCCAGCAAAGTCCCGGCACCGCGGAACCAGCGGCGCGAGCCAATGTCCTGCGCCAGGTCGGGTACGAGGTCGAGCGAAGCGAACTGCGTCGAGGCCTGCGCGCGCCACGCGGTGTAACGCTCGCCCAATCCACGCAGTCGGTTGCGGCGGAGTTTGGCCACGGCAGGGGGATTCTGAGCAAGGGTCAGAGCAGGTGCGAACTCGGTAGACGGGGAATCCTCCACGCCTCCGGCTTCGACAGCCTCGGTCCCACGGTCCTTGAACAAACGCCCCTCCTTGTGTGGTCGCGTTTCCCGATAATCCCGTGGGGAAAGTGCGACCCGACCCGGCGGTATCTCTGTCAAAAGCCTGTGCCGGGATAAAGTTAATTTGCTCTAAACCCCGACCAGCCGAGTCCGCTTTGCGGCGGGGCGAATCCCGGGGCACAGCGACAAGCGCTGCCTTGCGCATGACGCATACCGGCCCCACACTGGCTACATTGTGAGTAAGACCCGTTCCGACAGCCGGTTGCGCGCCGTCCTGGGCCCGACCAATACCGGCAAGACCCACCTCGCCATCGAACGGCTTTGCGGCCACTCGAGCGGTGCTATCGGCTTCCCGCTGCGGCTGCTGGCGCGCGAGGTCTATGACAAGGTTCGCGCGATCAAGGGCGATCGTCAGGTCGCCTTGATCACCGGCGAAGAGCGGATCGAACCGCCCGGGGCGCGCTATTTCCTCTGCACCGCCGAAGCGATGCCCCGCACCGCCGGAGAGCTTGCCTTCGTCGCGGTGGACGAAGTGCAACTCGCCGCGGATCGCGAGCGCGGACATATCTTCACCGACCGCCTGCTCCACGCCCGCGGGCGAGAGGAGACCATGTTGCTCGGCTCTTCCACCGTCGAGCCGATGGTGCGCGCGCTTCTTCCCGAGATCGAAGTCGAAACTCGCCCGCGGTTTTCCACTCTCAAACATGCGGGATCGTGCAAGCTTTCGCGCCTGCCGCCCCGTTCGGCCGTCGTCGCCTTCTCGGTCGAGCAAGTCTACGCCGTCGCCGAAATGCTGCGCCGCTTCCGCGGCGGGTCCGCCGTCGTCATGGGCGCACTGAGTCCGGAGACGCGCAATCGCCAGGTCGAATTGTTCCAGTCGGGCGAGGTCGACTACATCGTCGCCACCGACGCGATCGGCATGGGCCTGAACCTTGACGTCAGTCATGTCGCTTTCGCTTCGCTCAGCAAGTTCGACGGAGTGCGCCAACGGCGTCTCACTCCAGCGGAAATGGCGCAAATCGCCGGGCGCGCCGGGCGTCACCAACAGGACGGTACTTTCGGCACGCTCAGCGGCAGCCGCAACGGCGGCACGCTGGAGTTCACCGATGACGAGATCTACGCCATCGAGCAGCATCGCTTTGCCCCGCTGACGCACTTGTTCTGGCGCGAGGCAGAACCGCGCTTCGATTCCCTCGCTACACTGATCGCCGATCTCGAATCCAAGCCGGATGTTCCCGAGCTCGCCGCTGCGCCGGAGGCGATCGACCTCGCCGTGCTCCGCCGCCTGGTCGACGACCTGGCCATCGCCGACGGCGTCAAGACGCCGGGCCTGGTGCGCCGCTTCTGGGAGACCTGCCAGCTGCCCGACTTCCGACAGCAAGGTCCGGATCTCCACGCCCGCTTCGTAGCCCGCCTGTGGGAAGACTTGCGTGGCGGGCAAATCGGAGCGGATTTCGTGGCCGCGCGCATCGCCGAGCTTGACCGACCTGAAGGCGACATCGACACGCTGCAGGGACGCATCGCCGCCATTCGAAGCTGGGCTTACATTTGCCAGCGGCCCGACTGGGTTCTAGCGCGCGATGAGATGGCTGCTCGCGCCCGGGCAGCCGAAGCGCGTCTGTCCGACGCGTTGCACCAACGGCTGACCGAGCGGTTCGTCAATCGCCGCACAGCCATATTGATGAAGACCGTGGGGAAGGATGCTGGAATGCTGCGAGTGACGCTTGATGAGGCCGGACGCGTCATGGTCGAGGACCAGCCCATCGGTCACCTCGAAGGGTTCCGCTTCGTGGTCGACGCTGGCGCAAGCCACGAGGACCGCAAGCTCATGCTCGCAGCGGCCGAGCGGCATTTGCCGCAGCTGCTGGCCTTGAAGGCGCAGGCCCTGGTGCACGACGAACTCGGCGAGCTGACCATCGAACAAGGCCAGGTCCTGCGCGAAGGCCGCGCGGTGGCGCAGCTTGAACGCGGCAAATCCGCCAGCCGTCCGCGACTGGTTCTGGTGCGCGAACTGGCCGTGCTCGACCACGCGCAGAAAGCGCGGCTGGCCGAAGCGCTTGAGCTTTGGCTGGAAAGTTCTCTGGCTCCGCTCGCACCATTGCGAGCGATCGAAGAGGGCGCACTCTCCCCGGAGGCGGGCAGCGAGGTGCGGGCCTTGCTCCTGACTTTGGCCAGCGGTGGCGGCTCGATCGGTCGCGAGACGGCCGGGTTGGCGCAAGTGCCGAAGGACAAACGCCCCCTCCTGCGAAGGCTTGGCGTCACCATCGGTTCGCTCGATGTGTTCGTTCCCGCGTTGCTCAAACCGGCCCCCAGGCATTTACTCAACGCGATCGGTGTGGACCGGCGCCCCCTTCGTGAGCGGATGGAGCCAGTCATCGCGCACAAGGGGCCTCTTCCGGCAGGTTACCGTCGGGCAGGGAACCAGGCGATCCGCGTCGATATGGCGGAAAAGCTGTTTCGCGCCGCGCACGACCAACGCGCGAAGTCATCCGGGCGTGGGTTTTTGGTCGACGTTGCGCTGGCAACTTCGATGGGCCTCTCCCCGGACAACTTCCGCCTGCTGATGCGCGACGCCGGGTTCCGTCCTGGCGATTCCCGCACTCTCGCCGAAGGCACTTTCGGACCGCCGGCGCCGGTGCGCTGGAGCTGGCGCCCGCCGCGCAAGGATCGACCGACCCCGCAGTCTGCCCCCCGGCCAGTGGCCCAGAGCAGTGCCTTTGCCGCGTTGGCAGACCTCGTCCGCTAGCTCCGGATGCGGATCGACCGCCTCCTGTTCTTCCTGCGTTTCGCCCGCAGCCGTGCGGTTGCCCAACGTTGGATCGCCGAAGGCCACATCCGCCACAATGGCCAGCGCGTGGTGCGGCAGGACCTGGCGGTTCAGCCCGGCGACGTGCTCACTCTGCCGCTTGCGAAAGCGGTGCTCGTCATCGAAATGCTGCACCTCCCCACTCGCCGCGGACCGGCGGAGGAAGCCCGCGAATGCTATCGCCCGCTTGACGGTGGGCGGCCAATGGACCTAGGCGGCGGCGACGCGCGGAACGACTACGGTGCGCGGCAAGAAGAAGGGAACGATAAGCAATGACCTATGTCGTCACCGATGCATGCATCAAGTGCAAGTACACGGACTGCGTCGAGGTCTGCCCAGTCGACTGCTTCTACGAAGGCGAGACCATGCTGGTCATCAATCCTTCGGAATGCATCGACTGCGGCGTTTGCGAGCCCGAATGCCCCGCAGAAGCCATTTTGCCCGATACCGAGGGCGGCCTTGAACAGTGGCTCGAGCTGAATTCGAAGTTCTCCGCCGAGTGGCCCAACATCACCGAGCGCAAGGATCCGCCGGCCGACGCCGACGAGCACAAGGGCGAAGAGGGGAAGTTCGAGAAGTTCTTCACCCCCGAACCTGGCGAGGGCGACTAATAGCCCCGGCGGGGTCGCCATCGAGCTAATCGCGCCAGATTATTCGCCTCTTCACCCACGCCTGTGGGTGGGGTGGCAATTTTCGTGCGAATCTGCTATATAATAGGCGAACTGCCCCCAATTCGGGTCGGGCGGCAGGCTATAAAGGAAGGCAGGCCCCTCCAGCAGCGTCGAGAAGTTTGACCAGCCAGGCCGCGTTCCCAGACCTTTGCGGCCGGTTTTGCTGTTGACGCTCACTGCCCCAGGCTTGCCGGTGTGAAAGGATAATAAATGGCTGCGAATGCACCCGCCTTCGACGTCGGCGATTACGTGGTATACCCAAAGCACGGCGTTGGCCGTGTGATCGAGCTACAGAGCGAGGAAATCGCCGGTATGAAGCTCGAACTTTATGTCCTTCGTTTTGAAAAAGAGCGCATGACTCTTCGCGTTCCGGTCAACAAAGTTGAATCGATCGGCATGCGTAAGCTTTCCAGCGACAAGACGCTGAAGGAAGCCATGGAAACCCTCAAGGGCAAGCCCAAGGTCAAGCGCACCATGTGGTCGCGCCGCGCCCAGGAATACGAAGCCAAGATCAACTCCGGCGACCTCGTTTCAATCGCCGAAGTGACTCGCGACTTGTTCCGTCCGGAAGACCAGCCGGAGCAGAGCTATTCCGAACGCCAGATCTTCGAAGCGGCTTCCAGCCGTCTCGCGCGTGAACTGGCAGCGATGGAAAAGACCGATGAGCCGGCTGCGCTCACCAAGATCCTCGAAGTACTGAAGACGCACGCGCCGCAGTACTACGAGAGCACCACCGAAGACGCCTGAGCCAGGCACTTTGGGGTTTGAAGGGCCGCCGGGGGAAACCTCGGCGGCCTTTTTCGTAGGCGCTCCGTTCGGCGAACCTCCATCCAGCCTCGACGAACCGCGATTGTCGTGGGGCCATTGCTGTATTATACCAGTAACACAGAATTGAATGGAGGCCATCTATGCACACTGGGCGGTTCTTGAGGTCTTTTGCTTCGATCGCACTGTTCGCCGCAGCCGGCACCCTTGCTGGATGCTCGATGGGTTTCGATGGCGAGGGGGTCCCGCTCGAGGAACTCGACCTCACTGGCGAAGCGCCCACCGGGGTGGCGTTGCTTGGGCCCGACAAGATCATCATCACGGAAGGAGCACCGTTCCGCGTCACGGCCGAAGGCGAAGGAGCGGACAAGCTGCGGTTTTCCCTCGATCACGGTACGCTTGGCATATCCCGCGAGACTTCGACGTGGAACGAATGGGGCGGAAAGCCCGCCACGGTGCGAGTCACGATGCCCGCGCCTCGCAACCTGACCCTCGTCGGCTCGGGTCACATGACCACGTCAGCGCTCGCCAGCGAGGCCGAGGTGTCGGTTACCGGCTCTGGCACGCTGGAAGCCCCCCAGATAGCCGCCTCGCGGCTTGAAGTATCGATTACTGGAAGCGGCGATTTCGTGGGCGGCGGCCAGGCCGAATCTCTGACCGTGTCGATTGCCGGAAGCGGCGACGCCCGGATGGAGAAGCTCAAGGCCGGCAAGGCTGAGGTCAACATCATGGGCTCGGGCGATGTCGCCTTCGCCTCCGATGGAGAGGTCGAAGCCAATATCATGGGCTCGGGAGACGTTACCGTCACCGGTTCCGCCCGCTGCAAGGCCAACAAGATGGGCTCCGGCTCGGTCAAGTGCCAGGGAGTGGCCCAGCCCGCCGAGTAACGGCAGGCATTGACTACAGCTGTAATCGATCATATCTCCGGCGTCGGTTGAGGGAGAGATAGCGATGCGGAAATTGGTAGCAGCGGTTTCGCTTGGCGCAGCAGTGGCCTTTGGGGCGACGATTGGGGTGGCGCAGGATAGCGGACCAGCCGTTGCAGCACCGTCCGGCAGCCGCAGCTACAGCGTCGGCGCATTCGACGAAGTGACGACCGTGGGGCCCCATCGCGTCATTGTCACTGTCGGGGGCGCTCATGCGGTTTACGCCGATGGCCCGGGAGAAACGCTCGATCGGTTCGAGGTCGTGGTCGAGGGCGACAAGCTCAAGATCCAGCCGAAAGAAGAATACCGGCGGGAACATGACTGGACCTGGATGGCCCCGGCAACGTTCTACGTCACCCTACCCCGCATAGAGGCCGCCTCGTTGGCAGGCTCAGGCAACATGTATCTCGATCGCGTCCAGGGCGACAGATTCGCCGGTTCGGTGGCAGGATCGGGCGAGATCGACATCGCTTCGATGCAAGTCGGCGAGGCGAATTTCTCGGTGGCCGGCTCGGGCGACCTGACAGCTCGCGGCAGCGCGGGTCGGTCGCGGGTATCTGTCGCAGGCTCGGGCGCCGTTCGCGCCCGGGAGATGCGCAGCACGACCGCAGCGGTTTCCATCGTCGGATCCGGCGACGCGGACCTGACGGTCGATAACAGCGCACAAGTCTCGATCGTCGGCAGTGGCGACGTCGACATCGCGGGCAACGCCACCTGCACCGTCTCGCGCATGGGGTCCGGCAAAGTCGCGTGTCAGCGGGGCTAGGAGGCGCCTGACTGCAGCCCGGGGAGTAGTTCATTGCCTGCTCACTTGGCATAGGGCAGGAAGCCGGCGAAAGGATCGCCGATGCCCCTTCCTGCCCTCCCGCGTCCGACCCTCCTGCTCATCCCCGCCGCCGCCCTGATGCTTAGCGGCTGCCTGGCGAAAACTGCCGTCGATCTCGTGACTTTGCCGGTCAAGGTCGCCAGCGCCGGCGTCGACGCGGCCACCACCAGCCAATCCGAAGCCGACCAGAAGCGCGGCCGCGAGATTCGCCAGCGCGAGGAACGCCTCGGCAAGCTGAGGCGCGACTACGAAAAGCAGATGACCCGCTGCCAGGACGGTGACCGCCGCGCCTGCAGCAATGCGCGCGATACTTATGCGGAAATGCAGTTGATCCTGCCGAGCATCCCGGCCGAACCGGCGGGTTAGGCTGCGGCTCTCCGCAACCGATCGTTGATCGCCACGCCTATGCCCTCATCGGGCACGGGAGCAACGGCCACACGCGCGCGCTCGGATACAGCGGCCTGGTGCAAGCACGCGTAAAGCCGCGCGGCGGCGAGTGCGAGATCGCCGGTTTCCGAAAGCGTGCAGTCGCCCTCGATAGGTCCGAACCCGATTAGAAATTCGTCAATCTCGGCGCGTTCCGCCCCCAATCTGACGGGCTTTCCTGGCGAATAATGTTGCGCCAGCTGCCCCGGCGCTTCGATCCGAGCATCGGCGAGCGGCTTTGGTGGACCAAGCAATGCGACAAGTTCGGCCGCGGTGACCGGCCCATGCCGCAGGAGTTGCCACGCGCCATCATCACGCAACGCCACGATGGTCGATTCAAGCCCGCGCGGGCAGGCCCCGCCATCGAGGATCGCCGAGACTGCCGATCCCAGGGAATCCGCGACGTGTTGCGGTGTCGTTGGGCTGACCGCGCCACTGCGATTGGCGGATGGCGCAGCGAGCGGAACATCTAGTTCCTGCAACAATTGCCGCATGGCCGGATGATCGGGCATGCGTAGAGCCACGGTCGCCAGCCCTGCTGTAACCGCCGGCACTACCGGGCTTTCCGCGACCGAAGGCAACACCAGGGTCAAAGGGCCCGGCCAGAATCGCGCCGCCAACGCCTCGGCGCGCTCGTCGAAGGTCGCCAGCCTCCTGGCCATCTCAAGCGACGCGACATGCACTATCAGCGGGTTGAAGTCGGGTCGCCCCTTGGCACGGTAGATCGCTGCCACCGCGGCTTCGCGATCGGCGCGCGCGGCGAGGCCGTAGACCGTCTCGGTCGGCACCGCGACGAGCTCTCCCGCGCGCAACAGACTGGCCGCACGGGCTATTCCGCCCGCGTCCGCCGCCAACCATTCAGGTGCCTGCTTGCCGCCCATCGCCGCGCGCTATAGGCCACACCGCGATGAATGACCAAGCCACCGATTGGATCGCCGCGCCCGCCTATGTCTGGGAGGGCGCCTCAGCTCGCCCCGTTGTGCGTATCGATGCCCCTCGGCTCGAGCTCTTGCGCGGGATCGACAGGCAGAAGGCCGCCGCGGCCGAAAACGTGCTGCGCCTCGCACACGGGCACGCGGCGCACGACATGCTTCTCTGGGGCTCGCGCGGCATGGGCAAGTCGGCGCTGGTTCGTTCTTCGGTCCGCGCCGCGCAGGACGAAGTCGCGGGCCGCATCGCCCTGGTTCAGATCGCGACCGACGCCGTGACGTCTCTCACCGCGCTGTTCACGCGGCTCGCTTCGGTCGACCGCCAGTTCTTGGTCTTCGTCGACGACCTCGGCTTCGCGGCCGACGACGCAGCTGGTCCACGCCACTTGCGCAGCTGGCTCGACGGCGGAGTCGAGGCCCGGCCGGGCAATGTTCGCCTGGCGGTCACGTCGAACCGCAGGGCCATCGTCGCGCGCCATCATGTCGAGCAGGACGATCCGCTCAACCCGCGCGATGCGGTCGACGATCAACTCGCGCTGGCCGACAGGTTCGGCCTTTCGCTCGGCTTCCACGCCTGCTCGCAAGACGAATACCTGGCAATCGTGCGCGGTTATGCCGAGGAATACGGCCTCGACTGGACCGAAGCCGAAGCTCTCGAATGGTCCAAGCGTCGTGGCGCGCGCTCAGGGCGTGTCGCCTGGCACTTCATCACCGAACTGGCGGGCCGCGCTGGGCGGGCCCTTCCGGTAAACTAGAGCTCAGTTACCGCCCGGAACGATATCGGGCGGCGGCTGCTGGAACGCGCGCGAGGGATCGCCGATCAACTCGCGTTGTGGCGGCATGTGCGGCACTTCGAGCCGCTTGGGGGCGGCTGCCGGCGCTGCGGCGGGTGAAATCACCCGCCAGATGATGTTGCCGGTGTCGTCGCTGACAAGCAGGCCACCCGTCTTGTCCCACGCCACCCAGGTCGGGCGACCGTGGGTCTCGCCTTGTCCGGCGAGGAAACTCTTGAGCACCGTGACGGGCTTGCCAACCGGGTTGCCGCGTTCGTCAAAGCGCACGAACACCACGTCGTAGCCCGCGGGCGGCTTGCGGTTCCATGAGCCGTGACGAGCGATGAAAGCGCCCTGGTTGAAAGCATCGCCCATCCTCGCGCCCTCTCGGGTGAAGGTCAGCCCAAGCGCTGCGACGTGCGGTCCGAGGGCAAACTCGGGCGTGCGGCTGTACTCGATGAGAAAATTCGGCATCGGCGCGTCAACTCGGTCGTCGACGTTCTCGCCCCAGTAAAGCCACGGCCAGCCATAGGTGGCACCGACCGGCACGTTGGTGAGGTAATCGGGCACGAGGTCCGATCCCAGCTGGTCGCGTTCGTTGACCGTGACCCACAGTTCGCCGCTCCATGGGTTCCAGGCCAAGCCGTTCGGGTTGCGCAGCCCGGTGGCGAAGATACGCGTCTTCCCGGTCACCAGGTCGAGTTCGTGAATCGCCGCACGGCCCTCCTCGATCTCCATTCCGCCTTCGCCGATATTGGAGGCCGACCCGACCGCGACGTAGAGCTTGGTGCCTTCATCGTTGATGATGACGTTTCGCATCCAGTGGTTACCCGCGGGAGGCAGATCCATCAGCTTGACCGGCTGTCCCGTGACCGCATCGGCGCCTTCGGCATAGTCGAACCGCAGCAGGGCATCGTGGTTGGCGACGTAGAGCTTGCCGTCGTGCCAGGCGATGCCCGAGGGTGAAGAGAGGCCGCTGCGGATTTCGCGCTTCACTTCTGCCACGCCGTCGCCGTCGGCGTCGCGCAGCAGGATCAGGTTGTTCGGCGAAGGAACCGCAGCGCCCGCCTTACGGAAAAGGAAGCCCGCAATCGCATTGGTGATCGGGTTGCCGCCCGCCACCACACGCTCGGGCGCGTTCGATTGGGCGACGATCACATCGCCGTTGGGCATGGTATAGATCACGCGTGGATGGTTCAGCCCTTCGGCGAAGCGATTGACCTTGAGGCCTTCCGCAGCCTCAGGCGCGGCGCCGTCCGGCCAGCCGATCGGCGTGGCTACTCCGACCGTCGGGATCAACTGTGGATCGGGCTCGGCCAACTTGGGATCAGTGCCGGTGACCTGGTCGAGCGTAAGCGTGGCCGGGACGCCGCGCGTCACCCACCAGCCGGCGATTGCCAGGAGAACGATCAAGACCAAAAGGCCGATAGCGAGCTTTTTCAGGATCCTCATGGTGGGCCGAAATAAGCCAAGCGCGCCTTTCCGGCAACGCTATCTGCGCCTAAGTATGTCGAGCCATGTACGACTTTGCCCCCGACCGCGATCTTCCGAAGCCAGAACTCTACCGTGACGTGCTTTCCGCAGCCGACGCTCTGACGTCGGGCGAGCCGGACGGCGTGGCCAATATGGCGAATCTCGCAGCGCTCATCTGGCAACTCGTTCCGGACCTCAATTGGGCCGGATTTTACCGAATGGTCGGAGGAGAACTGGTCTTGGGGCCGTTCTGCGGCAAGCCCGCCTGCATCCGCATCCCTCTCGGCCAGGGCGTTTGTGGAACGGCGGCGGCCTCTGGGCAAACTCAGCGCGTGCCGGATGTCCACGCCTTCCCAGGCCACATTGCCTGCGATGCCGCGAGCCGTTCCGAACTCGTCGTTCCGGTCATTCGCGCTGGCGAAGTGATTTCGGTGATCGACTTGGACAGCCCTCTGCCGGCGCGCTTCGATGCGGAGGACCAAACCGCTTTCGAGGCGCTTGCAGCGCTGATCGCCGACCGGATCTAACGGATCACGGCAGAGCGCGGCCGGCCGAACCTTGAGCGATTTGAGAGGCCAAGCGGAGTCGAACGGTCCCGAGGCGGTCGATCGTCTGTTGAGGGCTCACTTCGATCCCATCAGCCAGGTTCGCCTCGACACCCAGGACTACCTGGCTGTCCGGGGCCAGCCGTAACCGGTATTTGCCGTAGACCACCCGGTCGAACAGGAAGAACCCATCGTATTCGCTGACCGTGCTCGCCACGACAGTGCCGTTGCGGTCGATCAGGTCGAGTTTGGCGCCAGCGAGCGGGACATTCTCGGGCCCGTTGAGCGTCCCCTCAACTTCGCCGGTCGGACTGACCGCGATTTCGATCATCGAGGAAACCCCCGGTCGCGGGGTCACCACGATGCCTTTGCCCTGTGGCAGGAGGAAAGGATCCGGCAAGGTCGATTCATCGATCCCGATCAGCACTTTCTGATAGGGCTGCAGTCCTTCGACGATGGTGTGGCCGAGCTCGTCTGTCGGATCGCTGGACCCGACCGCGCCGGCGTTCACCCCCACACCCGTAAGCGGTTCTTCGTCGGCCGAACGCAGGCCGTCTCCGTTCTCGTCTAGAAAGACCGAGATCGCGGCCTGGCCCCGCTGCGCCAGCTTCTCGCTCGACATCCGCCATCTTCCCGTGAGGGGATCGTGGCCCAGGCTGAAATTGAGCGCGAGATTGGCGCCCACGCTTCCCCGAGTATCGACAGTCCCGCTCGCCATGACAGCCACTTTGCGGAAATGACGAACGAGGCCGAAATCGAACTCGGTGATGCCGGTGCGCCGAGTGTGTTCGATATCGAAGCGCAGTTCGGAAAGACCGCCGAGGTTCTTTTCGATCGTCAGGGTGGCTTTGTCGAAGCCAGTCTGCTCGCCGCTCACCTTGTATGAGGCCTCACCGCGCGCGGTAAGGCCGAGGAAACGCGTGTTGGCAAGCAAACCGATGCGGGTGCCGTCATCCCAATCGGAGTTGCCGACGGTGTCGCGATAGGCAACGTAGCCCGTCAGCGACACTCGGGGCATCAGCAGCGAAGCGCGGACCGCGGCCTCGTTGACCTCGCTGCGGTCGCGCCTGTCGGTCCGTTTTATGCCGCCCGAGAGGGATATCGGCATTCGCTCTGAAGGGAGGAACGTGTCGAAGTTCAGGCTGTGCGAACTCTTGTCCCTCGGATCGACTAAGCCGCTCGTGAAACTGCCGTCCACGAGCAGACTTTGCCCCTGAATGTTGATGGCGCCTATTTTGCCAATCATATCAATCTTATACGCGCGCCCTCGGCCGAGTTCCTGGGCGCCGCTCAGATTGAACAGCAAGGGTCCGAGCGCCCGCTGGAGATTGAGTTCAACGTAATCGCGCCGCCGCAATCTGTAGTAGAGCGAATGCGCGTTCGCCCCGACCACCGTGCGGCGATCGAGGCCAAATTGCGCCCCGGCAGCGTATTGCCATCCCTCGTCGAGCCGACTGCCCGGTGGCGGACGGCCGAAGGAGATAAGGTCATGATTGCGCTGGATGAACCCCGCCCAGTACTCGAGCGTGCCGGTTGGCAGCGAGTCATAGCCGACCTGGATGGCCTTGCTTTCGCGCCGGATCTGCCCCTGGGGCCCGTAAAGGACCACATCGAGATCGTTGTTGCCGAACAGCAGGTTCACTTCGAACTCGTAGCGGCCGTCGGGCATATTGTTCTGGAAAGCCAGCAGCTGGCCGTTGCGGTAGAGCTCGGCATCCCATCCGAGCGGCAGTGTGCCGCGCAGGATGGTCGTGCCGAACCGATCGGATTGGTCCAACCCCCGGTTGCTGATGAACGCGCCTCGGCCCGCCCCGCTCGTTCCGGCAAGGTTGCCCGAGATCATGTCGACGTCGCCCGCCACGGCCTGCGTTGCCTTGAGCGGGCCGAGCATGCCCCCGTCGGGATCCATGCGATAGGCGCGCAACCGCAGGCTGTCGGGTACGCCATCGGAGTCCGAGGCCAACCGCATATCGAAGCTGGCACGAGCGACTTCGCCGCTGGCGAAGATCTCGTACCTGGTGTTGAGTTGGGAACGGCTTCCTCCGTTGCTGTAGTTGGCCTGCGCCACCACATCGACAGAGGGCATGCGCCACATGGCGTAAGGCTGCTGAGCCTGCGGATAGGCGCTGAGGTCAGGCCGCTCACGTTCGGGATGGAGTCGCGCGGCGCGACTTTGGCGCTCGATCGCTTCGACAAACGGCAGGCGCTTGTCGCTCTCGATAGAGAGCGAGGAATTGCGCAGGTTGGGCGTGAGCGTGATTCCGAGCCATCCGCCCAATGAGCGGGTGTCGACGCACCAACCTTCAGGTGTGTCGTGAATCTCGCCCGGCTGCAGGCCGCGCTTGATGTTCATGGTTTGTACTGTGCTTGAATCGCGGTCGAGAATGAAGGTTTGGTCTTCGGTAAAGATCCAGCCAGTTGCGCGGCGCGACTTCTTGTCGAGGCGCACTGGAATATTGAGCGACTGGATTACATCGGCGAGATCGACGCAAACGCCATCTGACGTCTGATAACCTCGCACTTCATTCATCAGGCGATATTGTTTGACCTGCAGTTGGAAGAGGACGGCGTCTTCCTCGTTCGGCGCGTAATCGCTCGCCTGCGCCTGCGCAGCGCCGCTCGAAAACAGCAGACAGGCCGCCGCGAACTTCGCGACGGCCCGGAGCCGCAGAGGACGGAACGCAGACATGAGTGATCAGGCGCCGATTGAGTGCGACCGGCTCAGCGCAGAACGGCGTCGAGCGAAGCGATGAGGTCGCCACCGTCGGCAAGCGGCTGGCGAAGTTCCACCCGTACGGGGCCTCGCATCGCTGCGGCCTGATCGGGAGAAATCGGAAGCGTGGTGTGGCGGCTGCCGATCTCCGGATAAACGCCAAGACCGCGCGCGACGAACACCGGTTCGCTTCCCGCGCCGTAGACCAGGAGGTCTCCGTAGACCGAAGCCGCCCCGGACCTGGAGATGTCGACGGCGAAAGCGAAGCGTCCCTCGGTTTGCTCGATCCTGGGATTTGCCAGGCCCGCGACGACTTCGAGTTGCCCTTTGCGAATAATGATCGGCATGGTGATGCCGTAGATCGGTGTGATCTTGACGACGAAGCCATCGGCCGGGGTCGTGTCGCTAGGCGCAATGGGCTGGACCTTGGGGATAGCCGCGAACGACATGTGCACCCGGTATTCCCCATCGGGCAGTTCGGCGCCGGGCCGGGCGCTGATGCGGATGGCCTGCGGCTCGCCCGGTGGTAGGACGACGCGGCGCGGGGCGTAGCGGATCATTTCCAGCGCCGCGGTCTCGGTTACATTGGCCTCGGTAGTGTCGACCGGCTCCAGGCCGCCATCAGGCGTCATTCGCCGCAGCTCGAGCGAAACGCGATAGGTCGCCTCCTCGCTGCCGACGTTTGACAGAATGACTTCACCGCCGCGTCGACCGTCGAGGACCAGGCGCGTCGGAGCGATTAGCAGGTCGCCCTGCGCCGCGAGCGGGGCGGGCAGTGCAAGGCCAAGGCCGATGGTAGCGAGAAGAACGGCGCCAAAGCGCGGCAGACGAACGATTGGCATAAGTCCCTTCCCCTAAGGGGTTTTGCGTAGTCGTCCGTTTCCTAAGTCTGGCAGGGTTAATTCGGCGTAAACCCTAACGCCTATCCGCAAACACAAAGGCCGTCCCGCGCGGGGCGGAACGGCCTGTAGGTGTGTGCGAACCGGCAATGCTGCCGGTGTGCTCAGGTTTGATTAGTTATAAAGAACAACGACTTCGAACTGGCCGCTGTAGACGCCGGCGGCCTGGTTCGTGGCGAGCGTCAGAGTGCCGCCCACGTTGAAGTCGCCACCGCTCGGTCCAAGAGCGAGCGTCGCATACTGGCTGGCAAGCGTCAGCGGCAGGACATTGGCGCCGCTCTGCAGCTGGATCGTCTGGTTGGTGAACGAGATGCCGACCGGAAGGCCGTTTTCGCCCGTGACGTGGAACGTAGCAACGCCCGGCGAACCGGCGGTGCAGACCAGGCCCGGAGTGCAGGTGCGCGCACCAGTGGCCGCGTTTACGGTTACGTTGCCACCCACGCCGCTGTTAGCGACGGTGCCGAAGTCGAGCAGGGCGTCGGTAGCGGTCACCGAGAGCGAAGTCAGGATATTCGCCTGAGCAGTCGCGGTCGCAGTGGCGGCCGAAGCGGAAGTCGAGAAGCCGAGAGCGGCGAGCGCCATGCCCACAGCAGCGTTACGCAGAGTCGAGTTCATGTGTGTTAACCCCTTCCAAGCGTGAACGGCGTTTCCTCGAAACGATTCCCCAGGCGCGCCGGTCACTCGAACGGGAAAGTCCCCCCGTCATCGGGCGCATTAAGGCCCAGGCTATTCAGGCTTGGTCTTCAAAGGTGGTTAATGACTACGGGGTTTTACTTAAGGAATCAGCACTAGATCCCGCCGCCGGTGAGGCGCTGGCAGATCAGGTCGAGCTGATCGAGCGTGCGATAACGGATTGTAACGGCGCCGGAACGGGGGTCCGTGTCGGCGGCAATCCTCACTGGAAGGCCGAGAAACTCCTCGAGTTGGTTCTGCACCGCCACGATATCGGCATCCCCTGCCGGATCGCGAGAATCCCTGGCCTGGCGCCTTACGCGCGTGTCACCCCGGCGGGCGAGTTTCTCGACTTCGCGGACGGAGAGCTTCTGGTCGACCGCGCGCTGCGCCAAGGCCTCGGCGTCCTCGCGCCCGACGAGAGCCCGCGCGTGGCCCATATCGAGCCGGCCTGTCTCTAGGTGCTCGAGCACAGGCTGCGGCAGTGAGAGCAGGCGCTGAAGATTGGCCACGTGACTGCGTGACTTGCCGACAAGGCGCGCGATTTCGGACTGCGGCAGATCGTCGCGTTCCCCGAGACGTTGATAGCCCCGAGCTTCCTCGACCGGATTGAGGTCTTCGCGCTGAATGTTCTCAATCAGCGCCAACGCCATCACATCGCGCTCTTCGAGATCGCGAACTAAGGCTGGAATTTCATGGAGTTGCGCCTTCTGCGCTGCCCGCCAACGGCGTTCGCCCGCCACAAGCTGATAACGCCCGCCAGCGAGCGGTCGCACAATGACCGGCTGAATCACGCCGCGCTTGGCTATCGAGATCGAGAGTTCTTCGAGTGCCGCCTCATCAAAGTGGCGCCGCGGCTGTTCCGGATGGGGTTCAATGGCAGCAACTGGAAGGCTCGCGAGCCCGGAAGAGCCCAGTTCCAGGGGTGCGGAGGTTTCCGAACCTTCTGGCACGCCACGCCCCGGAGCCACGAGTGGCTCTTCGCGGCGCATCTCGCCCATCAGGGCGCTCAACCCTTTGCCGAGGCCGCGCTTGGGTACGGCCCGCGAATCGGTGCGTTCTTCGGCGCTCATGCGGCAACCCTCTCTTTAGGCAGTCGTCCGATAAGTTCGCGAGCGAGCGCCATGTAGGCGACGCTGCCCGCGCAGGACTGGTCGTAGATCAAGGCCGGAAGGCCGTGGCTCGGGGCCTCGGACAAGCGAACGTTGCGCGGAATGACGGCTTCGAACACCAGCTTGCCCAGGCATTCGCGAACGTCGTCCGCGACCTGGTCAGTCAAGCGATTCCGCCGGTCGAACATAGTCAGCACGATGCCGATGATCCCGAGGTTGGGATTGAATCGCTGCTGGACCTGCTCGACCGTCGTCAAAAGCTGACTCAAGCCCTCGAGCGCGAAGAACTCGCACTGCAGCGGGACCATCAGGGTATCTGCAGCGGTCAGTGCATTCAGGGTCAGCAGCCCGAGTGACGGAGGGCAATCGATGAAACAAACGTCGTGCTGCGTATGGCCAGCGAGTGCGGCACCGAGACGTCCGGTGCGGTTCTCAACAGTGACCAGCTCGATCTCCGCCCCACTCAGGTCAACCGTCGCAGGGACGACATCGAGGCCCGGAATACTGGTCGGAACCGTGCAATCCTCGACGTTCGCCTGATCCACGAGGAGGTCGTAGGTCGAAAGCTCGCGGCGCGCGCCTTCGATTCCGAGCCCCGTGGACGCGTTCCCCTGGGGATCGAGGTCGACCAAGAGGGTCTTCCATCCCGCCGCCGCCATTGCCGTGGCAATGTTGATGGCGGTGGTGGTCTTACCTACCCCGCCCTTCTGGTTAGCTATCGCGATCCGGATCATCGGACTTTCGGTGTCCCTTGTCCCACTAGGATGCCCCCTCCCTCATCGGTTTGCGATTGTTCCACGTGGAACATGTCTCGCACTGGAAGCGGCTGTGTCTCCAGTTCTTGCGCCGCCGAACGCCCCTTCGGCAACAGCCACACTGTGTTGCGTGTGGAAAACCGGGCTGACAACTGGAGGAGTTTTGCGAGCGGAGCGAACGCCCGAGCCGTAATGACGCCCGCCTCAAAGGTTTCCACATTTTCGAGACGGGATCCCAGAACGCGACAGTTTCGGAGACCCAACGCCTCCGAGGCACGACTAAGCCACTCGGACCTACGCTTTCGCGATTCGACTAGAACCAACTCCAAGTCCGGGCGAGTGGCGGCCAGGACGAGACCCGGGAACCCAGCCCCACTACCCATGTCCAACCAGGCGCCTGTTTCACGTGGAACATAGTCGATGAGCTGCAAGCTATCGGCAAAGTGCCGCTGCCAAATCGCATCAAGGCTGGCCGTCGAGACGAGATTCTGCACCGCATTCTCTTCCGCCAACAGACGCGCAAAAGCGTGCAAGCGCTCCATGCCTGCCGCGTCGGTGCGCTCTGCGCAAAACGCTTGGGCGGCCCCCTCCCCCTGGATCATGCAGCCACCGATGATTGTCGCCGAGCGAAGACCAGCACTGCAGCAAGTGCCGCTGGCGTGATCCCGCGAACTCTCCCGGCCGCTGCCAAGTTAGCGGGCCGCGCCGACGTAAGTCGTTCAACCATCTCGTTGGATAACCCTGGGACCAGAGCGAAAGGAAAGTCCGGTGCTAGCGATACAGCCTCGCTTGCCCGAAGTTCGCGGAGCTCGCTGTCCTGCCGCTCCAGGTAGGGCGCGTAGGCAGCATCCTCCGCGATCTCGCCCGCGATCTCGGAACCTGCATCAAGAGCAGCATCGATCCAAGGCCGGAGACCCGACAGGTGGACGTCGGGAAATCGCAGCCAATCGGCCAGGCTCTTGCGGCCCGCGTCCCTCCGAACAGGAACGCCAGCGGTCGCGAGTTCCGAAGAACTCACCTCGATCTCAAGCGCACCTGACCAACGAGACCGAATTGCCTCCCGCTCAACGAACCACTCATGTCTTTCCTCACCCACGCACCCTGCCGCCACGGCCAGTGGGGTTAAGCGCGTAGTGGCATTGTTCGCCCTGAGCCGCAGGCGATACTCAGCCCGAGCAGTGAGCATGCGATAAGGTTCGCTCACGCCATGCAATGTAAGGTCATCGATCATCACGGCCATGTAACTGTTGCCGCGATCAAGCGCGACGGGCTCACGACCCAGTACTGACGCAGCAGCCCGCATACCGGCGAAAAGCCCTTGTGCCGCAGCCTCTTCATAACCGGTAGTGCCGTTGATCTGGCCGGCGCAATAGAGACCGGGAATGGCATGAAGCTGCAAGTCCTGTCCAAGTGCCCGCGGATCGATATGGTCGTATTCGACGGCATAGCCAGGAACCACAACCTCGACGCACTCAAGGCCCTCCATCGTTCGCAACATACCTAATTGCACATCCGCCGGCAGCGATGTGCTGACACCGTTAGGATAGACCAGGTGCGTGCATAGACCTTCGGGCTCGAGAAAGACCTGATGCCCGTCGCGGTCGCCAAAGCGATGGATCTTGTCTTCGATCGACGGACAATAACGGGGCCCGGCCGCTTCTATCGCCCCCGTAAACAGCGGAGAGCGGTGAAGATTTTCCCGAATGATCTCGTGGCTGCGCGCATTGGTCCGGGTGATCGCGCAGAACACTTGAGGATTGCTGCGCGCGACGGTCAGCGGAGACATGGTCCAGGGATCGGCGTCTGAGGCCTGCTCTTCAAGCCGGCCCCAATCGATCGTGCGGCCATCCAATCGCGGGGGCGTACCGGTCTTGAGCCGGGCCATCGGGAGTTCGGCATCACGCAGCTGGGCCGCCAGCCGCTGAGCTGAAGCCTCACCGATACGCCCACCGGTCATCCGTTCCTCGCCACGGAACAAGGTACCGCCAAGAAAAGTACCGGTGCACAGAACGACCGCCGCCGCCTCGATCCGCTGACCGTCGGCCAGTTCAATGCCACGCGCGCGACCACCCTCGACGATCAATCCCGCGGCCTCGCCCGAGATCGTTTCCAGATTGGGCTGTCGAGCGATCATCTGTTGGACCGCTGCCTTGAACAACCGCCGGTCGGCCTGAACCCGAGGACCCCATACGGCACTGCCCTTGGAGCGGTTGAGCATCCGGTAGTGGATCGCCGCGGCGTCGGCTGCACGGCCAATCAGTCCATCCAAGGCATCGACCTCGCGCACGAGATGGCCTTTGCCCAGCCCCCCGATCGCGGGATTGCAACTCATGGCACCGACGGCATCGAGGTCGAACGAGACGAGACCCGTGCGCGCACCCATGCGCGCGGCGACCGCCGCCGCCTCGCAGCCCGCATGGCCGCCGCCAATCACCAGGACATCGAACGCACTCATGCTTGCGGCCCTAATCCGCGATGGGTCTCGGGTCAAAAGCGGAAAAGTGTTTCACGTGAAACACTGAACTACTTTCCGATGCAAAACCGCCCGAACAGCGCATCGAGCACGTCCTCGGTCGAACTTCGGCCGACCAGCCGGTCGAAGGCCAAGCGACACTGGCGCAGCGCTTCAGCCCGAAGCAAGGGGTCGGTCTCGACCGATGCTAATCCGAGCGAATCAGCCGCCTCCTCAAGAAGCAAGCGTTGCCGGCGGTTGAGGGCCGTTTCACCGGGCTTCGGCATTGCCAAGTAGGCCTGGTCGATCAAGCCCTTCTTGAGCGGACCGATGTTCTCACCCGTTACGGCTGAAACACGATGGCGCGGCTTAGCCTTGGCTGCGTGCCCGTGGCGATCACACTGAGCCTCGATTTCCCAGGAACCCACAGGCCCCTCACCCTCGGGACCAAGCCAGAGGACCAGATCGGCTCGCTCGATCTCGAGTTGAGCGCGCTCGATACCGATGGCCTCCACCGGATCAAGACTCTCGTCCCGCAACCCCGCCATATCGACGAAGCTGAAAGGAATCCCACCAAGCGCCACTGGACGCACGAGCACATCACGCGTGGTCCCCGCGATCGGCGTGGTGATGGCTGCTTCGCTCTCACTCAATGCATTGAAAAGAGTAGATTTTCCTGCGTTCGGTGGGCCAGCGAGAGCAACTCGAAAGCCTTCGCGCAAAGTCTCGGCAGAAGGAGCGGACAAGGCCTCTCCGATCTCATCAGCCAATGCCTTGATCGCGTTGCCGAAGGTCGCGGGAAGCAGGCCGACATCGCCCTCGTCCTCGAAGTCCAGAACCGCCTCTAACTGCGCCGACAGTCCCAGGACGAGAACGCGCCATTCCTCAACTCGACGCGATAGCGCGCCACCGGCCATGCCAATGGCGGCCCGACGTTGCAGTTCAGTTTCCGCCGACAGCAAATCGGCGAGCCCTTCCGCTTCCGCGAGGTCGATCCGGCCATTGGCAAAGGCCCGGCGCGTGAATTCGCCGGGTTCGGCCCGGCGCAACCCCGGCAAGCCCGAGAGAGCTTCCTCGATGGCAGCAACCACGGCCCGTCCACCGTGCAAGTGGAACTCGCCCAGGTCCTCTCCGGTCGCGGTGTTCGGACCGGGGAACCACAGCACAAGTCCGTCGTCGAGCAACTCCCCCGCTGCCCCGCGCAAGGTCGCGCGGCTTGCTCGCCGCGGTGGCGGCAGGCGCCCCGCCAGTTTTTCCAGCGCCAGCGCTGCATTCGCCCCACTTACGCGGACGACCGCGATCCCTGCAGGCGGGGAGCCGCTGGAAAGGGCGAAGATGGTTTCCATGGAGCGGCCGATCAGGCGTCCGGCTTATCGGGATCGACCACCGGCCGTTCGCTGGCCTTGCGTGCATTTTCGACGAAGTTCTCGAACATTTTCAATCCCATCTGCCCCATCGGCGCGAGCTGCTTGGCGTAATCGCGCAACTGGTCGGTGTTGGCTGCGCCCTGCATCGCCTTGGCGAAAGCGTCGACGTAGACGGCATTGGCCTTCTCCACGTCGGGCAAACCCATGAAACGGCGGGCTTCCTCGGGCGTGCAATCGATCTCGACATGAACCTTCACCGGAGATGGCCTTTCGTCGCAGCGCGCCGTCTGGCGGAACGCGCTTGGGTGAGCGGCGTATCGTCGGCATAATGGCCGGCGCACGCGGGGAGGTATCTTATATGAGCAAGACAGTCAGCATTTCCACCCTGCAGCATGACGGAAGCTTCTCCGCCTATTGCGCCCAGCCCTCAGGCACGCCGCGTGGCGCGATCGTGGTTATCCAGGAGATATTCGGGGTGAACCCCGGAATCCGCCGCAAATGCGACCGCCTGGCCGAAGCCGGCTACCTTGCGCTGGCACCGGACTTGTTCTGGCGGATCGAGCCGGGGGTCGAACTGGATCCCGACGTTGAGGCAGAATTCAAGCGCGCGATCGAGCTTATGGGACAGTTCGACCAGGACCAGGGCGTCGCGGATATCGAGGCGACCATCCGCCATGCGCGCGAGGCTCTCGGCGTGTCCAAGGTCGGCGCCGTCGGCTACTGCCTCGGCGGGCGACTTGCCTTCATGGTCGCGGCCCGCACCGATGCCGACGCCACGGTCGGGTACTACGCGGTCGGCGTGGATGGTCTGCTGCGAGAGAAGCACGCGATCGCCAGGCCGCTGATGCTGCACATCGCGGGTAACGATGGCTTCGTCCCACCTCCGGTACAGCAAGCGATGCACGAGGGGCTCGACGATCATCCGAAAGTCACGCTGCATGACTATCCCGGCCTCGACCACGGCTTCGCTACCGAAATGGGCAAGCGGCGCGACGACCGGGGCGCCGAACTGGCGGACAGCCGAACCGCGGCGTTCTTTGCCGATCATCTAGGTTAGCTCGAGGCCATGGGGGGCCACATGCGTCGATGGGGATTAGCGGCCGCGCTCCTGGCCGATATCGCGGCACAACCTTGCCTCGCGCTCGAGCCGGTACTTGGCCAGGGCGAGGAACTCGAAGCACGGATTGACGGCGACCTCGACGGCGACGGTAACGCCGACATCGCCTATCTCGCCCGCACCGAGGAAAAGCGCGAACTGATCGTCAATCTGACCAACGGCGGCAGTGAATCCCTCGAACTCGACACCATTCCGCTCGGCTCCGGCGAACTTTCGATCAAACGCGGCGTACTGCTGTTCGAGGACCTGACCGGCGGCACGACCGCCGTTGGATCGACCTATCGCTACCGCTTCGACGACAAGAGTTTGCGCATGCGCCTGATCGGCCTCGACGCCACCCTCTACAGCCGCACTTACGCACACGATGGGTTTGAGCTGAGCTGGAACCTGCTCAACGGCGACCTCATCACCCGCAAGCTGCAACTCAACAAAGGCGGCGGCGATGCGGCCTACGATCCGATCATCGAGACCAAACGCAAAAAGCGCTCCGGACCGGTGTGGCTGGCACAGTCACCCGATCCGGAAGCACTGATAAGTGAGCTAAGCGGGGTCTGAGACCCCGCCCGCTTACTGGTTCATCGTTGCGAAGAAGTCCTCGTTGGACTTGGAGTCCTTCATCTTGTCGAGAAGGAATTCCATCGCGTCGACCGTGCCCATCTGCATCAGGATGCGGCGCAGGACCCACATCTTGCTGAGCTGGTCCTTGCCTACCAGCAGCTCTTCCTTGCGGGTGCCGGACTTGCCGACATCGAGCGAGGGGAAGATGCGCTTGTCGGAGACCTTGCGATCGAGGACGATTTCCGAGTTACCGGTGCCCTTGAACTCTTCGAAGATGACCTCGTCCATGCGGCTCCCGGTATCGATCAGCGCGGTGGCGATGATCGAGAGCGAGCCGCCCTCTTCGATGTTGCGCGCCGCGCCGAAGAAGCGCTTCGGGCGCTGCAGGGCGTTGGCGTCGACACCGCCGGTGAGGACCTTGCCCGAGCTCGGCACCACGGTGTTGTAGGCGCGGCCAAGGCGAGTGATCGAGTCGAGCAGGATCACCACGTCCTTCTTGTGTTCGACCAGGCGCTTGGCCTTTTCGATCACCATTTCAGCGACTTGCACGTGGCGCGTGGCAGGTTCGTCGAAAGTCGAGGAAATGACCTCGCCTTTCACCGAACGCTGCATGTCGGTGACTTCTTCCGGACGTTCGTCGACCAGGAGGACGATCAGGAACACTTCCGGGTGGTTGTCGGTGATTGCCTTGGCGATGTTCTGGAGCAGCACCGTCTTACCGGTACGCGGCGGCGCCACGATCAGGGCGCGCTGGCCCTTGCCCTGCGGACTGATGAGATCGATCACTCGGGCCGACTTGTCCTTGACCGTCGGATCGGTGGTGTCGAGGTTGAGGCGCTCGTCCGGATAGAGCGGCGTCAGGTTGTCGAAGTTGGTCCGGTGACGCACGGCATCGGGATCATCGTAATTGACGCTCTTGAGCGTCGTGAGGGCAAAATAGCGCTCCCCATCCTTGGGGGCGCGGATCTCACCTTCGACGGTATCACCAGTGCGCAGGCCCCATTTGCGGACCTGGTTCGGCGAAACGTAGATATCGTCTGGGCCGGCGAGGTAGTTCGCTTCGGGGCTGCGGAGGAAGCCGAAGCCGTCCTGCAGCACCTCGATCGTGCCCTGACCGACGATTTCCTCGCCGTCTTCGGCCACTTCCTTGAGGATGCCGAACATGAGGTCCTGCCGGCGCATGGTAGAGGCGCCTTCGACGCCGAGTTCTTCGGCCATTTCGACCAATTCGGCCGGCGCCCTTTTCTTAAGTTCTTTCAGATGCATGATGGTATTCCAGTATTCAGATGGGAGCCGGCAGGTCGTTTTGGGCTTGGAGAAAGCAAGACCCGGCCGCTCGGAACGGCGGCCTCAGCCGGTGAGGAGACAGATATGGGTTCGCCGCGAAGGCGTCAATTCATAGAAACGAGCGAGATGAACTGCTCGTCGTTTTCTCAGAACGGTTTGATGATCACCAGGACGACGATCAGCGCCACGGCGATGCCTGGCACCTCGTTGAGCAGGCGCAGCTGTTTGCCGGTCAGGGTCCGCTCGCCACGCGCCAGCTTGCCGGCGTAAGCGCTCAGGTAGCCATGATAGCCCGACAGGCCGAGCACCAGTAGCAGCTTGGCGTGGAACCATCCCTGGCTCCAGGCCCCGGTCGCATAGGCCAGCAGCAGGCCCAGAACCCACACGACGACGATCGAGGGCATGAGGATGATCTTGAGCAGCTTGCGCTCGCGATCGATCCACGCTGCGTTCTCAGGCGAATCCGGCGCCGCTTCCTGGTGGTAGACGAACAGCCTGGGCAGCATGAACAGCCCGGCCATCCAGAAGATCACGAAGATGATGTGGCCGGCCTTGAGCCAGTAGTACAGGGTTGCGAGCAGGTCGTGCATGGGTTCGGTCTACTGTCGGGAACGCCGCCCGTCACCCCTGCCAGTTGCGGACGGTGGAGAGCAGACGTTCGACGTGGGCGATCGGGGTTTCCTTGTCGATCCCGTGGCCGAGGTTGAACACATGCGGACGGCCGGAGAAGGCTTCAAGCACACGGATTGCCGCAGTATCCAGCCCGTCACCGCCGGCAAGCAATTGCAACGGATCGAGATTACCCTGCACCGGCAGATTTGCCGGAAGGGTCTTGTCCGCCCACACCGGATCGATCGTCTCATCGAGACCAAGCGCATCGACACCAGTCTCGCGGGCATAGGCTGGGAGCTTTTCGCCGGCACCCTTCGGAAAGCCGATCACCGGCACGCCCGGATGGCGGCGATGAATCTCCGTGACGATGGCCGCGTTGGGGGCAATGACCCAGCGTTCGAACTCGCTCGGCGCAAGACTGCCCGCCCAGCTATCGAACAGTTGCACGGCCTCGGCACCCGCTTCGATCTGCCCCGAGAGATACTCGATGCTCGCCGCCACGATCGCGTCGAGGATCGCCTGGAGCGCCGCAGGATCCCGGTAAGCCAGCGTCCGCGAGGCCTGCTGGTCCCGGCTCCCCTCACCAGCGATCATGTACGTAGCGACCGTCCACGGGCTTCCAGCGAAGCCCAGCAAGGTCGTTTCCGGCCCAAGCTGCTCGCGCACCAGCCGAACGGTGCGATAGATCGGGTCGAGCCGCTCCGGCGCCGCCGTCAGCGAAGCCAGCGTGGCATCGACCAAGCGCGGCGAGAGATGGGGACCTTCGCCCGCCAGGAACGCCAGGTTCTGACCCAGGGCATGCGGAATCACCAGGATGTCGGAAAACAGGATCGCCCCGTCGAAGCCGAAGCGACGGATCGGCTGGATCGTGACTTCTGCAGCCGCCTCGCTGTCGTTGACCAGTTCAAGAAAACCACCCTTCTCAGCCCTGAGCGCCCGGTATTCGGGCAAGTAGCGCCCCGCCTGGCGCATGAGCCAAACCGGCCGCTGGGAGCCTGATTGTCCGCGCAGAGTATCGAGCAGAAGACCGGGCATTCAAAGGGTCCAATCCAATAAATATATATTTTTAAATAGGATTCAGGACTCTGTTGGCCCTGTGGATATCGGGGATGGCGGCCCCTTGCCCGATTTATCCCGAGTTGAACAGAGTTTGGCGCAGTGGCGAATCCGCACAGGTCCGCGTCAAGTTCTGGTTCTCCACGCTATCCCCAGCCTGTCGATAGATCCTGCGGCCTGTTGACCCAACCGTGTCCGAATCAGCGGGTAATGGGGGTGGAATTCTTTGCCGAACTTGTCCGGCAGTCCCTCCCGTGGTTTATGCCGGGACTTGTCCACATGACCCTGCTCCATCTTCATCTCCTCTCGGACTCGACCGGCGAGACGCTGGAGATGATCACCAATGCGGCGCTGGCGCAATTCGACGATGCCGAGGTGATCCGCCATTTCTGGCCGATGGTGCGTTCGATGCAGCATCTCGATCGGATCGTCGAGGAACTGTCCACGCATCCTGGCCTGGTGCTCTATACCCTGGTCAATGACGATACCCGCCGCCGACTGGAAGAGCGGTGCAGGGCGCTTGGCCTGCCGCATGTCGCGCCGCTCGACACGGTGACCGCCGCGCTCGAGGATCGCCTTGGTGAAGAGGCCAAGGGCCGACCGGGCCGCCAGCATATGATGGACGATGCCTATTTCGCCCGCGTCGATGCGATCCAGTTCACCATCGCGCATGACGACGGGATCGCTGCGGAAGACTGGGAACAGGCCGACATCGTCCTTGCCGGGGTGTCGCGCAGCTCGAAGACTCCGACCAGCATCTATCTCGCCAATCGCGGCTTCAAGGTCGCCAATATACCGCTGGTGGTCGAAAGCCCGCCGCCCGCGTCGCTGTTCCAGTTACAGCATCCGATGGTGGTCGGCTTGACCACGGCCCCGCGGCGGTTGGTGGAAATCCGGCGCAATCGCCTGCTTTCGCTCAACGAAAAGACCGAGACCGCGTATGTGGATGAAGAGCGGGTCGAACGCGAAGTGGCATTTGCTCGGCGCATGTTCGCCGATAATGGGTGGCCGGTGATTGACGTCACTCGCCGTTCGATTGAAGAGACGGCAGCGGCCGTGATCAAGCTTTTCAACGAACGCAGGGCGCGGGCCGGGATGGCCGGAGCCGGGACAAAACCGATATGAGTGGGTCGATATGACTGGAATAGTTCTCGCCTCGAAGAGTGCGTCGCGCAGGGCGATGCTTGGCGCCGCCGGCGTCGAGTTCGAAGTCCGGCCCGCGGCCATCGACGAGCGTTCGCTCGAATCCGGCATGGAGAATGCCGGCGGGGACGAGATTGCGCTGGCGCTGGCCGAAGCCAAGGCGCTGTCGGTCGAAGGAAGCGGTCGGCCGGTCCTGGGCAGCGATTCCGTGCTCACGGTCGACGGGCAGCGGTTCAGCAAGCCGACCAGCCGGGCACAGGCGGCCGAGCATTTGCGGTTCTTCTCCGGCCGGACGATGCAGCTCCATTCGGCGGCGGCCCTGGCCATCAACGGCGTCATCGTGTGGCGCCATGTCTCGGTCGCGACGCTCAAGGTGCGCGAACTGTCCGAAGACTTCATCGACAAGTATCTCACGGCCGAATGGCCCGAAGTCGGCCAGTGCGTCGGCGTGTTCCGCATCGAGGCGCTCGGCGTGCAGTTGTTCGAAAGCATCGAGGGCGATCACTTCACCGTTCTCGGCATGCCACTCCTGCCGGTCCTCGGCGCCTTGCGGGAGATGGCGGAACTGCCTGCGTGACCCGGGCTTATGCTGAGGTGATCGGCGATCCGATCGCCCAGTCAAAGTCACCGGCGATCCATGGGTTCTGGCTCGGCAAGCTCGGTATTGATGCCGACTATCGCGCGAACCTGGTGCGCTCCGAAGAAGTCGGACCCTACCTCGCTGGGCGGCGCGCCGATCCTGCCTGGCGCGGGTGCAACGTGACCATGCCGCACAAGCAGGCGGTCATGCCCCACCTCGACCGGCTCGATCCCTTGGCAGAGCGGATCGGGGCGGTGAACACCATCGTCCATGAAGCCGACGGCACCCTGACCGGGCACAATACCGACGCTGCCGGATTCCTCGAACCGCTGCGCCCCTTGCTCGCCAACGAGCACTTGTTCCGCATGGCCCGAGTGCTGGGTACCGGCGGCGCGGCCAGGGCAATTGTCGCCGCGCTGGCGGCCGAGAATCTCGTGATCGTGCTCGCCGGGCGCGATCCGGACAAGGCCCGGGCCTTGCTCGATGAGCTCGATCCCGGTGGCGAGCACCATGCGGTCGACATCGCCCATTTCGCCGACCCGACCGACTTCGCGTTCGACGACCGCGTCGGCTGCTTCGATGTGATCGTCAATGCCAGCCCGCTCGGCATGGCTGGCCAGCCGTCACTGGCCTTCGACTTCAGTCACGCCCCACCGGGGAGCGTGGTCTACGACATCGTGACTCATCCCGCCGACACACCGCTGCTCCAGCAAGCCAGGGCTGCTGGATTCCGCACGGTCGATGGCCTTTCGATGCTGATTGGCCAGGCTGCGGCGGCGTTCGAGAAGTTCTTTGGCGAATCTCCGCCGCGCGATGCCGATCGCGAACTGCGAGCCTTGCTCGCCGCATGACCCGGCCGGTCATCCTCGGGCTCACCGGCTCGATCGGGATGGGCAAATCGACCGTTGCGGCGATGTTCGAAGAACTGGGCGTCCCGGTCTTCGACGCCGATGCCGTTGTGCGCCGCTTGCAAGGCCCTGGTGGCGATCTTGTGGCGCCGATCGAGGCCGCTTTCGCCGGGACCACCGGTCCCCAGGGAATCGACCGGGAGGCGCTCGGCAAGGAAGTGTTCGACAACCCTGCCGCCCTCGCCCGGCTCGAGGCGATCGTCCATCCAGCGGTCCGCGCAGCCCGCAAGGAATTCCTGCTCGAGCATGCTGGAGAGCGGCTGGTGGTGTTCGATATCCCCCTGTTGTTCGAGAAAGGCGGTGTCGAGGAAGTCGATGCCGTGGTCGTCGTCTCGGCTCCGCCAGAAGTGCAACGTGCCCGCGTTCTCGCGCGGCCGGGAATGACGGCGGAACGCTTCGCCACCATCCTCTCGCTGCAAATGCCTGATGCCGAAAAACGAGCGCGGACGGATCACGTGATCGACACCGGGCTTTCGCTGGAGGAGACCCGCGCCGCAGTCGCCCGGCTGGTGGACAAGCTCGCCGGCTGATCCGCGCAGCCCTTGTCAGCGGCAGGCCCGCAGTCGATATGTCCTGCATGCGCGAGATCGTGTTCGACACCGAAACTACCGGGCTCGACCCCCAAAGCGGTGACAGGATGGTGGAGATCGGCTGCATCGAGCTGGTCAACCGCGTGCCGACAGGCCGCACCTTCCACGCCTACTTCAATCCGGACCGCTCAATGCCTCTCGCGGCCGAGCAGGTGCACGGGCTGTCGGACTCGTTCCTCGCCGACAAGCCGCGTTTCCGCGAACATGTCGTCGAATTGCTCGAATTCCTCGGCGATGCGCCGCTGGTCGCGCACAACGCGCAGTTCGATTTCGGCTTCCTCAACTACGAGCTCAGCGTGTGCGGCCACACGGACGTGGGGCTGGACCGGATGATCGACACGCTCGCGATCGCCCGTCGCCGTCATCCCGGAGCCAAGCACTCGCTCGATGCGCTCTGCGCTCGTTATGGTGTCGACCGCAGTCACCGCGTGCTCCACGGGGCGCTGCTCGATGCCGAGCTTCTGGCTCAGGTCTATGTCGAGCTGACCGGGGGCCGGCAGATCGGCCTGGCCTTGGCGGCAGAGGTCGCAACTGCCGTGGTCGAGGTCACTGCATTTCGTCCGCGCCAACGCGAATTCCGTCCGGCGCGGCCCCATTCTGCGAGTTCTGAAGAGCTCGCCCGGCACAAAGCCTTTCTGGAATCGTTTGACTCAGTGGGCTGGACGGGTTGATTCTAGAGTCGCCTCATTGTCCGGCTAGGTACGAAAACCAGTAGGAGTTCCCCACTCATGGACATTCGAGTGTCCGGTCACCAGATGGATACCGGCTCGGCTCTTCAGGATCACGCTTCGGATCGACTTGTTGCGATCAGTCAGAAGTATTTCGATCGCGCACTTTCATCGACCGTCACCTTCGGAAAGGCCCCGGCCGGGGCTTTTGCCTGTGACATTGTTCTCCACGCCAATCAGGGCCTGATCCTCAAAAGTCATGGCCAGGCACAAGATGCTCACCTGGCGTTCGACCAGGCGGCCGAAAAGGTCGAAAAACAGCTGCGCCGCTATAAGCGTCGGCTCAAGGACCGCCATGAGCAGGCCACTCATGCGGCGCTGGCAGAAGAGGCTGCCTACACAGTCTTTGCGGCTGAAGAACCGGAAGCAGAGGAAATAACGGACGCGCCGCCGGTCATCGCGGAAACTCGAGTTGATATACCCGAAGTCAGCGTTTCCGACGCGGTCATGCTTCTCGATTTGAGACACACCAACGCACTGTTCTTCAAAAATGCTGGAACGGGGCGACATAATATGGTGTACCGCCGGAATGATGGTTCGATCGGTTGGGTCGAGCCCACCTGAACCCGGCCTATGACCTAAGGAAAGGCCGACGACGCTGCCCTATTTCTTCTTGAAATCAAGTGGATACGCGCGGGCTAAAAACCCGCGCGAAGCGGCGCGAATCAGAGTGTGAACCAGAGAAGCCGAGACATGAGTCCCTTGTTTTCGATCAAGCCCGAAGCGATCGCCTTCGTCGATGCGTCAGATAAGCAGTCGATCCTCGAACAGCTAAGCGACGTTTTTGCCCGCAGTTGGGGGCTCGATGCTGGCCAGGTGCTCGAGCAGCTCGACGAGCGCGAAAAGCTGGGCAGCACCGGCTTCGGCCGCGGCGTGGCGATTCCGCATGCGCGTTTTCCGGGCGTCACGCGTCCGGTGGCGGCACTGCTGAAACTGCGCCACCCGGCGGATTTCGCTTCGGCCGACGGCTTGCCCGTCGATCTCGTGATCGGCCTGCTCTCGCCCGAGAACAGCGGTGCGACGCACCTTCACGCCCTCGCCGCGATCTCGCGCCTGATGCGTGACGAGCGGGTTCACGAAGCCCTGAGTGACGCGCCCGACGAGGAAGCGCTCTATGGCTTGTTGACCAATGCCACGGACCGCGACGCCGCCTGACGTGCCCGACATAGCCGGAGCCAGCGGCGCCGACGTCCACTATCGCGCGCTCGAATCCCTCTATGCTGCGGCGCCGGTGAACCGGCTGTTCGAATCCCGGTTGGAGATCCTGGGCGAAGGCCATTCGCGGATCCGCTTCACCGTCGACGAGCGGCATTTCCATGCGGCCGGCGCGGCGCATGGCACGATCTACTTCAAGATGCTCGACGACGCGGCGTTCTACGCGGCGAACTCGATGGTCACCGACCGCTTCCTGCTGACCACCGGCTTCAACCTGCTCTTCACCAAGCCCGTCCGTGGCGGCGAAGTGATCGCCGAGGGCCGCTGGGTTAGCGGGCGACGCCGGGTGTTCATCGCCGACGCTCACCTCATCGATGCCGAAGGCGAAGAGATCGGCCGCGGCACCGGAACCTTCATGCGATCGCACATTCCGCTGTCGAGCCTGCCCGGATATCGGGCCGAAAGGTGATTCGATGGAGGGCCGGCTTCCCGCTCATATCGAAGTTTCCGGATTGATTCGGTCCGTCGAGGCCGCGGGCGGCTTCGCTACCGTTATCGCCAAGGGCGAACGCGACGCCGGTACTTTGCTTGTCGTTTGTTGCGCGCGCGGCTCCCCCGCTAAAGCATATGAACGCATGCCCCAGCCCGACGGCACCCGTGCCTGGACGCTGAATCGCACACAAGAACCTGAAAACGCACAGGAATTCTGGGATTATTGCGACCGCCGGAAGCGGCAGGACAGCGATCTCTGGATTGTGGAACTGGACATCGCGGATGGAGAACGCTTCATCGCTTTGGCGGGATCCGCACGTTGCTGACGTGGCGCGATTGGCTATCTGACCCTCGACTTCCCACAGCGTAGGCGGTTTAGCGCACGGCAATGATGCCGTGCGAACCAGCGCGCAGACGGGGAGTGGCCGGCAGGCTGCAGATGGATCGCGGGGTTACGGGTCGTTCGTAATTGCATTCCACGGGCCTGCGTCGGGGCACTCACCGCCTTAAGTTTTGTTTTCAATGTCGAAGACTTTTGGGGCCGGAGCCATGCTCACGGCCATAGCCGGTTTTGTTGCCATGTTTGGCGCCGGCAGCACGGGGGCCTGGGCCCAGGAAGGTAGCCTTCCTCTCCAGGATGCAGTTGCCGTTGTGGCGCAAGCGCCCGCGGCCGACGAACCGCGGTTCGTCGCGAGCGATGCGGATCAGCCGCTCGACGTTCAGGAATTCGGTGAAGAGGCCGCTGCGCGTTATCGCCAGGCCACCTCGCTCCAGGAGCTCGTCGGCGACATGCCGATCGATGCCGAGCTTTCCGCCGACATGAAGTGCCTTGCCGAGGCCGTTTATTTCGAAGCCCGTGGAGAGCCGCTCGACGGCCAGCTGGCGGTGGCCAAAGTGGTCATCAACCGCTCGACCTCGGGCCTCTACCCGAGCGACTACTGCTCGGTCATCACCCAGCGCGCCCAGTTCTCGTTCGTGCGCGCCGGACGCATCCCGCAGGCCGATGAGAGCTCCGCTGCGTGGCGCAAGGCCAAGGCCGTCGCCCAGATCGCTCACCAGGGCCTGTGGAAGTGCGTTGCCGACAACGCCATGTTCTTCCACGCCACTTACGTTCGTCCGGGCTGGGCCAACCGCAAGCAGCAGCTTGCCCGCATCGACACGCACATCTTTTACCGCTGATTTAAGGGCTTAGTCCCTGATCTCGACCCAAACCGGCGCGTGGTCGCTGGCCTTTTCGCGCCCGCGATAGGCCTTGTCCACGCCCGCCGCGGTCATCCGGTCCGCCGCTTGCGGTGAAAGCAGCAGGTGGTCGATCCGGAAGCCGTGATCGCGCTGCCAGGCGCCGGCCTGGTAGTCCCAAAAGGTCCACACCCCGCCACGCGGATTGAGCGTGTCGATCGCATCGGTCCAACCGTCGTTGAGGAGCCGCGCGTAAGCATCGCGCGAAGCAGGCTGCATCAGCGCGTCGTTGGCCATGGCCCGCACCGAGAACACGTCCTTGTCTTCGGGAATGACGTTGAAATCGCCCACGACCACGACCGGCATTTCGCTCTCGAGCAGCTCGCCAAGGCGAGTGCGCAAGCGTTCCATCCAGGCGATCTTGTAATCGAACTTGGGCCCCGGCTGCGGATTGCCGTTAGGCAGGTAGAGATTGACCACCCGCACCCCGCGCACATCCGCTTCGATGAAGCGGGCTTGTTCGTCCTCAGGATCGCCGGGAAGCCCGCGTCCGCTTTCAACCGGTGCCACCCCGTCGGCCAGGATCGCCACGCCATTGAAGCCCTTCTGGCCGTGGCAGATCGCGTGATAGCCGATCTTCTCGAACTCTTCGAAGGGGAAGCCTTCTTCCTGGCTCTTCACTTCCTGCAGACAAGCGACGGCAGGCCGAGTTTCCTCCAGCCATTCGAGCAAACGAGGCAGGCGCGCTTTAACGCCGTTGATGTTGAAGCTGGCTATCCGCACGGGGCGGACTTTAGATTCCGAAACTGGAACCGCAACCGCAACCGGCGGCAGCGTTAGGATTTTCGACCTTGAAGGCCGCTCCACCGAGCGATTCGACGAAATCGACCACGCTGCCGGCCACAAGCTCAAGGCTGATCGGGTCAACCACCAGCTTCACGCCTTCGGTTTCGCTGATCATGTCCTCGGCCTCGGCCTCGTCGGTCAGGTCGAACTTGTACTGGAACCCGGAACAGCCACCACCCTCCACCGACAGGCGCAGAATGGCCTCGCGGCCCTGCTTGCGAGCGATGGCGCCGACGCGGTTCGCGGCGGCTTGCGTGAGAGTGAGAGCCTGGGCCATGGCAGGCATGTAGGGACACCCCCGCTCCGGCTCAAGCGGTACGAATGTAATCGCGCATGGCGTTGGCCTCGCTTTCGACCAGCTCAAGGCGGTATTTCACCAAGTCACCGATCGAAATGAAGGCCGCCAGATGTTCGCCGTCGAGCACTGGCAAGTGACGGATCCGGCGCAAGGTCATGACTTCGAGCGCGTCGAGAACGTCAGTCGTAGGTTCCGCCGCGATGGGTGGCGCGGTCATCACCTCGCTCACCTTGAGGTCGAGCGCAGAGGCACCGTGCTTGGCTATGCAGTAGAGCAGGTCACGTTCCGAAAAGATCCCGTCAACCTGCCCGCCCGTAACCACAGGCATGGCGCCGATCCGGTGTTCGGCCAGCCGCTCGGCCGCCGTGCGCACGGTTTCCTCCGGCGAGCAATCGATGATCTGCTGGTTCCGTCCAGCGATCACTCGGGCAATAGTCATGGCGACTCTCCCTTCTTGGAAGGGTAACATGACATGAAACAAGGGCTTGGCCAAATCGCGGAGGTCCTGCGTTGCCAAGCAGGGTCCCAGGGACCATGTGATCTGCATGACCAAACGTTCACCGCTCGACGATCCCGGCCTGTCCGCCCATGCCTGGGCGCGGTACAAGCGGTTGATGAAGTGGATGTTCGCCTTCACCCTGGTGGTGGTGGTGGTGGCACTTGGCTGGGTCTACCTGACCTCAGGCATGCCCTCGATTCACCTGTACATAGCTACGGCGCTCGGTGTGGGGTTTGCCGTGCTGTTGATGTCGGCGCTGATGGGGCTGGTGTTTCTTTCAAGCGGCACCGGGCACGATGAATCGGTGTCCGATGCGCAGGACCGCGATCAGGCCGACGGCCGCAAGCGGTAGTCTTCGACGGGCACGCCGCCGATCAGGTGTTCCTGGATCACGCGTTCGAGCACCGCTTCGGTGCAGGAATGGTACCAGACGCCGTCCGGCCACACGACGGCGATCGGGCCCGCCTCGCAGATCTGCAGACAGTCGGCCTTGGTCCGCTGAACGCCCCCTGCCCCCACCAGGCCCAACTCGCGCAACCGGCGCTTGAGATAGTTCCAAGAGGCTTCGCCCACTTCACGCCGGCAGCAGGCCTGCTTCTCCGACATCGCGCACAGGAATATCTGGCGCTTGATGGCGTCGCCACCGATGGCCGCGAGGGCGCGTTCGGCCTGGGCCAGGTTGGCGGGTGGGATGTCAGTCATCTTGAGAACGATTGAGGCGTGCCTTGAACGGCACGGGCAATCAGCCCTTCTTGCCGGCGATCCGTGCGATCTCGGCCTTGACCAGCCGTTCGACCATCTCGGGAAGATTGCGTTCGAGCCATTCGGCCAGCATCGGCCGCAGCAAGTCGCGGGTAAGCCCTTCGAGCGAAGTTTCCCCTGAACGAACGATTTGCGGCGGCACACCGGGCTCTGCAATCATCGCCAGCGCTTCGAGCGATTCACGCATCGAACGGGCGGTGCCCTCCGTCATCAGCCGATCGGCTTCCGGGCCTTTGGGCTTTGCAGGACTGGCCAGTTCGACCGCTTCGCCGAGCTCGAGGATTTCCTCTTCGGCTTCGAACGCTTCCCCGGGTTGGGCCGGCGTCAGTGCAATGCCCGCGTTCTCGCGTCGACGGCGCTCAGCCTGGAGGGCTTCGCGATTGTCGCGCGCAATCACCTTCTTGATGGAAGCCAGAATCTCTTCGACCGAGGGTTCGCCTTCGTGCCGCATACTTGCCCCGTTATTCGACCGCTTGCTGAGGCGGAATTTCCGCGTCCTGCGCGGGGATGTCAACGGTGCGGGTCGACTGAGTCACCGGCGCAGGATCGTCGCTCCAATCCCAGGCGTTACGGCGGACGCGCTCGTAGTTGACTGCCGGATCGTAGAGCATGCCCAGCTCGTCGAGGCCCAGATCGCGCGCTTCGGCGCGGCCCATGGCGGCGAGCAGGGTGAACCCTGCGACGTAGGCGTTGCGCCGCGCGGTCACGAGTTGGACCTGCGCCCGCAGGTGTTCCTGCTGCGCGTCGAGGATGTCGAGAATCGTGCGGTTGCCGACGGTGTTTTCCGCCCGCACGCCTTCGAGGCTGAGCGCAGCGGCTTCGACCGCGGTCTGGCTCGACGCGATGATCTCGTTCGCAGCGCGCCAGCTCGAATAGGCAGCGCGGACCTGAGCAATCAGGTCGCGCTCGGTCGCCACGATGTTCTCAAGCGCGACGGATTCACGCGCCTGGGCCTGCCTGCGCAGCGCCGCCGGCCGACCGCCCTGGTAGAGCGGCACCGTGGCGCGTACGCCTAAGGTGGCGCCGCTATTCGAGTTCGGCGTCAGGTCCTGCAGCGCTTCGGGCAGAGAGTTGAGGTAATTGGCGTAATTGCCGTTGGCGTTGACATCCACCCGCGGCAAACGCGAGGCGCTGGCGACACGGACATCCAAACCAGCGGCCTTGGCGCGTTCCTGCGCGGCGAGCAGGTCCGGATTGTTCTGTAGCGCGATATCGACCGCATCGTCCGGAGCCGCCGGGAGGCCCGGCAGCGGCGGCGGGGGCTGCAGGTCGTTCGGAGCTTCGCCCACCAAGGCGATGTAATTTTCGCGCGCCCGGATCAGGTTCGCGCGCGAGGCTTCCAGGTCGCCGCGAGCCAGCGACAGGCGCGACTGCGATTGAGCGACGTCGGTGCGAGTGAGATCGCCGATCTCGAAACGGTCGCTCGTCGCCTGGAGGTTGACGTTGAGGACCTGGACGTTGTTGGAGGCCAGGCCGACCAGCGCTTCGTTCTGGACCACGTCCATGTAGGCGGCGACGACCTGGCTGAAGACCTGGCTTTCGGTACCGCGCAAGTCGGCCTGGCCCGCAACCACGCGGGTCTCCGCCGCACGGATGCCGTTCTTGACCCCACCGCCGGCATAGACCGGCACGCCGAGGGTAATCGCCGCGGTTGCCTGGCGCTGGGCGCTGGCAAGGTCGCTGCTGTCGTATGGGAACTCGTTGATGCCGCCGTTGGCGCTCAGCGAGGGAAGCGAATCGGCGCGCTCGATCGGCACATTCTCGTCAGTCGCGCGCTGGTTGGCGCGCGCTGCCTCAAGCGTGGGGTTCGACTCATAGGCCTTGGCCAAGGCTTCCTTGAGCGTTTCCGCCTGTGCGGGAAGCGCAGCGAAGCAGACGCCGACCGCCAGGAGGGTGCGTAAAGCCTTCATTCCCATCTCAGAAACGCCAGCCCTTTGGTGCCGCGAATTCCGGCAAGGACGGGATGCCGAGTTCGGCGAGTGGGAAAAGCGCGACTTCACCTGCGGCCTTGCGGCCGATGGCGAGGCGGGAAATGCCGTTCTGGACCAGTCCGGTAACAACGCGGGCTCCTTCGGCAAGGCGGCCGACCAGCGAGTCGGGCAGCTGCTCGATCGCTCCGTCGATGAGAAGGAGCGTGAAATCGCCGGCCTTGCGAGCCTTGGCGACGGCTTCGCTGGGTGAAAGCACTTCGAGCGAGCCGACCAGCGGCCGCACCAGTTCTGCCAGGTAACCGCTGCCGCAATCGACCAGCAGGACCTTGTCGTCCTTGGTAGGCTGCGCTTCCTGCAGCATCATGCCCTGAACCACAGGCGCGGCGAGGTGGTGGGTGCCGTCGATCGCGATGGCGCGGTCGATATAGGCGTAGCTGCTGGCGGCGGCCGGTACGAACTGTTCGCGGGCGACCTCGCTCATGCGGCGCAGCAGCCAATCGGCGTTGACGCCGCTCGTGCGCAGCTGGCTTTCGACCATTGCCCGGCGGGCTGCCTCATGTCCGGCTAGCGGCCGGTCCTCCACGATCGTCACGTCAAGTGTCCATAATAACGGGGTTGGCGGAGCCTTAGGGCCTGCGACACTTCGCCGCAATGCTTGGTATTGTAGCATTTAGTCGCTGGCAAACCTTCGCTGGCCGCTGTTCTTGCAAGCGCTTTGACCTGCGGGCGGGTGCGCGCCTATGGGGCCATCGACCAGAAGGAGTACTGTTTCGATGAACGGCATGGTCGCCATTCGCGAGGAAGACCTGATCGAAAGCGTGGCGGACGCGCTGCAGTACATCTCGTTCTATCACCCGATGGACTACATCCGGGCGCTGGGCGAAGCCTATGAGGCCGAGCAGGGCCCGGCGGCGAAGGATGCGATTGCGCAGATCCTCACCAACAGCCGCATGTGCGCCGAAGGGCACCGGCCGATCTGCCAGGACACCGGCATCGTTAACGTGTTCGTGAAGTGGGGGCAGGATTGCCGGCTGGAGTCCTCGCGCTCGTTGCAGGACGTGGTCGATGAGGGCGTGCGCCGCGCCTACAACAACCCGGAAAACAAGCTGCGCGCCTCGGTGCTGGCCGATCCTGCGTTCACTCGCCGTAACACCCGCGACAACACGCCGTGCGTGCTGTCGGTCGAGATGGTGCCGGGCAACAAGGTGACGGTGGACGTGGCCGCCAAGGGTGGTGGCAGCGAGAACAAGTCCAAGTTCAAGATGATGAACCCCAGCGACAACATCGTCGACTGGGTGCTGGAGATGGTCCCGCAGATGGGCGCCGGCTGGTGTCCGCCGGGCATGCTCGGCATCGGTATCGGTGGGACGGCGGAACACGCGGTCAAGCTCGCCAAGATGAGCCTGATGGATCCGATCGACATGGGCCAGCTCAAGGCGCGCGGACCGCAGACCGACATCGAGCGGCTGCGGGTCGAGATCTTCGACAAGGTCAACGCGCTCGGCATCGGCGCGCAGGGGCTGGGCGGCCTGGCCACGGTGCTCGACGTCAAGATCTTCGACTGGCCCTGCCACGCAGCGGGCAAGCCGGTAGCGATGATCCCCAACTGCGCCGCCACGCGCCACGCGCATTTCACGCTCGACGGTTCTGGGCCGAGCTATCTGCCCGTGCCGGACCTCGAACAGTGGCCCAAGGTTCAATGGCAGCCCGACAGTGCGGCCAAGCGAGTCGACCTCGACAAGCTGACGGCGGAGGAAGTGCGCAGCTGGAAGGCGGGCGACCGCCTGCTGCTCAACGGCGCGATGCTCACCGGGCGCGATGCGGCGCACAAGCGCATCCAGGACATGCTGGCCAAGGGCGAGGAATTGCCGGTCAGCTTCAAGGGCCGGGCGATCTACTACGTCGGCCCGGTCGATCCGGTGATGGGCGAAGTCGTCGGCCCCGCCGGCCCGACCACCGCCACGCGGATGGACAAGTTCACCGACATGATGCTCGACCTCGGGCTGCTGGCGATGATCGGCAAGGCCGAGCGCGGGCAGGGCGCGGTGCAGGAGATCGCCAAGCACAAGGTCGCCTACCTCATGGCAGTTGGCGGCGCGGCCTATCTCGTCGCTCGCGCGATCAAGCAGGCCAAGGTGGTCGGTTTCGAAGACCTCGGGATGGAGGCGATCTACGAGTTCACCGTGCAGGACATGCCGGTGACGGTCGCGGTCGACAGCGAGGGCAGCAACGTCCACACGCTCGCTCCGGCGCACTGGCGCGAGAAGATCGCTAACGAAGGGCTGCTCGAAGGCGCCTGACGAACCTCAAGCATCGTTCGACCAAGGGGCCACCCTCTTCGACGGCTGGGCTGGCCCTTTTACCCCTGTGCCCGCTAGACAGGCGGGATGAATGGGGAACGTAAAGACGAATTCAGCGCGCGGGTGCCGTTCAAGACGGTGCTCCTGTCGATCCTCGGGCTGTGGCTGGCGTACTTCCTGCTGACCACGCTGCGGGCCGAGATGCTCGATCTCGGGTTCGCGATGGAGATGATGTGGCGCCGGGCCATCGCTTGCGCCGCAGGCGTGGTCATCACGCTGGCGCTGTGGCTGGTCCTGCGGATCTTCGACGAGCGCCCGCTGTGGGCCAAGATCGCTGCGGCATTGTTGGTCTCCTTGCCGGTGGCGGTAGCCATCGCCCAGACCAACCAGATCATCATGGCCGACCTCGAAAAGCGCGTTTACGAGCGCATGAAGGCGCAGAAGGCGGAATCGGTCGGCGGCAATATCTTCGCGGAGCTGCCGGACATGGGTGCTGACGAGAAGCCGACCGACGAACCCACCTCGATCACGCTCGCTACCGCCTGGCAGGACATCACCGAAGTCGCCTTCGGCCGCTACTTCATGTTGCTCGCCTGGTGCGCACTCTATCTCGCGCTACTGACCGGCGAGCGGGCAACCGCGGCCGAGCGGCGCGAGGGCGAATATCGGCGCGCGGCCAAGGCGGCTGAGCTGCGCAGCCTGCGCTATCAGGTCAATCCGCACTTCCTGTTCAACACCCTCAATTCGCTGTCCGCGTTGGTGCTCACGGGCAAGACCCAGGCCGCCGAACGGATGATCCAGATGATCTCCACCTTCTATCGCCGCAGCCTGGCGGACGATCCAACCTCTGAAGTGCCGTTGAAGGAAGAGTTCGCGTTGCAGAAACTCTACCTGGAGATCGAGGCGGTCCGGTTCCCGCATCGGCTGCGGGCGGTCTATCAGCTCCCGCCGGAGCTTGAGGATACCCGAGTACCGGGAATGATCCTTCAGCCGCTGGTAGAGAATTCGGTCAAGCACGCCGTGGCGCCGACCTCGGGGCAGGTGACGATCACGCTGGCGGCGCGCGAGGAATATGGCCGGCTGGTGATTACTGTCTCGGATGACGGGCCGGGCGCCGCAATCAACTCCAAGCCGGGCAATAATCATAGTATAGGCCTGGCCAACGTGCGGGACCGGCTCGAAGCTCGCTTCGGCACCGAGGCGACTGTCGCGACCGGCGCGACGCCGGAAGGCTACACCACGCAGCTGCGGCTGCCGATCTTGCGCAATCTGGAGGGCTGAGTTCGATGTTGGGGGATGACGGCGTGCTTCGGACGATGATCGTCGACGATGAACCGCTGGCGATCGAGCGGATGCAGGTTCTGTGCGCCGAGATGGACCAACTGGCCGTCATCGGCACGGCCAGCGACGGGGAGGCGGCCTTGCGTCTGGCCGACAAGCTCAAGCCCGACTTGCTCTTGCTGGACATGACCATGCCGGGGATGGACGGGCTCACGCTGGCCCGCCAACTCGCCAAGCGGAGCAACCCGCCGGCGGTCATTTTCGTCACCGCGCATGAAGACTTTGCGGTCGAGGCGTTCGATATCGAAGCGGTCGACTATGTCCTCAAGCCGGTCGGCGCCGAACGGCTCGAACGCGCGATCGACCGGGCCTTTGGACGGCGGGACCATGTCGCATCGACCAACGGTGGCGGCGGAGACTGGCTGACGGAGTTCTGGGTCCCCCACCGCTCGGAACTGCTGCGGATCGAAGCCGACCAGGTCGAACGGATTGATGCCGAGCGCGACTATGTCCGGCTGCATGTACAGGACCGCAGCTACCTCTTGCTGCAGACCATCGCCGGTCTCGAAGGCCGACTCGATCCTTCACGCTTCATCCGAATCCACCGCTCGACGATCCTGCGGCGCGACCGCATTCGCGGCCTCCGGCACGAAGGTCTCGGTGTGTGGTGTGCGGAGCTCGAAAATGGCGAGACCTTGCGCATAGGGCGAACCTATCTGCGCAAGGTCAAGGCTATGGCCGGGCGCTAACCGGAGAGGCGCGCCCGGCTCGGGGGGTTCTGTAATCAGCCGGCGGTACGGTTGCCGGTGAGGTGGCTCAGGCTCTGGCCGATCTGCGTGCGGGTGGTGCTGTAGCATTGCCGCGATTCAGAGGTGGCGATGCGTGAGCCCGTTACCTTCTCGTCCATGCCGCAGGCATCGCGAGCGGCCTTGTCCATCCGGCGGTCGAGTTCTTTCTGCCCGGCGTCGCTCGAAAGATCGAGGTCCTTGTAGGCAATCCTCACACGTTGGGTGGTCTGGTTCTCGCCGGCGAAAGCAACGGCGGGAGTGATAAGAGCGGAGGCCGCAGCCAGCGCCAGTGAAAGTGTACGAATGGTCATTGCGGTTCCCCTTCAGGCTGCGCCGCAACTGCCGGGACTGAGTGGCGGCTGCGGCGCAAGCAGAGAGATACCGCAGGGAACGATGCCGGTGTTGGAGCGCTCGATATAAGCCGTGCGTCGTTCGACGGATTTCGACGCTGCCGATGAAGAGTCCAGTCCGCTCCACGAACGGCAATTGGCAACCGACGAATGCATCGCCACATTGCGAACTATGGCAATTTTCATCACTTTCCTGCTCGGAATCGGCAACTTTGCTGTCCACAAGGCGGTGCTTGAGAGCCGCCATCCGCTGTTGGAGCAGCTGCCGGCCCTTCTGCGCGGCTTTGGCGGCAAGGCCAGCCTGGGGGTCGAGTTCGTGCTCCTGCTCGGCGTGCTGCTGCTGGCCGCGTACGGCCATCCCGGCTGGGGCTGGGCCTATTTCGGCTATAGTGTGCTCAACGGGATTTCCGGCTGGCTGATAATTTCTCGCCGGGCATGACGGGAACCGAGCGCCGGGGCGTTCGCTTTGGCGCCATGATGGGAGACAATGGCATCTGGCTGGTCAGCAACGCTTCGAGCGGCAGCAACGACGACGCGGCGCTTGCGGCGCTCGAGGAATGTCTCGCCGCGAATGACCTGGGTCTCGTCGGACGCACGGTCTTTCCGGAAGAGGAGCTACCGACGCCGGATGCACTCGATGCCGCCGGTGTCGAATGCGTCGCGGTCTTTGCCGGGGATGGCACGATCAACTCGCTGATTGCCGGGCTTGAGGGGTGGGGCGGGGCGGTCCTGGTCCTGCCCGGCGGCACGATGAACCTGCTCTACCAACGCCTGCACGGCGATCGTCCACTGGAAGACGTCATCTCCCTGGTCGCAAGCGGCGCAGCCCAGAAGCGCCGGCCGGGCGTAATCCGCAGCGAGCATGGCGACGCCTACGCCGGCTTGCTCGCCGGGCCCGGTACGAGTTGGGGCCGCGTGCGCGAGGCGATGCGTGAAGCCAATGTGGCCGAACTTGCGGCTGGAACGGTGGAGGCCATCAACGAAACGCTCGGCGGCGAAATGATCGCCTGCGCCGATCCCCCGCTGGGACGAGACGAAGGCTATCCGCTAGTCATGCTGACTCCGCGCGATCACGGGATAGAGGTTGCCGGCTACTATGCGGGATCGGCCGCAGAATATCTCGAACAGACCTGGGCGCTGCTCAAACGCAATTTTCGCGAGGGCCCGCACGACGCACTCGGCACCGAACGAACGCTCCGGCTGACGAGCACTCAGGGCAATCCATTCGGGGTCCTGGTAGATGGGGAACAGGTCGACGCTGCCGCCTCGGTCGAGTTCGTACTGGCGGCCTGCGGGGTCGACCTGCTAGCCACTGAGGCCGATGCCCGATAGCGCGCCGCCCACGACTCTGCTCTTCCACTTGAGCGACATTCATTTCGGTCTCGAGGACCGCGGAGCGCTCGACTGGGTCAGGCAGGAAATCGCCAATAGGCAGCCGCACGCCGTCGCCATCACTGGCGACCTGACCATGCGGGCTCGGCATCGCGAATTCGACGCTGCGACGCGCTGGATCCAATCGCTCGACGTCCCTGTGACGGTCGAAGTGGGCAACCACGACATGCCCTACTTCAATCTGATCGAACGCTTCCTCGATCCCTATCGCCGCTTTCGCGAGATTGAGGGGCTGATCGAGCGGGAGATCGACTTGCCGGGCCTCGCCATCGTCCCGCTCAAGACGGCGGTGCGGGGTCAGCCGCGGCTCAATTGGTCCAAGGGCTGGGTGAGCCGCTCGTCGCTCGCCAAGTGCCTCGCGGCGATCGATGCCTTGCCGAAGGGCGTAAAGGTGCTGGTCACGGCCCACCACCCGCTGCGCGAGGTTGGGACCAAGGGGACGGCGCTGACGATCAATGGCATGAAAGCGCTCACCGAGCTGGCCCGGCGGCCGGTGCTGGCGGTGCTCAGCGGCCATGTGCACGATCCGTTCGACATCATCGAACAGACGCCCGCGGGATCGGTCAGGATGATCGGCGCCGGCACGCTGTCGCAGCGAGTCCGCTCGACGCCGCCCAGCTTCAACGAGCTGACCTGGGACGGTGCGACGCTCACGGTAAGGGCGCGTAACCTCGGCGAAGTGCCGACCAGAGCGATGCAGATCGATGACGTGCCGGAAAATGCCCTGCCGCCTCGCGAAGCCGGAGAACCGGTGGCGCCGGTGAACCAGGTTCCGGAGACCGATCCGCCGGTTCACTAGGACCCGGTACTCTCCCGAAAAACCCCGATGGCGATGACTGTGCCGCTACCTCACAAGCTGTCAGGTCGCTCGCTGTGCAGGGGAACCGTCGATGACTCTGGTCGGGAACTGGATCTTGAGCGAGCCGCTGTGGTTCGTCTTTGTAGGGCTTCTCGTCTGTCTCGTGCTGAGCGCCCTGCTCGGTTACTTCCTGAGGCGCTGGGTTTCGCCGGGCAACGACGAGAGGTCGGATCAGGAAGGCTACATCTTCTCCGCGGTGATGGGTCTGCTTGCTCTCCTGGTCGGCTTCACGTTCTCGCTGGCCATCGATCGCTTCGACAATCGCCGAACCCAGGTGCTGCTAGAGGCCAACGCAATCGGCACGACTTATTTGCGCGCGCAGCTGCTCAAGGAACCCCATCGGACCGAGATCAGCAACCTGCTGACCGCCTATGTCGACAACCGCATTACGCTGGGCAAGGCCGAGCCCGGTCCCGAAGGGGAAGGCTTGGTCGCCCGGAGCGACGCGCTCCTCACCGATTTGTGGAAGGCAACGGTCGCCGCCTATCCCTCGATTGAGGGAACACCGCTTGCGGTCACCTTCGTCAACACGATGAACGACATGATCGACATGGACGCGGCACGAAAGGCCGCGCGGCGCACCCACGTTCCGCCGCAGGTCTTTGCCTTGTTGTTCATCTATCAGATCATCACCGCCGGGGTGATCGGCTATGTCATGACGGGCCGAAACGGGCGCAAGGTCTCGGCGTTCCTGCTGTTCCTGTTCGCCCTGTCGGTGATCCTGATCATCGACCTCGACAGCCCGACGACGGGGTCGATCAGGGAATCGCAGCGGCCGATGGAGGACCTCCAGCAGTCATTGCACGCTCAACCCGCCGGTTCGTACGATCCGGTGCCCACGCCACAGCCGTCTTGAGTTTCTCTCGCCTTGGCCTAGCCTTCGGCCATGGGCGAGGCAGATGACCGGGCGGCCGGTACTTACCTGTTCGAAGACTTCCAGCTCGATCCGCGCAACCGCCGGCTCGCGCGCAAGGGCGTAACGGTTGAGATCAACGCCCGCTATCTCGATGCCCTTGCCCTCCTGGTGCGGGAGCATGGCCAGCTCGTTTCCAAGAACAGGTTCCTCGACGAAGTTTGGCGCGGCGTCCCGGTTACCGATGAAGCGCTCACCCAGTGCATCAAGACCCTGCGCCGCCAGCTCGGAGACGACGCGGCAGCCCCTCGGTTCGTGGAGACGGTGCCCAAGCATGGCTATCGCTTCATCGCCGCGGTCGAGTGGACCGATGGCGCCCTCGGCACGTCGGCAGTGCCAAGTCCTTCGGTCAACGCTTGGCTGGAGTGGTTGCCATTCGGCGCCGCGGGCACGCTGGGAGGTGGGTTTGCGGGACTGATCGGCGGCCTGTTCTATGGCTTCAGCGGCTCGACCACGCCGCTGCAACCAGGAATGGGCGCGACATCTGTCCTCCTCGTCCTGACCGTGATCACCGTGGTCGTCGCGATCCTTGGGGCGGCTGGGGTTAGCTTTGGCATGGCGGCGGCCGGATATGCCTCGGGAAACCCTTGGCGCTGGGCGCCCGCAGGCGGTGCCGTTGGCGGGCTGCTTGTCGGAGCCGTCGTCAAACTGCTCGGCCTCGACGCGTTCAACCTGCTGTTCGGGCAATCGCCCGGTGACATAACCGGCGCGCCCGAAGGTCTGCTGCTGGGGGGAGCCGTGGGACTTGGCGCCTGGCTTGCGGGGCGTTCGGGCAAGCCGGGCCTGCGTCAGGGAGTCGGGATAGCCGCACTTGCTGGAGGTCTCGCGGGAGTGCTCATTACCCTGCTTGGCGGACATATGATGGGCGGCAGCCTCGACCTCTTGGCGCGGAGCCTGCCGTACTCGCGCCTGACGCTTGACCCGATCGGGGCGCTGTTCGGGGAACAGGGGTTCGGACCGATAAGCCAGGCGGTGACCGGCGGCCTGGAAGGCGCTTTGTTCGGCGGCTGCGTGGTCGGGGCGATGATCCTGGCTCGCCGCGGCACGGGCAACGCCTGAAACGCCCATACAAAAAGGGCGGCCCCGCAGGACCGCCCTTTCCGTTTGTTCGGTATCGAACCGCTTAGCGCTTCGAGAACTGGAAGCTGCGGCGAGCCTTGGCGCGGCCGTACTTCTTACGCTCGACCGTACGGCTGTCGCGGGTCAGGAACCCGGCGGCCTTGACCGTGGTGCGCAGGGCCGGCTCGTACTTGGCGAGAGCCTGGCTGATGCCGTGCTTGACCGCACCGGCCTGGCCGGAGAGCCCGCCACCCTTGACGGTGGCGACGACATCGTACTGGCCTTCACGGCCGGCGATCGCGAACGGCTGGTTGATAACCAGGCGCAGCGTCGGACGGGCGAAGTAGACTTCCTGTTCGCGGCCGTTGACCACGACCTTGCCGCTGCCGGGCTTGATCCACACGCGGGCAACCGCGTCCTTGCGGCGGCCGGTGGCGTAAGCGCGGCCCTGCTTGTCGAGCTCTTGCTCGCGCAGGATGGCCGGGGTGGACGGCGGAGGAGCAACAACCGGGGCGTCGTCGGTGACAGCGAGCGTGTTGAGCTCGGCCAGATCGGAGACGGTCTGGGTATCGTTGTTTTCGGTAGCCATTATGCGGCGGCCTTGTTCTTGCGGTTCAGCGAAGCGACGTCGAGCGGCTGGGGCTGGGTGCCACCATGCGGATGCTCGGTGCCGGCGTAGAGGTGCAGCGCCTTCATCTGCTGACGGCCCAGCGGACCGCGCGGGATCATGCGCTCAACGGCCTTTTCCAGCACGCGCTCGGGGAAGCGACCGTCGAGGACCTTGTCCGCCGTCACGGCCTTGATGCCGCCGGCATAGCCGGTGTGCTTGTAGTAGGTCTTCTCGTCACGCTTGTTGCCCGTGAAACGGACCTTCTCGACGTTGATGACCACGACGTGGTCACCGCAATCGACGTGCGGAGTGAAGCTCGTCTTGTGCTTGCCGCGCAGGTGGTTGGCGACGATCACGGCGAGGCGGCCAACGACCAGTCCCTCGGCATCGATCAGGTGCCACTTCTTTTCGACCTCGGCCGGCTTGATCGACCGGGTGATCTTGGTGAGCGCCTTCATGGCGGTGTGTCCTTATTACGAAACAGGTTTCGCGCAGCCGGATTCGCCCCGGCCTTGCGAAGAGCGGGCCATTTGTCGTTTGAGCCCCTGTAAGTCAAGCAATCTGCGGCCTTGCTGAGAGGTAAAATATTACCTGCCAGAATTAGCGCCCTTCAGTCAGGCTAGTCGCTGACCAATCCGCGCAACCATTCGGCGGTGGGTTTGGCCGCAGTATCCGTGCGCCAGCCGAGCACCGCGGGCACTTCATAAGGATGGATCTCCGCAAGGCGGGCAGTTGCCCGATCGAGCAGGGCGGCATCGGTCTTGAACAGCACGCCGACTTCTGCGCTCTCGTCGATTTCGCCCTGCCATAGGTAGATCGAGCGCATCGGCGGGAGGATGTTGGCGCAGGCGACCAGCCGCTCGTCGATCATCTGGCGAGCGACTTCCTCGGCGCTGGCTTCGTCGCCGAAGGGAGACCAGATCAGCGCGCTCACGGCCGGCGTCCTACGGAGTGCGCGCCCCAGGCCGTAGCGGCCACGAGCAGAGCCCCGACGAGTTGGTGCAAGACCGCCAGCCATAGCGCCACGCCGGTCATGACCGTCGCAATGCCAAGCAGGATCTGGGTGCCGAACGCCGAATGGATTGCCACCGCGGCCTGGCGAACGCCCGCGCGGCGGACCTTGCGGGAAAGGACGACCAGTGCGGCGACCACCACCCACGCCCACCAGCGATGGAGGAAGTGGAGCAAATAGGGATCATGCGTCAGCGCCCAGCCAAATCCCTTCGACCAGTCGACTTCGGGAAACAGGCGGCCCTGCATCAAGGGCCACGTATCGGAGGCGAGGCCCGCGTTAAGCCCCGCTACCCACGCGCCGAGCAACAGCTGGACGAACACGATGAGCCCGGTGAGTGCGGCAAAACCGGTCAGCCGCGCCGGCCTAGCCGAGGGATTGCGACTGAGCTGGATCAGGTCGAGCGCGGTCCAGACGAGTCCGGCAAGGGTGAAGAGGGCCGTCAGCAAATGGATCGAGAGCCAGAAGTGGCTGACGTCGGTCACCTTCTCGGACAGACCCGAGCGGACCATGTACCAGCCGAACACCCCTTGCAGGCCACCAAGTGCCAGCAGCGCGAGCAGCCGTGGCTTATAGCCCTTCGGTATTGCGCCCCTGACCCAGTACCATGCCAAAGGCAGCGCGAACGCCAGCCCGATCAAACGGCCGAGCAGCCGGTGGGACCACTCCCAGAAGTAGATGAACTTGTAGTCGCTCAGGGTCATTCCGGCCGGGCCGTTGATCTGGCGATATTCGCCGATCTGCTGGTAGCCTTGGAACTCCGCCTGCCACTGCGCCTCTGTCAGCGGCGGAAGCGCGCCGGTGACGGGCTTCCATTCCGTGATCGAGAGACCGCTTTCGGTGAGCCGGGTAATGCCGCCCACCGCGATCATCAGCACCACCAGAACGGCAACCGCCAGTAACCAGCGGGCCAAGGGGAGCGCGCGAACGGTCCGGGCGCGGGGTGCAAGGTCCCCAGCCGGATTCTCTGCCTGTACGACCATGAGCAGGCCCACTGCCCCTACGTAAGACAAAGCGCAAGCCTCGCGCGACGAACGGCGCAGGCGAAGAACCCGTGGGGGCTTGCGCAACGTTATACAGTTACATAGATGGGGCCGCGATGGGTCACACTATTCCCTGGATTCGCGGGCGGCTCGACCGCGTTGGCATGGTCCTTTCCGGCCTCTGCGCAGTGCATTGCGTGCTGGGCATCGTCATCGTGGCGGGACTCGGTCTTGGCGGCGGACTGCTGCTCGACCCGATCGTCCACCGCGTGGGCCTGGTGTGCGCGACAGTCGTTGCCGGCGTCGCCATCGGCATCGGCGCCATCCAGCACCGGCGCGCCGCGCCCTTCGTCGTCGCGATGGTCGGCCTGTCCTTCATGGGCGGCGCACTGGCCGTCGACCATGGCATTGAAGAGGCGGTGCTGACGATCATCGGCGTGATTCTCGTTGCGGCCGGGCACACGCTCAACTTGCGCAAGCCCGCGTAAGCGTTATCTGCGCGGGGCATGACCGCGCCCATCAATCTCACCATCAACGGCGAGCCGCGCCGCTCCGCCGCCTCGACCATCGCCGAACTCGTCACCGAGCTGGGACTGAAGCCGGAGAAAGTTGCGGTCGAGCACAACGGCGTGATCGCGCCCCGCTCGACTTTGGGAGAAGTGACATTGGCCGAAGGTGATGCCCTGGAGATTGTCCACTTCGTGGGCGGTGGCTCCGATGACGACACCTGGACAGTTGCGGGCCGTACCTTTCGTTCGCGCCTGATCGTCGGCACCGGGAAGTATAAGGACTTCGCGGAAAACGCCGCGGCACTCGAAGCGAGCGGGGCGGAGATCGTCACGGTCGCCGTGCGAAGGGTCAACGTGTCCGACCCTTCGGCGCCGATGTTGACCGATTTCATCGACCCCAAGAAGGTCACCTACCTGCCCAACACCGCCGGCTGTTTCACCGCAGAGGATGCGATCCGCACTCTGCGCCTGGCGCGGGAGGCCGGCGGCTGGGACCTGGTGAAGCTCGAAGTGTTGGGTGAAGCGCGTACGCTCTACCCCGACATGCGCGAGACCTTGCGTGCGACCGAGGTGCTCGCAAACGAGGGCTTCAAGCCGATGGTCTACTGCACCGACGATCCGATCGGGGCGAAGCAGCTGGAAGAAGCGGGCGCCGTGGCGATCATGCCGCTTGGTGCACCGATCGGTTCAGGGCTCGGCATCCAGAATCGGGTGACCATTCGCCTGATCGTCGAAGGTGCAAAGGTCCCGGTGCTGGTCGACGCCGGTGTGGGCACCGCTAGCGACGCCACTGTGGCGATGGAGCTCGGCTGCGACGGCATTCTGATGAACACCGCGATCGCCGAAGCCAAGGACCCGATCAGGATGGCCCGTGCGATGAAGTACGCAGTCCAGGCCGGCCGCGATGCTTACCTCGCCGGTCGCATGGCGACTCGGAAATACGCTGACCCCAGCAGCCCGCTGGCCGGCCTTATCTAAGATCCTCCCCGGCACAGGGAGGATTTCCGCACCGGCCTTTGCGGATCGTTAACCAACATCGGTGACACTCCCATCGAAAGGGGGCTGTCATGGCCAAGACCGGGACTGCATCGCTGACCATTGCCGAACTGCGCGAATTCGCCAGCTTCACCGAGGAAGAGCAGCTTTTCATCGAGCGCTCGCTCGATATAGGCCTCGGTCGCGGCGATGCCTTCAAGCTGTGGTCGCGCAAGTCCGGCGACATGGGTTCGATCCGCGCGCAGTACCTTGCGTACCGCGAACTCCGGACCCTGCGCGAGACGATCCCCTGTGAAACCTCGATGGACGGTGTGCAGGACTTCATGGGCCCGTTGACCCGCGTCACCGCGCTCGACCTGGCGCAGGAACAGCTGTCTAGCTTCTCTTCGTACCGCTTCCTCTATGAGCGGCTTCTGGGTGCGAAGGCGCGCCCGTGGCTCCCATCCGCCTTTTGCGGCGCCGCTGCGCTGCCGCAGATCCGCCCGGCCCGCCGCAAGATGCTGCTCCAGTCGCTCAGCGAAGCCGCGGCCACCGCGCCCGGCTGGTCCGACCGCGAACCGTGCTTCTATCCGGAGAAGGTCGAAGCCGAAGCGGCTTGATCGTCGCCGAGGACTGCCAAGCTAGCCCCTATACAACCCGTCGATCCGGTCTCCGTACCGCTCCTTGATCTTGTGCCGGCGGATCTTGAGGCTTGGGGTCATCTCGCCGTTCTCGATCGTGAACGGTTCGTCGGCGAAGGCGAACTGGCGAACCTTTTCGGTAACCGAGAGATCTTGGTTCACGCGATCGACCGCGCCGCGCAGAGCGCTGCGGAATGCGGGGAGTTTCTGGAGTTGGTCGATGTCGAGCTTCTCACCGTTCTCCTTCGCCCAGCGGAAAGACCAGTCGCAGTCGGGCACCACTAGCCCGACGACGTAAGGCCGCTTGTCGCCGCTCACCATCGCTTGGGATATTTCGGGCTGGAGCGTGAGCATGCCCTCCAGCTTTTGCGGGGCGATGTTGTCGCCCTTGTCGTTGACGATGATGTCCTTCTTGCGATCGGTGATGACGATCCGACCGCCTTCGTCGAGGTGGCCGATGTCGCCGGTGTGGAGCCAGCCGTCGATGATCGTCTTCGCGGTCTCCGCCGGGTTGTGCCAATAACCGAGCATCACCAACTCGCCGCGGACGAGGATCTCGCCATCGTCGGCGACCCTGACTTCCACCCCGCGCAAGGGCGGGCCGACTGTCGCCAGGCGAATGCCGGCCGAGGGGTAATTGCAGCTCACCACCGGCGCGCTCTCGGTCTGGCCGTAGCCCTGGAGCATGACCAGGCCCATCGATTCGAAGAATGCGCCGACCTCGGGATTGAGCGGCGCGCCGCCAGAAACGAGCGCCTTGATGCGCCCGCCGAAGCGTTGCCGGATCTTCGGGCGCAGAGTCGCGTCGAGCAAGCGCTCCACCGGCCAGTCGCTCAGGCGGCGAACGCCAGCCGCGCGCCGTTCCGCCAGGCTGAGTGCTTGATCGAGCAGGAATTGCGCGAACCGGCCCTGCTTTTCGACCTGCTTGACGATGCGGCCACGCAGCATCTCGAACAGGCGCGGGACCACGACCATGAAAGTCGGCTTGGCTTCCTCGATATTGCTGCCGAGCTTGTCGAGACCTTCCGCAAACCAGACGTCCGCGCCAAGTCCGATCGGAAGGTACAGCCCCGCGGTGTGTTCAAGCGCGTGGCTCATTGGCAGGAACGAAAGGAAGCGTTCGTCGCCCCAGCCGAAGTCGCCGGCGAGCACTTCGGCCGCGCCTTCGACATTGCACAGGATCGCCCCGTGGTGGAGCAACACCCCACGCGGCGCGCCGCTGGTGCCGCTGGTGTAGATGATGCAGGCCGGATCGCGCCTCCCGATCCCGGCAATCCGCGCTTCCACCGCAGCGCGCGCTGCCACGGCATCGCCCTCGATCAGGTCGGCCCATTGATGGACCTCGAAGTCCGCCTGGCCCGCGCGCAGCGGTTCCATGGCGATCACCTGGTGCGCGATGCCGGACCGGACGATGGCGGGGAGCAGCGGCTCGGCCAGCTTGCGATTGGAGACGATCACCGCCTTGGCCCCCGAATTGTCGAGGATGTGCAGGTGATCGCGTTCGGTGTTGGTGGTGTAGGCCGGGGTGGTGATGCAGCCAGCGGCCATGATCGCCAGGTCGGCAATCGCCCATTCGGGCCGGTTCTCGGCCACCAGCACCACGCGGTCGCCGTCCTTGAGCCCCATCGACCGCAGCGATTGCGCGAGCAGGCAGACCTGGCGCGAAGCCTCGTTCCAGCTGATCGAGGTCCAGGTGCCTTCGATCTTGGCAGTCAGAAACGGGCGTTCGCCGAGTTCGTCCGCGCGGATGAAGAACAGCCGGACGAGATTCGGCGCAGACGCGAAATCGGTAAGCTGCATTCGCGCCTCCTTTCCCCTTCGCCGGTTTTCCGGCCTATCGATGGGTGCTGGTTACGGCGCGCGAAGCGAGGCGGCAAGAGACTGGCTTACTCGCCGATCGCCATTCCTTCACTGCGGGGATCGGCGGCGCCTGCCCATCCGGCGGCGGTGCGTTGAGCGCCGTTGGTCTTGAGCGGCAGGCTGCGAGTCGCGATCTGCGCATGGCCGAGCGCCTGGAGTTGCGGGATCAGCGGTACGAGAGCGCTGCCTTCCTCGGCGCTTAACTGGTCGCCCGGAGCGAACAGCACAGGGAGGGCGATCGCCTGGTCGAGCGGGAGGCCGAAGTCGATCACACCGATCAACGCTCGGGCTACCTGTACCGGGATCGTCGCACCGCCCGCGGCGCCGATCACCAGCACGAGCCGACCTTGCGAATCGTAGACCAGCGTCGGCGCCATCGAGCTGCGTGGGCGCTTGCCACCCTCGACGCGGTTGGCGACCAGACGGCCATCGACCGAGGGGGCGAAGCTGAAATCGGTCAGTTCGTTGTTGAGGTAATAGCCGCCGACCATGATGCCGGAGCCAAACGAGCCCTCGACGGTCGAGGTGTAGCTGACCGCGCTGCCTTCGCGGTCCACGGCGACGAAATGCGAGGTGCCGTGTTCTTCCGGCTCGGTGCCATCGGGCGGAGCGAGCGCGAGGCCGCGCGGCATTCCCGCGGTAACTTGCGCCAGGGTGCTGTTCGGATCGATCAACGCTCCACGCCCGGCGAGGTAGTCCGGCTCCATGAGTCCTTCAGCCGGCACCGAAACGAAGTCGGGGTCGGCAAGGTAACGCTCGCGGTCGGCGAAGGCGAGGCGCTGCGATTCGGCGAAGAGATGCCAGAACACCGGCGAGTCCTTGCCCAGGGCTCCGAGGTCGAACCGCTCAAGCTGCTTGAGGATGGCATAGACGGTAGTCGCACCCGAGGAGGGCGGACCCATCCCGCAGATACGGTAGCCGCGATAGGGGCCGCACAGCTCAGGCCGATCCTTGGCCTGGTAGGCAGCCACGTCCGCCACGGTCATCGCGCCGGAGCGGGGGGTCTCGGCGGCGATTTCGGCGGCGATCTGGGCCGCGTTGGTGCCGCTGTAGAACCACTCGGGGCCCTGCTCTGCGAGGTGCTCAAGCGTTTCGGCCAGCGCGGGATTGCGCAGCACGGAGCCGACCGGCAGCGCTTCGCCCGAGGCGTCGTAGTAGATCGCCAGAGCTTCGGATTGGTGGGCCGCTCGGTTCTTGGATTGGACCAAGAACTGCCGCCCGCGCTCGCTCAGCACCCAGCCGTCACGCGCCAGCTTGATTGCGGGTTGGAACAGGGCTGCCCAGGACAGCTTCCCGTAACGCTCGTGCGCTTCGGCGGCGAGGCGCACATTGCCCGGAACGCCGACGCTGAGGCCGGAAATGACCGCACTCATGAAGGGCACCGGCTTGCCGTCGGCGTCGAGGAACCATTGCGGGTCCGCGCCAGATGGGGCGGTCTCGCGGCCGTCGAAAGTCTGGATGTCGCCGTCGGGCGCGCTGTGCATCATGAAGCCGCCACCGCCGATGCCCGAGCTCTGCGGCTCGACCACGGTGAGCGCGAGCATGGTCGCGATCGCGGCATCGGTTGAGCTTCCGCCTTGCCGAAGCATGGCGACACCGGCCTCGGCCGCACGCGGATCGGCTGCGCTGACTACGCCCGCGGTCTTGGCGTCGGCGGTCTTGGCGGGAGCAGGAACGGTGGCGCAGGCGCCAAGCAGCAGCACGGCGAGGGGGAGCAGGAGACGATTGGGCATCACTAAGGTGCTATTCGCTTCCCACCGCCTCGGCAATGGAGCCGAAGCCATCACGCCGCAAAAGGGTTTCCAGGCCACTTACGATGTGGCGAGCTATGCCCGGCCCTTCGTAGACCATCGCGCTGTAGAGTTGGACCAGGCTCGCTCCAGCGCGAATCCGCTGCCAGGCGTCCTCGGCCGTAGCGATGCCGCCGACTCCCACCAACGGCAGTTCGCCACCTGTGGCTTTGCGGAAATCGCGCACGCGCTGGAGGGCCAGCTCTTTCAGTGGCGCGCCCGAGAGCCCGCCGGTTTCGCCTGCCTGGCTCGACCGCAGCGGTGGGCGGGAGATCGTGGTGTTGGATACGATCAGCGCACCGAGCTTCTTGTCGAGGGCGATCCGCGCGATGGCTTCGATATCGGCCGGCTCGAGGTCAGGCGCGACTTTGAGGAACACCGGGGGTCCGCTTTCTCCGCGGGATTCGAACACCGCGTCGAGCAAGGCGGTCAAAGCGCCTTCGTCCTGCAACGCGCGCAGGCCCGGCGTGTTGGGGCTCGAAATATTGACCGCCAGGTAAGAGGCCATTGGCGCCATGAGCTGGGTCATCTGCGCATAATCGGCCACGCGATCGGCCGAATCCTTGTTGGCGCCGATGTTGATGCCGACAACGCCGGGGCGGCCCTGGCGCACGAGCAAGCGCGCTGCAGCTGCGGGTCCGCCGCCGTTGTTGAAGCCCATGCGGTTGATCACCGCGCGGTCTTCAGTCAGCCGGAATAGGCGCGGCTTAGGATTTCCCGCTTGCGGGCGCGGCGTGATCGAGCCGACCTCAACGAAGCCGAACCCTTGACCGAGCAGCGCGTCCGGCACTTCGCCGTCCTTGTCGAAGCCGGCCGCCATGCCCAGCGGATTGGGAAAGGTCAGCCCCGCGACTCGGGTTTCGAGCGGACCGCCCGGCACGGCTGGCTTGCCGGGCATGAACCGCACGCCGGCGATCGCCAAACGATGCGCGCGTTCGGGGTCGAGGGCGTAGATGGCGTGTCGGGTAAGGCGAAAAAGCACGGCTGAGCCTATGGCAGCGCGGCGGTTCACTGTCGATGCGCGCTTTGCGGCGCCCTGTGACCCAATGGAGACCCAGCGCAAATTTTGAACTCCGTGTCGCATTCCTACAAGATTCACCCCTGGACGGTGCGTATTAGGCCCTTGCGACCCGAAGGGCTCGAAGCAGCGATGCAACGAGTTCTCGACTTTCCAGGGCGGCCCCCAGTGGGCCGCCCCTTTTTTTGTGCGGCGCAAAGCGACGCTTGTTTGAAATCCGCGCAACGGACCCCTAGATGAAATCGGAGCGAATCACTCCGATTTGAGAACGGATCGCAATATGCGCCTGTCCAGCATGGCCGACTATGCCGTCGTCACGATGTGCGCCGCCGCGCGCCATTGCGGATCTGCGCGCGTTTCGGCCACGGAACTGGCGGAAGAGACCGGCGTGCCGTTGCCGACGGTGCAGAAGCTGGTCAGCCTGCTTTCGCGCGCCGGCCTGCTGCGCTCGGTTCGCGGCGCGGGCGGCGGTCTGAAGCTCGCGCGGCCGGCCGCGGCGATCTCGCTTGCCGATATCGTCGAGGCGGTCGAAGGCCCGATCGCGCTGACCGCCTGTGTCGAGCAGGGCAAGCACGATTGCGCGCTCGAGCCTTGCTGCAATGTCCGTCCCCATTGGGGGCTGGTGAATGAAACCCTGCGCGGGGCCTTGGCGGGCGTACCGCTGACTCAGCTCGCGCAACCGGAAGTACCCGCATGAGTGAAGAGTTGGAAATCCAGGATCGCGCCGCGCGCGAGGCTGCTGCCAAGGCGGCCGAATACGAACACGGCTGGTCGGCCGACATCGAGCAGGAGTTCGCGCCCAAGGGGCTCGACGAATCGACCGTGCGCTTCATCAGCGGCAAGAAGAACGAGCCCGAATGGATGCTCGACTGGCGGCTCAAGGCGTTCCGCATGTGGCTCGAGATGGAAGAGCCGAACTGGGCCAAGCTCGGCTACCCGAAGATCGATTACCAGGACGCGTACTACTACGCCGCGCCGAAGAAGAAGACGGAGCTCAAGAGCCTCGACGAACTTGATCCCGAGATTCGCCTGGTCTACGAAAAGCTCGGCATTCCGATCGAGGAGCAGAAGGTCCTCGCCGGCGTCGAAGGCGCGCGCAAGGTCGCGGTCGATGCGGTGTTCGACTCCGTCTCGGTCGCTACGACCTTCCGCGAAGAGCTGAAGAAGGCCGGCGTGATCTTCCTCTCGATCAGCGAGGCGATCCGCGAATATCCTGAGCTCGTGAAGAAGTGGCTCGGCCGTGTCGTGCCGCAGCGCGACAACTACTTCGCCACGCTCAACAGCGCGGTCTTTTCGGACGGGACCTTCGTCTACATCCCCGAAGGCGTGCGCTGCCCGATGGAGCTGAGCACCTATTTCCGCATCAACGCCGAGAACACCGGCCAGTTCGAGCGGACGCTGATCATCGCCGAGAAGGGCAGCTACGTCTCCTACCTCGAAGGCTGCACCGCGCCGATGCGCGACGAAAACCAGCTCCACGCCGCGGTGGTCGAACTGGTCGCGATGGAAGATGCGGAGATCAAGTACTCTACGGTGCAGAACTGGTACCCAGGCGACGCCGAAGGCAAGGGCGGGATCTACAACTTCGTCACCAAGCGCGGGTTGTGCCAGGGAGCGCGGAGCAAGATCTCCTGGACCCAGGTAGAGACCGGCAGCGCGGTGACCTGGAAGTATCCGTCCTGTGTGCTCAATGGCGAGGATTCGGTCGGCGAGTTCTACTCGGTGGCCGTCACCAACAACTACCAGCAGGCCGACACGGGTACCAAGATGATCCACAACGGCAAGGGCAGCCGCTCGACGATTGTCTCAAAGGGCATCAGCGCGGGGAAGAGCAACAATACCTACCGCGGGCTGGTGCGCGTTGCCGCCAATGCTGACGGGGTGCGCAACTTCACGCAGTGCGACAGCCTGTTGCTCGGCAGCGAATGCGGGGCGCACACCGTGCCTTACATCGAGGTCAAGAACCCGACCGCGCAGATCGAGCACGAGGCGACCACCAGCAAGATCAGCGACGATCAGCTGTTCTACGCCATGCAGCGCGGGCTCGGGCAGGAAGAGGCGGTGGCGTTGATCGTCAACGGCTTCGCGAAGGAAGTGCTGCAGCAGCTGCCGATGGAATTCGCCGTAGAGGCGCAGAAGCTCTTGGGTATCAGTCTGGAAGGAAGCGTTGGATGACCGCCGAGCGCAAGAAACTCTCGCTCGGCAACGTGACCGACCGCGAACGGGCCACCGGAGACGCGGAGAAGGCCTGGAAGGTCTCGCCCGCTCGGGCCGAGCAGCTCAAGCTGCGCGCCCGAGACATGCGGCGCAATCCTTCCGAAGCGCAGAAGCTGCTGTGGGAGCGGCTGAAGGACAAGCAGTGCGGCTTCACCTTCAACCGCGAAGTGGTGATGGGCAGCGCGATCGTCGATTTCGCCTGCAAGACCCGTTGGGTCGTGGTCGAGACTGGCGGCACCGGTGAGGATGCCGAAGCCACACTCGGCGCGCTTAGCGACCGCAAGCTGACCGACGTCGGCGTGCGCGTCATGCGCTTTGCCGAAACCGACATCATCGAAGACACCGAAAAGGTCGTGAAGGCGATCAAGGACGAGCTGCAGAAGCCGTTCGATCGCCCTGGGTCCAACGAGAGAAAACATGCTCGAAATTAAGAATCTCCACGCCACCGTCGGCGGTACGCCGATCCTCAATGGGCTTTCGCTCGCCGTGAACGCGGGGGAAATCCATGCGATCATGGGGCCGAACGGCGCGGGCAAGTCGACGCTGGCCTATGTGCTCGGCGGGCGGCCCGGATACGAGGTGACTGGCGGTTCGGTCAGCTTCAACGGGCAGGACCTGCTGTCGCTCGATCCGCACGAGCGGGCGGCGCTGGGGCTGTTCCTCGGCTTCCAGTACCCGGTCGAAATCCCTGGCGTGTCCAACGTCCAGTTCCTGCGCGAGGCGCTTAACGCCCAGCGCAGGGCACGTGGGGAGGATCCGCTCTCGGGCGGCGAGTTCCTCAAGCTGGCCAAGGAGAAGGCCGGGCTGCTGCGCATGGACATGGAAATGCTCAAGCGGGCGGTGAACGTCGGCTTTTCCGGCGGCGAGAAGAAGCGCTCCGAGATGGTCCAGATGGGCATTCTCGATCCGGCTTTCGCGGTGCTCGACGAGACCGATTCCGGGCTCGACATCGACGCGCTCAAGATCGTCGGCGAAGGCATCAACTCGATCATGCGCCGCCCGGACAAGGGCGTGCTGCTGATCACTCACTACCAGCGGCTACTCGATTACGTGAAGCCGGACGTGGTCCACGTCCTCGCCAAGGGCCGCATCGTGAAAAGCGGCGGTCCCGAACTGGCGCTCGAGCTCGAGCGCGAAGGCTACGAGGCGGTGGCGTGACGCAGCTCGCTGCCCTTCCCACCTGGCACGACGAGGAGTGGCGCTACGCCGACTTCGCGGCGCTGGAGACGCTCGCGCCCGAGCGGTTCGACGAGTGGAAAGAGGTCGAGCTTGCCCCAGGCGAAACGCGCCGCAAGTGCATGGTCCTGGGCGGCGAGTCGCCCGAGCTGCACCGCATTCGCTTGACCGTGGGCGAAGGCGCGCGGGCTGAGCTGTTCGTGGCCAACATCGGTAATGACTACACCCGCGTTGAAGTCGAAATTCGCCTGGCGAAGGGCGCGCATTTCCAGTTCGGCGGGGTGACGATCGGCGGCGGCAACGCGACGCGAGAATTCGTTACCCGCACCATCCATGCCGAACCCGAAGCGACGTCTGAGCAAGTCGTGCGTGCGGTCCATTGGGGCCAGGGCACCGGCAATTTCCTCGGCCGCATCGATGTGGCGCGTGATGCGCAAAAGACCGACGCGGTGCAGGACTTCAAGGGCTTGCTGCTCGAACGCGGCGCTTCGGCCAACGCCAAGCCCGAGCTCGAGATTTTCGCCGACGACGTGAAGTGCGCCCACGGCGCCTCGATCGGCGAGATGGACGAGACGGCGCGCTTCTACATGGCCGCGCGTGGGATTCCGCCCGAAGTGGCGAAGTCCTTGCTGGTGCGGGCGTTCATCGCCGATGCTTTCGCGGCATTGGATGACGAGCTTGAGCAGGAGCGTCTGCTGGATGCGGCGCTGGCCGTGCTGGGTGACGTGGCGTGAGCACCGTACCCGTCCTCGATCAAGCCATCGATCTCAAGGCTGATTTCCCCGGCCTGCTGAATGTCGACGGTTCCCGCTGGCACTACCTCGATTCCGGTGCCACGGCGCAGAAGCCGCAGGCCGTGATCGACGCGGTCAGCAAGGCGATCGGCGCAGACTACGCCACGGTCCACCGCGGCGTTTACACCCGCTCGGCCGAGATGACGCTCGGCTACGAAGCCGCCCGGCGGCGAGTGGCGGCATTCATTGGCGGGCGCGAGGACGAGGTGGTCTTCACACGCGGCGCGACCGAGGCGATCAACCTCGTGGCTTACTCCTGGCCCGACAAGGGGCGGGTGCTGCTGTCCGAGCTGGAGCACCACTCCAACATCGTCCCCTGGCAGCTGGCCGGTTGGCAAGTCGACGTTTGCCCGATCACTTCGGACGGACGGATCGATCTCGACGAGGCCGAACGGATGCTGACGAAGGACCACAAGATGGTCGCCTTCGCCCACGTTTCGAACGTGCTCGGCTCGGTGCTCGACGTTACGCGCGCGGCGGAACTGGCGCATGCGGTCGGCGCGAAGCTGTTGCTTGACGGATGCCAGGCCGTGCCGCGCATGCCGGTCGATGTCGCGGCGCTAGATTGCGATTTCTACGCCTTCTCCGGGCACAAGCTCTACGGCCCGACCGGGATCGGCGCCTTGTGGGCCCGGGCCGAACTGCTCGACCGCATGCCCCCGTGGCAGGGCGGCGGCGCGATGATCGAGAAGGTGACCTTCGAGAAGACCACCTTTGCCCCGCCCCCGCAGCGGTTCGAGGCGGGTACGCCGGCGATCGTCGAGGCGATCGGGCTGGGCGTGGCCTGCGATTACGTGGCCAGCGTCGGGCTTGAGGCGATCCACGAACACGAGGCGCGTCTGGTCAAGCAGTTGCGCGACGCCTTGCGCGGCATGAACGACGTGCGCCTGTTCGGGCCCGAGGACAGCGCCGGTATCGTCAGCTTTGCGCTCGAGGGTATTCACCCGCACGATCTCGGCACCATATTGGACGAAGAGAACGTCGCCATCCGCGCCGGGCATCACTGCGCCCAACCCTTGATGGAGCGGCTCGGCGTTCCCGCTACGGCGCGGGCGAGTTTCGGGCTCTACAGCGATGAAAGCGATCTCGCCGCACTGCTGCGCGGGATCGAGCGAACCAAGAGGATTTTCGGATGAGCGAGGGAGCGGAGAAGTCTTTCCGCGTCGAGGAAGTGGACGGCGTTGAACCGCCGGTCCGGGCGCGCGTGGAAGACGTGGAGACGCCCGCGGAAAAGCTCGGGCGCAAGAAGGACTACCTGGAAGGGTTCCTGGCGCAGAAGCCGCAAGCGGCTGCTCCGGGCGATCCCGGCGGCGATCTCTACGAGCGGGTGATCGACGCCCTGCGCGAGATCTTCGACCCCGAGATTCCGGTCAATATCTATGACCTCGGCCTGATCTACGGGGTCGATGTTTCGCCTGACGCAGATGTGGCTGTGACCATGACCTTGACGACGCCGCACTGCCCGGTGGCGGAATCGATGCCCGGCGAAGTCGAACTGCGCGTCTCGTCGGTCCCGGGCGTGCGCGATGCCGAGGTCAGCCTGGTGTGGGATCCGCCATGGGATCCGGCCAAGATGAGCGACGAAGCGCGGCTCGAACTGGGGATGCTTTGATGACTGAAACCAAGATCCGCCAGCGTCCTGCCGCCGTCAACCTGACGCCGACTGCCGAACAACGCATTGCCGACCTGATGGAGCAAGCGCCCGAAGGCGCGATCGGCGTGCGCCTCTCGACCCCGCGTCGCGGGTGTTCGGGGCTCGCCTATTCGGTCGACTACGTGACGCAGGAACAGGCGTTCGACGAGAAAATCGAGACTCCCGGCGGCGTGTTCTACATCGACGGCGCGAGCGTGCTCTACCTGATCGGCAGCACGATGGACTGGCAGGAAGACGACTTCACCGCCGGGTTCGTGTTCCAGAACCCCAACGCCAAGGGCGCTTGCGGCTGCGGCGAGAGCTTTACCGTATAGTCCGCGGCCCGCGTCCGTTTCAGGACGGAGCCGCGGTTCGGTTGGAATTCGGCTAGGCTTCTTCGGCCAGGAAGGCGATCAGCGCTTTCTCATACTCGTCGACAGCGCCATCCGCCTCAACGTGGGCGTCGAGCCATTGCGTCTCGCCGGCGTCGACCTTCTCAGCTTCGGTCAATTCCGCAAGCGCGTCGCGCGCGGGTTGCTTCTTGCCGAACACCACACCGAACGCATTCGGCGCGCTCTGGACCATGCGGCCGAGGAAGCGCGCCACGTGGGTCGTGTCATCGGCGACGAAGGCTTCGAGTTCGGCCGCCTGTTCGCGCGAGATCTGGGCTGTCCGCGAGGCGACGCCCTGCAGGTAGTTTGCTACGCCCTGCACGAACATGCGCTGCCATTCAGATGCGTTGTCAGCGCCGAGCGCTGCGTCCTTCAGGCGAAACAGCATTTCGGCCTCGACGCACGAAACCGCGGCCGGGCCATCGCCCGCCGGGGCGAACAGCACCCGGCGCAGGAGCGCGGCTTCGGTGGCGTTCACCGATCCAGCTATCAGTTCACCGCTCCGCGTCGGACCGCTGCCGGTCAGCACGGCCTGTTCGACCTGCTGGAGGATGTAGCTCTTGAGCCGCTGCGGCGCGTTGAGGCCGCGTTCGAGTACGCGGACGAGCAGTTCCAGCTCGGTCATGCCCTTGAGCTGGCCGTCGCGGTCGAGGCGCTCGATCAGCCAGGCCGCGGCGTCTTCGGAGACGTAACCGCGCGGTTCGGCCCCGTTGAGGACATATTCGCCGATCGCCTCGACGAAGAAGTCGCTCCATTCGGCCGTCGGTTGCTCTAGCGCGTCGTTGACGTCGAAGATCGCGGCGGCTTCCTGCGCCTGGATCGAGCCATCGCCCCAGCCAGCGCGGCGCAGGGCGAGGATTTCGTCGGCGGAGATCGCACCATCGGCGGCAGCCTGGCGCGCGATATCGGCGAACTGCATAGTCATGCTCGGTCGTGCTCCCTTAATTTTGGGAACAGGATATCGCGCAACAAGCTTAAATTGGGGTTACTTCGGCGGCGGGTCTTATCGACCCAGGGCGGCAACGCACGCCGCGCGATCGACATCCTGGCCGTCGCTCGCCCGGCGGGCTTCGACCCAGGTAGCGACCGGCTCAGCGCCTTCGCGCAGCGGATAGAGGAACACGTCGAGCACGCAGGCCTCGCCGGAAAACTGCAGCTTGCGCATGTCGCCTTCGCGCACGTCGAGGCGCGGGTTGCCGAATTGGCGCACCAAGGCGCCCGAATCCCGCTCGATCACCGACTCCAGCCCTGGCGCGCGCATGACCTGCGGCGCGCGGAAGCCCGGCACTGGCGGCGCGTTAGGCTGGGTCGGCGGTACGACCTGGGTGATTGGGGAGCGCGCCGGCGGTGGCGGCGGCGGCGGTGCTTTCGCTTGGGGAACGGTGGCGCATCCGGCCAGAAGCGGCAGGATCGGCAGCAAGAGTTTGAAACGCATGCTCAGGTGCGGCCTTTTCGGTGGATAAGGTGGGTTGAGGCGGCCGCCCCCAGCAGCGGCGCGAGCAAGTTCACGAACGGCACTGCCAGCAGCGCGGCGATAACGCCACCCAGCAGGAGCCGTTCACCCCGGCTGACGGGGGCGGGGTCTGCAGCGTCGCGACGGTGGCGAAGCCAGACCATGTCCTGCAGCTCACGCCCCACAAGAACGGCGTTCACCACCAGAAACAGCAGGGCTGGGCCAATGCCCGTGACCAGCAGCGCGATGGCGAAGGGAAAGGCGGCCAGATTGACGAACGACGCCCGCAACGCCGCCTTCAGGCTGGTGGAGAACTGTTCGCGCACCGGCAAATCGCGCGCTCGGGCGGCGGCTTGCGGATAGTAGCGCTGCTCGACCGCCTGGACCACGTCGTCGGCAAAGAACTGGATCACCGCCATGGCCACGATCCGCCAGGCGAGCCACAGGCCGACAAGGGCGACGAACAGCGATGCGAGTCCGCGAACCTCGTCCGCACCCGCAAATAACCGTTCGTCCAGGCCGAGGGCGGCCAGGGCCCAGTCGAGCAGATACCAGCCCCCGACCGCCACCAGGACGAACAGGACCACGGTAACTGCAAGGCTTTTCAGCAGGATCCGTATCACTCGGGGATCGGCCAATTGGCCGAGCGCGAGCAGCAGTGAAGTTGCGACCCCAGGCATAGACGCTTGCGATTGCGCGCGCAGCAGGCCAAGTCAACGCCCGCGCGGCCTGCTGAGCCGCGTGTCCTCCACTCGAATTCTCGGAAAACCGCATGTCCGAACCTAAATACGACGTCATCGCCATCGGCAACGCCATCGTCGACGTGATGGCTCCCTGTGACGACGAGCTCATCAATCTGCTCGGAATGGTCCGGGGCGGGATGACGCTGATCGACGAGGCGGAGGCCGAGCGGCTCTACGGCATGATGGGCCCGGCAAGGGAGATTTCGGGCGGGTCGGCGGCTAATACCCTGGCCGGTCTCGCGGCGCTGGGGGTCAGCTGCGCCTTCATCGGCCAGGTTGCCGAGGACCAGCTCGGAGAGGTTTTCGCCCACGACATTCGCGCCGGCGGCATCGCTTTCGACACGCCCGCCCGCGCCGGCGAGCCCGCGACGGCGCGCTGCCTGATCTATGTGACGCCCGATGGCCAGCGGACGATGAACACCTTCCTTGGCGCTTCGCAGTTCCTTCCCGCGAGCGCGCTCGATGACGAAGTGATCGCCAACGCCCGCGTGCTCTACCTCGAAGGCTACCTGTGGGATCCGGAAGAGCCGCGCGCTGCCATGCGCCGGGCCATTTCAGCCGCCCGCGATGCCGGGCGCAAGGTCGCTCTTACCCTTTCGGATTCGTTCGTCATCGCGCGCCATGCCAATGATTTCAGGGCCTTGTTGGCCGAAGGGCAGATCGACATCCTGTTCGGCAACGAGGACGAGCTCCACACCATGACGGGTGAGCGGGACTTCGAGGCGGGGGTCGCCATTCTCGCTCCGCAAGTGCCGATCCTGGTGATCACGCGCAGCGCCAAGGGCGCCATTGCGGTCGCCGGTGAAGAACGCGCCGAAGTGGCGGCAGAGCCGATAGACGAGGTCGTCGACACCACGGGCGCAGGCGATCTGTTCGCGGCCGGATTCCTGGCTGGCCATGTACGCGAGTTGCCGCTCGCGACGTGCTTGCGCATGGGCGCGATCGCCGCGGCCGAGGTCATCAGCCACTACGGTGCGCGGCCCGAAGCCAACCTCACCGCGCTGATGGACGAACGGCTCGGCTGACCAGCCAGCCCCGGAAAAAGGGCACAATTGGGTGAATCTTAGGACTTCCGCGCTATCCGCGCGGGAGAACCGGAGCGCCATCCAACGATGCGATTCACGTCCTCATGATCGACCTCGGCCTTCCCGGCGGGATGGAGGCGCTCGTGCGTGGGTGGGAGCTGCTCCAGCCTCAGGCCACGTTGCCGACGCAAGGCGCTGATTTCGTTGCGGCCCTTGGCCGCACCCTGCTGGCCGATACCCCGATCAAGCTGATCGAAGCGAAGGAAGCGGACGAAACCGTCGCTGTCCTTCCCTTGTGCCACGGACGCGGCCCGTTCGCGCGGTGGCGCTTGCCCGGCGCAGCCGAAGTGTTCGAGCCGGGCGATGCCCTGTGCCGTGACAGCCGTTCGGCCCAAACGCTGGCGCAATTTCTGTCCCGGCAGGCCCGTGCGGTCGAACTGCACCGCGTTCCAGCCAACTCCTCGCTGATTCCGGCCCTCAGGGCGGCCATGAAGGGGCGCGGCTGGGTTTCGGTGCGTCCGGCAACGGCCTGCCCCTATATCCTGCTCGATGCGTCGTGGACCGATGCGGAGCGCCGGTTCTCCGCCCGCCGCAGGTCCGACTTCCGCCGGGCCGAGCGTCGGGCGGCCGAATTTGGCCAAGTGACCTGCGAAATCCTGTCCCCGAACCCGGCCGAATTTGACGCCTTGTTCGACGAGGCCGTGGCGGTCGAAGCGCGCAGCTGGAAGACTGAGGCTGGAACCGCGATCGCCAGCGAGCCGGTCAAGGAGGAGTTCTTCCGTTCCTATTTCCAGGCCGCCTGCGACCGCGGAGAATTTCGCGTCGCCTTCCTGCGCATCGACGGCAAGGCGATCGCCATGCAACTCGCTGTCGAATGGGCGGGTCGCTACTGGCTCTACAAGATCGGTTACGACGAGGCCTATGGCCGGTGCTCACCCGGCACGCTGTTGATGCTGCATTGCCTGGGCCGAGCGGCTGGGCAGGGGCTGGTGAGCTTTGAACTGCTCGGCGATGCCGAGGCCTGGATCGCCGACTTCTGGACCCGCGAACAGCACGAATGCCGCCGGGTGCGGACATATCCCTTGAGTCTTTCCGGACTGACGGCGCTGCTGGCTGACGGTTACGTCTGGATGTGGGGGCGGCTCCGGCCGAGCGCGGCATGAGCGGTGTGATCAAATCCCGGCTGCGCGATTTCCGCTACGCGCTGCCCAACCTCGTCGAACGGATCGTTCCGGGCCAAGAGCCGGCCGCTGCGGCCGCGCAATGCGCTGAGTTCGCACAGCAAGGGTTCAAGACCACGGCGGGCTTTTTCGGAGCCGGCGAGACCAGCCGTGAGCACGTCATCGCCGCCAATCGCCAAGTCGCGCACGCGCTCGCGCAGGCTCGCGGCAATACCCTGCTGGCGGTGAAAGCGCCCGCGCTGGGTTTCGACCCTATGGCTTTGCGCCGGATTGCCGCTTCGGGCGTGCCACTCGTGTTCGATGCCCTGACCGAGCCGCATGCCGAACAGACCGTGGCCCTGGCCCAGGAATTCTGTGCCGGTATCGCGCTCCCAGCGCGGTGGCGGCGCAGTGCTGCCGATGCCGAGCGCCTGCGCGACGAACCGTGCCGCATCCGGCTGGTCAAGGGCGAGTGGGCCGATCCGGGCGGGGACGTTCCCGACGTCGCGGCAGCTTATCTCGAGCTCGCATCGATCCTCGCTGGGCGCTGGACCATGGTGGGCGTCGCGACACACGATCCGCGCCTCGCCGAAACCGCGCTCGGGACGCTTCTCGATGCGGGGACGCCTTGCGAACTCGAACTCATCCGCGGCCTTCCGCGCCGCCGGACCTTGGAAGTCGCGCGCCGGATGGGCGTGCCGGTGCGGCTGTACTATCCCTTCGGGCCCGGTTGGTGGCCTTACGCGATCGACAAGGCGCTCTCCCGTCCATACCTGCCGGTCTGGGCAGTGCGGGATATGCTGGGGTTTTAGATCCTCCCCGAGCTTGCTCGGGGAGGGGGACCGCCGACGAAGTCGGGCGTGGAGGGGCAGGCCGCGCTCTTCCGCGTACCCCTCCGTCACGCGCTTTCAGCGCGCGCCACCTCCCCGAGACGAGCTCGGGGAGGATCTCACAAGCTTATTGTCCCGCAGTCTCGCGCTCGATCTCGCGCCAGCCGATGTCGCGGCGGCAGAATCCAGTCGGAAAATCCAGTGCATCGACCGCGCGATAGGCTGCGGCTTGGGCTTCGGCCACGCTGCCACCATGCGCGGTCACGTTGAGCACGCGCCCGCCGTTGGCGACCAGTCGCCCCTCCACATCGAGCGTGGTCCCCGCATGGAAGACTTTCGCTCCCGTGGCTTCGGCAACCTCGATATTCGCGATCCGTCCACCCTTGGCGGGCGTTCCTGGATAGCCATCCGCCGCCATCACCACGGTCAGCGCTTTCTCGGTCGAGAACTGCGGAGCCGGCAGCGCACCGAGGCTGTAGTCGGCGCAGGCGAGCAGGTATTCGCCGAGATCGCTTTCCAACCGCATCATCAAGACCTGGCATTCGGGATCGCCGAAGCGGCAGTTGTATTCGACCAGCTTGGGACCTTCGCTCGTCAGCATGAGCCCGGCGTAGAGCACGCCCGCATAGGGCGTACCTTCGTCGGCCATCGTCTTGACCGTCGGCTCCAGGATCTTGCTCAGCACTTCGCCGCGCAATTCGGGCGTCAGAACCCTTGCCGGGCTGTAGGCGCCCATGCCGCCGGTGTTGGGGCCGGTATCGCCATCGCCAACGCGCTTGTGGTCCTGCGCGCTGCCGAACGGGACGATGACCGCGCCGTCGGTCAGGGCGAAGAAGCTCACTTCCTCGCCTTCCATGAACTCTTCGATCACGACTTCCGCGCCGGCATCACCGAACGAGCCGCCGAACATGTCGTCTAGGGCAGCTTCCGCTTCCGCCCGGTCCAACGCGATCACCACGCCCTTGCCCGCGGCGAGGCCATCGGCCTTGAGCACGTAGGGGGCAGTGAAGCGGTCGAGTGCCGCCACGGCCTGTTCCAGCGACGTGGTGCGGACATAGCCCGCGGTGGGAATACCGGCTCGTTCGCACAGGTCCTTGGTGAAACCCTTGCTGCCTTCGAGCTGGGCGGCCGCCTGGGATGGCCCAAACACGGCGAAGCCTGCCGCGCGTAGCGAATCGGATAGACCGTCCACCAGAGGCGCCTCGGGCCCGATGACCACCAGACCGATGCCCCGCTCGTTGCAGAAGGCGACGACCTGCGCGTGGTCGGTCAGGTCGAGCGGTACCAGCGTGGCGTGCTGTGCAACGCCCGGATTTCCGGGGGATGCGTAGAGCGTGCCGCCGTTTTCCGCGATCAGCCGGGATTGCGCGAGTTTCCATGCCAGCGCATGTTCGCGTCCGCCCGATCCAATCAGCAGGATGTTCATGCCCGGCCCTTCCTTCAATGACGATGATGCCCCCGCCGGCGGGCTGGTAGCCAAGGGGCAGCCCGGGGACAACGCTGCGCCGCTCTCGATCACCGAGATTTCGAATATTCTGAAGCGTACGGTCGAGGATCGCTTCGGTTTCGTGCGCCTGCGCGGCGAGCTTTCCGGGGTCAAGCGCGCGGCCTCGGGGCACCTCTACTGCAGCCTCAAGGACGAAGGCGCGGTGATCGACGGGGTTATGTGGCGCGGCGGCGTGCAGCGGCTGGGCTTTGTGCCGGAGGACGGCATCGAAGTCGTCGCCACTGGCAAGCTGACGACCTACCCGGGCCGCTCGAAGTACCAGATCGTCATCGAGGCGATGGAAGTGGCGGGCGAGGGCGCGCTGCTCGCGCTGCTCGAGAAGACTCGCCGGCGGCTTGAGGCGGAGGGCTTGTTCGCCGCGGAACGCAAGCGGCGGTTGCCGTTCCTGCCGCGGATCATCGGCGTGGTCACTTCACCCACCGGCGCGGTGATCCGCGACATCCTCCATCGCCTGGCCGACCGTTTCCCGAGCCAGGTCCTGGTCTGGCCCGTGCTTGTCCAGGGCCAGGGCGCTGCCGAGCAAGTCGCCAATGCGCTCGCCGGCTTTGCCGCTTTGCCCGAAGGCGGGCCGATACCGCGCCCTGACTTGCTGATCGTCGCCCGTGGCGGGGGCTCGATCGAGGACTTGTGGTCTTTCAACGAAGAGATCGTGGTCCGCGCCATTGCAGGGTCGCCGATTCCGGTGATCAGCGCAGTCGGGCACGAGACCGACACGACCTTGGCCGACTATGCAGCCGATCACCGTGCGCCGACACCCACAGCGGCCGCCGAAATCGCGGTGCCGGTCCTGCGGGACCTAGCCGCGACGCTCGACGAGTTCGGCCTGCGCCAGCGCAAGTGCGCGCTCCGCCCAGTGCAGCTCGGGCGCGAGCGACTTGAAGCGCGGCTGGCGCGGATGCCCAAGCCCGAAGCGCTGGCCACACAGCCGGCCCAGCGGCTCGACGATCTCGGCGAACGACTGCGGCGCGGGCTGGCGGACCGGGCGGCGCAAGCCAAGGACCGGCTGCAAGGCGATTCGGCGCGCCTTTCGGCGCCCTTGCTCAGAGCCCGGGTCGATCGGGCCCGCGACCGATTGGCGACGGTTCGGCTGCTACCCACGCTGCTGACCCGGCCGCTGGCGGAAGGGCGCGAACGGTTGGGATCGATTTCCCGCTTGGCCGAGCATCTCCATCCCGAACGTCCGCTACAGCGCGGCTACGTCATGGTGCTGGACGCCCAGGGCGCGGCGGTCACCGACGCTGCCCATGCTCGCAAGGAGGCAAGCCTGTCGTTGAAGTTCCGCGACGGGACGCTCGACGTGGTCCCGGCAGGATCGCCCCGCCCGCCGCGAAGCAAGCCGGCTTCGTCGCCCGGCGAGCAACCGAAATTGCTTTGAGGGAGGGGGCTTGGTAAGGCGATGGCCATGCTGATGTCTTCAGGCGAACAAGCCGCCACTCTGCTCTACGGCCCCAACGGATTCCGGGTCATCAAACCCGGACGCTTTGTCACATGCGCGGTAACCGGCGAACCGATCGCGCTGGAAGAACTGCGCTACTGGAGCGTGGACCGGCAGGAACCCTACGCCAGCCCTGAAATCTCGACTCGCAGGTTGCTCGGCCAAGCGTGAAGCGCGCCCTGGCTCTGGCCCTGGGGTGTCTGGGCGTTGCTTGTGTCGCGTCACATGCTGCGGTTCGGGCACAGGATGAGCCGGCGCCGCTCGCGGTCCAGGTCAAACCCATGGCGCTCGATCTCAGCGGGGAAATGACCCAAGGCGGCTGGATTCGCGGTCAGTTACCGATTGGCACTGTCCAGGCCGACCTTGGTGGCACCGTCATCTCCTTCGACGCCGACAGACAGTTCTTTGCCGCCTTTGATCGCGACGCAGGCCCACGGACTTTCTTGTCCGTCTCGCTCCAGAACGGCAGTCACCTGGCGCAAGAGATCTCGGTTTCGCCGCGCGCGTGGAATATCGAGCAGGTCGATGCCTCCCCCACTGCCAATGTGCCGAGCGAAGCGTTCATGGCGCGGCGCAAGCCTGAACTCGAACGCATCGCCGCTGCCCGTCAGGTGGAATCCGGTAGCCAGGGTTGGCGGCAGAACTTCGTCTGGCCGGCCACCGGGCGGATCTCGGGGCGATTCGGTTCGCAGCGGGTCTATCGCGGGGAGCCGGGGAGCTATCATTCGGGGATAGACATCGCGGGCGGCACCGGCACCTCTTATGTCGCACCCGCGGATGGCGTGGTGGTGCTCGCTGCCGAATCGCCTTTCACGCTTGAGGGCAACCTGCTGATCATCGATCACGGCATGGGCCTGAGCAGCGCGTTCCTGCACAGCTCCGAACTGCTCGTGCACACCGGCGAGGCGGTGAAGCAGGGTCAGCTGATCGGGAGGATCGGCGCGACGGGCCGGGCAACAGGGCCGCATCTTCATTGGGGGCTGGTCTGGCGCGGCGCTCGGCTCGATCCGCTGCTCTTCACCGGGCCGATGCCCTGAACCTTTGAGAGGCATCCGGCGGGATGTTGCGGCTGTTCCTTCTGCTGATCGTGGCGCTTGTTCTGGCGCCTGGGACCTGGATCCGCTCGACGCCCGGCGTGAGCGTGGAGGACAATCGTCAGTCGCTTTCGATCACGCCATTGCCGGTGGCGGATAGCGAGCTTGGGGTGTTCGATGTCGCGGGCGTGTGGGGGCTCGACAGCCGCAACAGTCGATTCGGAAGTTACTCGGGCCTGGTACTACTCGATTCCGGCCGACTGCTTGCCGTGAGCGACAGCGGAAACCAGCTTGAGTTCACCCCGCCAGGCGAGGGTGAGCCGCATCCGCGCCTCGCCTCCCTGGTTGGCCAAAGTGTCAGCGACAAAACCCACTTCGACGCTGAGTCGGCCACCCGCGATCGCGCCAGCGGCCGGCTGTGGGTTGGTTACGAACACAGCAACAGAATTGGTCGACTCGATCGGAATCTTCGCCCCGAGGGCCGTGTGCGTCCTGCGGCGATGCGCAATTGGGGTGGCAATACAGGTCCCGAGGCCATGGCCCGTCTGGACGATGGACGCTTCCTGGTGCTCGCAGAGGCCGATCCTGCGTGGTTTACCGATGACTCCCCCGGCTTGTTGTTCCCTAACGATCCGGTCGAGGGCAGCACTCCGCAGGCCTTTCGATTCGCCGCTCCCGAGGGGTTTCGCCCCGTCGACATGGCGCAACTTCCCGACGGGAGAATGCTGATCCTGTTGCGAGAAGTGAAATGGCGCCTGCCACCGCGATTCGCCGGAAAGCTGATGGTGGCCGATCCGGCCGAAATTCGCAGTGGGGCGGTGTGGAAGGGGGAGGTCATCGCCGATCTCGAAGAACCCCTTCCGACCGATAACTACGAAGGGCTCGCCATCACGCAGGCCAACGACGGAACTGTCGTTGCCTGGCTGATCTCGGACGACAACGCCGCCTCGTTCCAGCGGACCTTGCTGATGAAGCTCGAATGGCGGCCCGACGGCCAGACACAGCAAAAGGCGCGCGGAACAGGCCGCACGCCTCGCTGATTCGGATTTTAGGGCGCCGGAAGCGCCGCAGCCTTAAGCGGCTACGGCTGTCTTCTTCAGTTCGCGCTTGATCTTGCGAGCCTGCGAGCTGAGCTTTTCGTCCGAGGTCTTCAGCAGCCAGTTGTCGAGGCCACCGTTGTGCTCGACCGAGCGCAGGCCATGGGTCGACACGCGGAACTTGAAGCTCCGGTCCAGCTTCTCGCTGAGCAGCGTCACGTTCTGCAGGTTCGGCAGGAACACGCGCTTGGTCTTGTTGTTAGCGTGGCTCACGTTGTGGCCAGTCTGGCGACCCTTGCCGGTCAATTCGCAAATACGCGACATCGTTCGTCTCTCGAAAATCTAAGCCTGGGGGTGTCCCGGAAAGCGGCGCACATAGCGGTGGGTCCTGCTTGCGTCAACCAATCTTGCGCCCTAGCCGGGTTGCATGACCCGCTGGCCGCTTCCCGAACCGATGGCGCGTGCGCTCGAACTGGCCCGCAAAGCTGCCTTGGCGGGCGAGGTGCCGATCGGTGCCGTGGTGGTCAAGGACGGAGTCGTCGTGGGCGAAGCGCACAACGCCCCGCGCGAACTGACCGACCCCACGGCCCACGCCGAAGTGCTGGCCTTACGCCGCGCGGCGGAAAAGCTGGGCAGTGAGCGGCTTGAGGGATGCGATCTGTGGGTCACGCTTGAACCTTGCGCGATGTGTGCCGGAGCCATCGTCCATGCGCGAATCGCTCGGCTCTATTACGGCGCGCCCGATCCCAAGGGCGGAGCGGTTGAGCACGGTGCGCGGGTATTCGAGCATCCGCAATGCCTTCACCGGCCCGAAGTCTATCCCGGTATCGGCGAAGAACCTGCGGCGGCGCAGTTGCGGGAATTTTTCGCCGCCCGGCGCTAAAGGCCGCGCCAAACCTTCACCGGCGCCGAATCGGCTGGTCCGAAACGCTGTTTGTCGCATTTGGCCGGCATGAAGTCCTTGCCGTAGCAAAGCCGCATCTCTTTCAGCCATCCGCGCTCATTGAGAACCAGGCCGACATGCTCGGGCTCCCAATAGCGATTCGCTTGCGTGAAGGCTTCGCGAATGTCTCCGGCGGTCAGGTCTTCCGAGCGGGCGATCCGATCGAAGTCCGGCCAGCGCAGGCTGTTCCAGAGGATGCGCGTGACCTTGAAGTAGTTCTCGGGTCGCCGCGTCATGCAGCTGCCATGCTTGGCCCACTCGTGCGCCAGCAGCCCTGCCGAGGGTGTCATACATAGGTTACGGGCAAGCTCGGGGGACGATGGCTGGCTCGTGGCCGGGCACCATTGCGGCCAGGTGCCGCGGCCCTCGGGCGGCCAGAGACCGTGGACAACAAAGCCGAAACGCCCTGACTTGCCCGAACATTGCCGGCGATCGCTCGCCCGCGTTTCGCGCCCGCGGCAGTACTCAGGAGACCAGCTGAGTGCGAGCGTATAGCCAGCGATCGGTACCTGACGCACGGGCCCGTCGCGCTTGACGGCGGGCACGCTCAGAGGCCCGCGGGGGACCTGGCACTGATAAGCCTGGGCCTGAGCCGTGCCGGACGCCAGTGTGAGAGCTACAAGGCTCGCAACAAGCGTCCCTTTGCTCACTCGAAGGTGGCCGGGTCGCCTGTGTCCTCGCCGCTCAGCCATGCTTTTGCGTCGGCCTTGAACAAGTAGGCAACCGCGACGAGCTCAAGCCCGTAAACTGCCAGATTCAGGAAAGTCGTGAGACCCCAGGAGCCCGAAAACGCAGCGCGGAGCGACGTCAAACCGAGTGCCACGAAAACGACGAGGACCCATTTCGCCCAGTTCGCGGCCTTGTGGGCGATCAGGTACCAGAGGCCGAGATAGATCGCATATCCGACGGCCGCAGCGCCAATGATGAGGCCGCCGCCGATCCCCAGCTGCTGCATAGCCGGATCGCTCGTCAGGGCGTCCACCGCAGCTTGGTAGCTGATGGCGAAGCCGACCAAGCTCAAGGCGAGCGAGGCCAGAAACAGCCGTTCGAACATAAGAATGGATTGCGGTCGCATGGATTGCCCCCCTTGATTGCCAGGACTTCCTGCCTCAGCGGGTCCATTCGCGCAATGTCACAGGGGCGTGAAGTCGAGTCCAATGTCGGCCGCGGGCGCGCTCTGGGTGAGGCGTCCTACGGAGACGAAGTCGACCCCGCTTGCCGCTATGGCGCTGATGGTGTCGAGACGCACGCCGCCAGAGGCCTCTGTCGGCACTCTTCCGCCGACTGCATTCACAGCCTCTCGCAAGGTCGGCGGATCCATGTTGTCGAGCAACAGGTGGCCTGCCCCGGCGGCGAGGGCGGGTTCGATCTGGTCAATGCGATCCACCTCGCAAATGATCCGTTCGACCCCCACCTCGCGCGCGCGGCGGACGGCCTCGGCTACTCCGCCCGCAACGAGGATGTGGTTGTCCTTGATCATCGCTGCGTCCCACAGCCCCATCCGGTGGTTCTGGGCGCCGCCCATGCGGGTGGCGTATTTCTCGAGCATGCGCAGGCCGGGGATGGTCTTGCGCGTGTCGAGCAGGACGCAATCGGTCTGGCCCATGGCCTCGACGTATTGGCGGCTCATGGTGGCGATTCCCGAGAGGTGCTGCACGGTGTTAAGCGCGCTGCGTTCGGCGGTGAGCATGGCGCGGGCATTGCCCGTCAGGCGCATGATGTCGGTGCCGGCGGGAACCGCATCGCCCTCCTCCGCCAGCAGCTCGATCTCCATGTCTGGATCGAGCGCTTGGAAGAACGCCGCCGCAATCGGCAGGCCCGCAACGACGATCGGATCGCGGCTGTCCATCAGGCCCGAGAAGCGGGAGTCCGCGGGTATGACGCTCTCGGCCGTCACATCGCGCCCGCCATTGGGCAGGCCGACACCCAGATCTTCATCCAGAGTGGCGCGGACGAAAGCGTTCAGGTCGAAGCCGGGAAGGGAGAAGACGGTCATTCGCGCCGTCTGGAGCTTTTTTAGCTGAGCCTCAAGCGTCGACGGGCAGTGCCGCAAGCCAGGGGACTGGATGGGCCCGCCGACGATTGAGGCGGAAACAGACTAGTGGACGAACCGGGCCACCACGTCCCTATACGAACGGCTGACCTTCACCTCGGCACCTGAGCCCAGTACCAGGAAACACTCGCCATTGGTGTGCGGCTTCACCTGGCGCACCTGGTCGAGATTGACGATGGTCGAGCGGTGGACGCGCTGGAACACGCGCGGATCGAGCCGGCGTTCGAGGTCCTTCATCGTCTCGCGCAGGATCAGCGAGTTGTCGCCGGTGTAGATGCACATGTAGTCGCCCGCGGCTTCGATGTGCTCGATCGAATCGACATCGACGCGGAAGATCTGGCCCCGATCCTTGATGTTGATCATCTTTTCGTAGCGGCCGGCATTCTCGTCTTCGATGGGCATGTTCTCGATCGCGTCGGGCGCGATTTCAGCCAGCACGTCCTGCAGCTTCTTGGCCTCGTCGGCCGAGCGCTTTTCAGCGAGGCGGGTGCGGACGCGGTCGAGCGTGTCGGCCAGCTTGTCCTCGTCCACCGGCTTCATCAGGTAATTGACGGCATTGGCCTCGAAAGCGCGGATCGCGTGTTCCTCGAACGCAGTGACGAAGACGAACAACGGCGGTTCGAGCTCCATCACGCCCTTGACCACCGAAAAGCCGTCGAAGCCGGGCATCTGGATGTCGAGGAAGACCAGGTCGGGCTTTTCGGTCTTGATGGCGCGGATCGCCTCGCGCCCATTGGCGCAGGTGCCGATGATCTCGACGTCGGAATAAGGCTCCAGCCGCAGCTGAAGGCCCTGGATCGCAAGTTTCTCGTCATCGACGATTAGCGTTCGAATTGTCATGCACTAGTTCCCATCGCCCGTTGTCCGGGTACGGTGGCAACGGATGGAGCCGTTGCCGGTTTCACGGCGGAGCCAATTTCCGCCGCAGAGTCCTGGAAGGGTTCGTACGGAATTTCGATAATCACGGTGAAGCCACCCTCCGGTGGCGTTTCAATCTCGAAACGGTGCTCCTCGCCATAGGCTTGCGCCAGTCTGTCGCGGATATTCGCCAGGCCGACGCCGGTCGACACCATGTTGTGAGATCCCAACAGCGCATCGCTGACGCGTGCGGCCGTTGCGGTGGCCTGCGCGCCCGGGCCGGTGTCGGCTACGGTCACGCGTAAACGGTTGCCGATGACTTGCGCGGTCAGGCTGATGCGCGCGCCTTCTTCCTGGGGCGAGACGGCGTACTTGATCGCATTTTCCACCAACGGCTGGAGCAGCAGCGAAGGGATGCTGGCCCCCGCCGCTGCGGGCTCGACCTTGAACACGGTGCGCAGCCGTTCCTCGAAGCGCATGCGCTCGATATCGAGGTAGAGCTTCAGGGTTTCTACCTCCTGCGCCACGGAAACCTTGCCGCCGGGCTGGGTAACCAGGGTGTGCCGCAGGAAGCCCGACAGCCGCGTGAGCATGGCATTCGCCGGCTCGGTCTGTTTGAGCAGGACCAGGGTGCTGATCGAATTCAGGGTATTGAACAGGAAGTGCGGATTGAGCTGATAGCGAAGCATGGCGAGCTGGGCGCTCGTCGCCTGCGCCTCGAGCCGCTCAAGTCTGTCCGCTTGCTCTTCGACCTGCAGGTAATAGTTGATGGCGTAGTAGAGCGCTGACCACGCGCCGAGCAGGGTCATGTGGATGTAGGACAGGCCCAGAACCAGCTGGACGAACCCGGTCGTGCCCCCTCGCTGCAGGCTGACTGCCCAACCGTTGATGAACGCTGCCACGAACACTGCCGTGACCAGGACGACGGCCGTCACACTCCAGGTGATGATCGGGCGGCGGTTGATCAGCTTTCCGTAGATCACCGAGAGGACCAGGCTGATCGAGAAGCCGGTTATGGCTTCGATCAGCACCAGCACCAGGAATGACAGGTCCTGACCGTTCGCGAGTGCGGACATCCCGCGCTGAAACGCCGCGGCGCCCCAACCCACGAACTGCAGGCGCCAGAAGGCGCGGTCCTTGTTCTCGAAGAAAGGCGCAGGGCGGAAGGGGAGGTTCGACATCGCGCCGTACTCGCCCGATGCGGGAGTCTGCGTCACGAGCTTGCGGGAAGCCGGGCTGCTGAATGAGGGTAGCCAGCTCAGGTCTTGCGCGCCTCTTCGATGGCCTCCCCGATCGTGTCACGGCCGACTGCGCCGTTCAACGTCCGGTTGCCGATGACCCAGCCCGGCGTGCCCGAAATGCCCAGCGTGCTGGCAAGCGAGGCATTGGCGTGCAGCTGGGCGTCGAACATGCCCGAGGCAATGGCGGCATTGGCCTTCGCAAGGTCCATCCCGGCCTCCTTGGCGGCCGCCTGGATCGCCTCAGGGCTAGGAGGGCCAAGCCGGAACATCGCGGCGTGGAACTGCGCGTAGCGGCCCTGCTGAGCCGCTGCGAGCGCCATGCGAGCGGCGTCGACGCTCTCGGCTGAAAGGATCGGATATTCGTGCATCACCACCCTAAGGTCAGGATTGGCAGCGATCAGCGCATCCACATCCGCAATGCTTTGGCGGCAATAGGTGCAGGCGTAATCGCTGAACTCGACCAGTGTGACCGATCCTTGCGGATTGCCGAGCACGGCGCCTGGGAAAGGCGTTTCGAGTTGGCCGCGCATCGGCTCGATCCGGGCAAGCTGTTCGCGCTCCTGAAGCACTTTCATCGCTTCGGGCAGCACTTCAGGATTGGCCATCAGGTATTCGCGCGTGGTGCGGCCTCCGAGACCGGTCAGGTCCCACAGGGCAGCACCGGCGAAACCGGCGGAGAGCGAAATTACCAGAGTAAGAAACCAGCGCATTGGCCTTGACCTAAGGATTACCCGGCCCGCTGGCAATGGAAGCCGTCATCGGCGGTTCCGTTCGTTCTCGAGCTCCGCGCGCGCCTGCATCGCGACGTCCTGCGCCCGGATCCAGTCCGACGTGCCCTGTGGCAAGGTATGTTCAGCCGATTCCGCGTTCTGCAGGGCCTCGCGCGGACGGCCGCTCATGATCTGTTGCTCTGCGCTCGCCAGCCGAGCCCGCGGGATGTCGCCGCGAGCGCCGTAGACCACACCGAGCTGGTACCAGGCCGAGGGGTTCTCCCGGTCGCGACCGACAGCCGCGCGGAGCACCTTTTCGGCCTCTTCCAGATGGCCCTGGTCTTCGGTCGCGAGCAGGGCGTGAGCGAAAGTCGTGGCGATCAGCGGGTCGTTGTTGGTCATTTCGACCGACTGGCGCAGCGGTTCCAGCGCCTCCGCAGGCTTGCCCGATTCGAGCAGGACCTGGCCCTTCAGCTCGAGGAAATAGGGGTCCTTGGGATCAGCGGCGATCAGCGCGTCGGTTTCGGCGAGCGCATCCTCCATCCGCGATTCCTTGTGGTAGGCATAGGCGCGGGCATAGCGGGCCGGCACCGATGTCATGTAGGTCGGATAGGAATTGAGCGTCTGCTGCGGCGTCGCCAGATAGCCGAACAGCTTGGCCTTGATGCGCAGGAAGCGTTCCTGCTGCTCCGGGTCGGGCGGCGTGTCCCAAGCGGGATCGGCGCGATAGTCCAGCTCAAGACGGGCAAGGCGATCGCCGGAGAGCGGGTGCGTCCGGGCGAAACCGGCTTCGTCGCTCTGGCTGTAGCCGTAGCGGAATTCCTGATTTTGCAGCTTTTGGAAGAACGCGAGCGAGCCCTTGCCCGTAATCCCCGCCTTCGAAAGGTACTGCACGCCCGCGGCGTCAGCACTCGATTCCTGGGTCCGGGAAAAGGACAGGTAATTCCCAAGAGCGGCCTGTTGGCCAAGGGCCATCGCCGCCATCGCCGCGTCACCAGCACCAGCGACGGCGGCGGCAATTCCGGCCAGCATCGAAAGGAGCTGGATCTTCATGGCCTTGCCCATGCTGTCGGTGCCGCTGATTATGTGACCGCCGGTGATGTGGCCCATTTCGTGCGCCAATACGCCCTGGACCATGTTGGCATTGTCGGCCGCGTTGATCAGGCCGGAATGGATGTAGATCCTTTGCCCGCCGGCGACGAAAGCGTTGATCGACGGGTCATCCAGCAGAACGACATCGACCGCGCCCTTCTGCAAGCCGGCCGCCTCGGTGATGGGTTCGACGAGATCCTGCAGCAAGGCTTCGGTTTCTGCGTCGCGCAGGATCGACTGCGCAGCGACGGGTTGAACGCCGATGACGAGCAGGGCCGCGAAGGCTAGCAGGCGAGCGAGCAGGCTGGTGGCGGGTCGCATTTCCAGGCAAGCCTAGCGCATCGGGGCATGAACGGAAACTGAAGCTTGGCGGCTTGCCTGCCGTCATTCGGCCGTTGCTTAGCCGATCAGGCGCTTGGCGGCGCGTTCGAGCAGCGAGGCGTCTTCGGGCACTTCGCCCAGTATCACGATTTCGCCGGCTTCGTTTCGACGGATCATGACCAAGGCGAACTCGTTGCCTTCTGGGGCCAGCGAATTGAACGAGAGCGACGGCATGCCGCGCAGCTTCAGGGCTAGCGCTTCGCGCAGCCCGTTCGGCGTCTCAACGTCCTTGCCGGCTTCCTCGCGGCGCAGGCGGCGTTCGGCCTGGACCACGCCCTTGAGGCCGCCGTCCGCGTCGCGCAGGTAAGGGCCGAGGGCGCCGCGCGGCAGTTCGATACGGTGCGCGTAAGTCAGGGCCGAGGCGTATTCGGTGAGACGCGTCTTGTCGTAGTCATGCCCGAACACGAGCTTGACCACCGGCGTCATCGGCGCGCGGACCTGGACCGTCAGACCGGCATCGGCGAGCAATTCGTTGAATTCGTTTGGTGTTTCGATAGCAGCGAGCGAGAAATCGTAAGCCCGACCAATCGCTTCGTAGAGCGCAGTGCGGGTGCGATCTTCGCTGTTGTTGGCCGCATCGGCCATTTCGCGCGCCGCTGCGAGCCAGTCGCTGAGGCCCATGCTCATCGGATCGACCGACGGCATTTCCATCGCGGTTTCGATATAGTCGGTTAGGTCGAATTCGTCGTCGTCGATCGGGTCGCCCAGTTCGATGGGCAGCTTCCCCGTACCTTCGGAGGTCAGGATCGGCATCTTGAGCAGCGAGCCAAACGAAGGGCGGTGATCGTCTTCCTCGGCCTCGTCTGAGTCGTCGGATTCGTAACCGACTTCCTCGTCATCCTCCTCCTCGCTCTCGTCGAGTTGGTAGACGGCCTCGAAGAGTTCCTCATCTTCGGCCTCATCGTCATCGGCCAATGCATAGGCCTCCTCTTCGGCAGCGATGCCGAATGACGGGAGCGGCAGAGGATCGAATCCGGTGGGCGTGGGGACGTCATCGGTCGGTGCGGGCGGTTCGCTATAGGTCACGTTGATCGAAAGTCCTGTCGGCAGGCCGAGATCCTCGACGTGATCTTCGAAATCGGTGTCGGTTCGGGCTTCAAGGACCTGGTCGATCTCGAGCAGGAGCTCATCCGAATCGAGAGAGTCGGCGAGTTCCTTCCAGTTGATCACCCCATAGATGAAGTCGATCGTGTCATCGTCGCTCGAATAAGGCAGTAGAATCCCGCGGTAGGCGAGAGTCGCCCCGCGCTGGTTCACGAACTCCGCCTCGAAGCCGATCGGCGCCTGGTTGGCGAGGATCTGCATGTAATGGTCGGTGATGCGCGTCAGCAGCGAGCGCGCCGGCACGTCGGCCAGCGTCAACAGCTCTGCATCGCCTTCGCCGCATTCTTCCGCCAGCTTGTCGCCGATAAAGGAGATGCCGGGGTTCTCGATACCCCTGCTGAAGTCGAGCAACACGCTGTAGGGACCGAAGTCGGGGAGGCTATCCAGTTCGAGGTCTTCGATCGCCGGGTAGTTGCGGTCGTCGAGCAGGCTGGCCCAATGATTATAGGCGCGCACCTGCATGCGCCGTTCGTCCTGACCGATCTCGGGACGTGGCGGAGTGCGACGAACGGGTTCGTCGTCGGCCGGGTCATAGCCGTCACCGTCGGCAATAGGCCCGAAGTTGCCCCGCACCGTGTCCATGCAGCTAGTCCCCTAAACCTCTTCGCGACTGCCTATGGGCGCGGCATAGTTAATTACCCGTAAAATTCCCCTCGTGCCGCCGGCGCTTTCCGTATCCGGCCAAGGCTTTGCGCAGCGCTAGGCCGGGTCCGGGATGGCGAGGCCCCGGTCGGTGCCGCACAGGCGGTCCCAGAAGCGGAAATAGAGCCCGTAGTTGCAGCGGTACGCATCATGATGCCGCTGGTGGTGGCTCGCGGTAATCAGCCAGCCGCCTAGCCTGGAATGGACGAGCGCGCGGGGAAACATCTCCCACCCCATGTGGTTGGTCACGCCCATCAGGGTCATGATCGCCAGCACCAGGCCGAGCATGGCGACATGGATCGGCACCACGAACACCAGCAACGGAATGACCACGGCGCCGCTCAGGGCCTCGATCGGGTGGAAGCTCATCGCCGCCCAGGCGGTTGGCGGTCGGCTCGCATGGTGGACCGCGTGGGCGGCCCGGAACCAGCGCGGACGGTGGAACAGGCGGTGGGTCCAGTAGAACCAGGTATCGTGTAGGAGGAGATAAGCGAAGAGCGAGACCGGCAAGTACCACAGCGGATAGTCGGCAAGGCCGGTGTAGATCTGCGTCCAGCCGCGGTTTTGCCAGCCCCACGCGACGATTCCGGCAGGAACCCCATAGATCGCCGCCGAGGCGAGCGACCAGACGATCTCGCGCCGGATTTGCGGGTCCAGCCCGGCATAGAGCCCTGGGTGGATGCGGCGTGTGACGAACGCGAACACTCCGCTTGAAAGCGCATAGCGTGCAGCGACGATGGCCGTCATGGCCAGGGCTGAGAGAGCCAGTTCGTTCACGCGCACATGCTGCCACAAGCAGCCATCCTTTGGGAAGCGACGGCTTGCGGTGTTAGCCCAGGCCTTGGCCCCAGACAGCGCACTGCGGGTCGAGTCCGACGAGATGGCGGCGCAGGGCCGTGCGCGCCAGGCGTTCGGTCTCGACCTTGCGCCGGGCGGCGGCCAGCGGATGGCTTGGCGCCGGCCGGACGATCTCGGCGTCGTATTCGTCGGCCACGATCACGCCGCAGCAATCGGGACGGAAGTCGGGGCCTTCCAGACAGGTGCGGTCAAGTTCAGGCGGCAGGCCCCAGAAGAACTTGTCGCAGAAATCGAGATAGTCGGGCCACTTGCCGTCACCCAGCAAGTCCGACCGGGCGGTCTTGATCTCGACGATGACGATATGGCCCTTGGCGTCGATCCCCATGAGGTCCGCTCGCCGCCCGTTGCGCAGCGGCATTTCGGGGAGAGCCCAGATGTCGTTGCGCGCAAATAGCCGGCAGATGCCGCGCGCCACCGCTGCCGCACGACGTTCAGAGAGTTCGGAGCCAAGAGCGAGACTGGGAGAATCGGCCATTCACCCAAAATGGAACAGATGTGGAACATGGTCAAGGTAGCGTCATGCACGGATCGTTAGGGGCCGCTGGTGCATGACTGCGTGCTCCAGGGTTTGAGGATGGTGCTGGAAGCATGGGCGTGCCTGCGCGGAACATTGCGAAACAGCTGGCCGCGCCAGTGGTCCAGCTGTTCACCAATCCCACCTCGGGATCGTATTCGCGCGAGCGCATTGCGGAGCTGGCGCGGTCGCTGGAGGCAGAGGGTGCGACTGTCCTTCACTGCGACAGTGGCGGTGACCCCGAGTTCGCCGAAACCGCCACCCACGTCTGCGTTGTCGGCGGAGATGGAACCGTGCGCCGCGTGGCTGGTGCGATGGCTCGGCAGACGCGTGCGGTTCCGCTCAGCATCTACCCTTCGGGAACCATCAACCTGCTCGCGCGAGAAGCGGAATATCCTGCCGATCCGCGCGCCTTTGCCCGGCTCGTCCTCCAAGGCCGCGCGGGGCGCCCGCACTATCCTGTCGCGCTGGGTGACGGGTTCTTCTTTTCTTGCGCCGGAGCAGGGCCGGACAGCTACGCGGTTGAGCGTGTCTCGTTGCCGCTCAAGCGGCGGATCGGGCGCCTCGCCTACGCTGCCGCGTTCTGTAAGTTGCTGTGGCATTGGCCGCGGCACTCCATTCGCCTCGAGGCCGAAGGCCGGGTGCTCGAATGCGAGGCGTTCTATGTCGCCAAGGGCCGCTATTACGCTGGCGCATGGAGCCTCGCCCGGGCGGCTCGCGTGCACGATCCGCTGTTGCACCTCGTCGCCCTGCCCAGGGCTCGGCGTCGCGACTATGCGCGTTTCGTGTTCGGCTTGATCTGCGGACGCGACGCTTCGCGCCAGGCGGGCGTGGTGAGCTTCACCTGTCGAGAGCTGACCGCCACGTGCAAAGTCGCGCTCCCGTTGCAGGCGGATGGGGACATCGTCGGCACGCTTCCGGCCTCGATGGCCGTCAGCGAAGTGCCGCTGGCCTTCTGTTAGGCGGCACCGGCGGGGTTGAGCAGCGCCATCACGGCGGCTCGGGCGTCGATGAATTCCTCCCACAGCGCCTGGGCGGCAGGCTTGGGATCGACTCCGCGCGCACTTACCGACAGCAGCGCGACGATACCGGGCTGCATGAAGGCGGAAATATCGGCGATGCCGTGTTCGGCGCGCTCCCGACGCCAGGGATCGGCGCCCTGCAACAGTTCGCCAATCTCGCGCCCGTCAGCGGAGGCCGGTTCGGTTTCGACTCGGGCAAGGGTTGCGACCACTCGGGCGGCCTCGGCCAGCGCCGTCCAGCGTAGCGAGGCTTCGAGCGTCTCATTCCGTCCCGGCACAAAGTTGTCGGGCGCGGCGTAGAAGGAGGGCGGCATGGCGTTCATCGCCTGCCGGGTTAGCGCTTCGCTGCTTGCGAATTGGTTAGCGCCCGAAGCCGGTTAGGCTCCGGGCACCGAATCTTACTGGCCTTCAGGCGGCGGACCGAACGGATCGCCTTCGTCATCGAGTCCGAGATCGACGTTGGCCCCGCCACCGTCCTTCACCAGGCGGTTGTTTTCCTCGCAGACGTATTCGCGAATCTCCCAGGTCTTCTCTCGGCGGAACGCGAGCTGTTGGACGTAGGGTTCGGTCAGCACGTCGGGGTCGGTGATAGTGGTCTCGATCCGCAGCACGTCGGGCTTATCAAGCCAGATCCTCTCCTGGATGCGCATTTTCTCGCCGTGGGGAATGCCGCCGGAAATGTCGGTCACCGGGCTGAAGCCGACCGTGTCGACAAGCAGCGTATCGCCGTCCCAGCGCCCGACCGAAGTGCCATTGAACAGGAAGTCCGGGTCTTCGGGCAGCGCGCGCCCGTCGGTGTAGATGCGCCGCGCCTGGGTGTAGGTTTCGGCGAAGATCGTCACGCGGCCCGGCGTGAACAGGAACTCGATCGGATAAGGCTGGCGCATGATCCCGGGCATGCCGGGCGGCAGGCAGCTTACCTGAGCAGACTGGTCGACGCCCTCGGCCGCCTGCTTCGCGCGGAACGCATCGAGTCGTTGCTGCGCGGCCGGGGTCAGCTTGGGCTGGGCCGGAGGGCCGCCCGCACCGCCGCCGAACAGCAGCGACCAGTCAGGCGCCCAGACGCCGGTGAAATCGGGTAATTGCTCCAGCGCGGTATAGCCTTGGCCTCGTGGAGGAGGGTTGTCCTGTGCCGGCGATGCCGTCGCCATCGCCAGGGCCGCGCCGCCCGCAAGCGCGCGCGCCATCAATGTCCAACCTTTCATTTGTCCCTCCCGCATTCTCTCTCTTTGCAAAAGATTGCGGTGCTCAGTGAGCCTAAGTCAAGCGGCGGGTTGATTATGTCCGATCTTTGCGGGAGAAGTACGGCAAGTGCTCTTCCAGATGGGGTGGGAGATGCGCAGGAGAGAGGACCAATGAACAAGACAACCCGCATGGCGATCGCCGCCGCGGCCGGGCTCGGTGCGCTTCTTGCCGTGCCCGCCGTCGCTCACCATTCCACCGCGATGTTCGACTGGGGCGTGCCGACCGAAATGAAGGGCGTCACCGTGGAGCGCTGGGTGTGGACCAATCCGCACACCTTCCTCTACGTCAAGGATTCGGCCGGCAATCGCTGGGCGTTCGAAGGCATGAGCCCGAACCACCTTTCGCGTTCCGGCTGGTCGAAGCGTTCGCTGACCCCGGGCGAAAAGATCGACCTGACTTACTACAAGCTCCGCGACGGCCGCCACGGCGGCTTCAACGTTACTGTCAAGCGCGCCAACGGCGAGTCTCTGCAACAGCTACCGGTGCGTATGTAGGTCCTGGCCGGCGCCCTGCCCACACATTGGCGCCGGTCAGGCCTTCGCCTTCTTCTTTTTCTGACCTGGGATCTTGGGGAGCTTGTGCTTCCCTTTTTCCTTCTTCGTCTTCTCGCCCTTGGCTTTCTTAGGCTTCTCGTCCGCTTTAGGTTCGAGGATTGCCGTGGCGAGCCTGCGGAGATCCGCCACGCGCGGCTTCACCTCGCCCGCCAGCACGGCCTGGGCGAGTTGTTCGAGCGAAAGCGCAGATGTGTCGATCGCGGGTTTCTTGGGTGGCGGCCGTTTGGCAGGCGCGACGTGCGCCGCCCCGTTGCCGCGCTTGCCGGTTGCCGCTGTTGCTGACCTTACCAATGGATGTCCCTCCGAAGCTCGACCCCGCGCTGAGTCTCGCGCCGAATCTCATCCGGGCAAGACTTTTGCCGCGCTCGTCACATGACCGTCATGCGGCGGTCATCAGCTTTAGGACGGGATTTGCGCCAAGCCACTCGGCTAAAACCCTGAGGTCCTGCTCGATTGCAGGCGAAGTAAGGTCGCGGAGCGAATTCCCCAGCCGCAAGATGAGATCGCCATCCGACAGGGTGAGCGAGCTGGCGGTGGGCGATGGGGGCACGCCGCCACCAAGCCTCAGGCACAGCCGCGTGGCGAGGCCCCAGCCGATCGCCTGCTTCAACTTCTCCTCGGGAGCCAGCCGCAAAAGGTCCGGCGTGATGATCTGCTTGCCGCAAGCGCCGAGCAGCGCTGCCGCGATCTGCGCGCGGCCGGCCATGTCCACCCCGATCCAGCGCTTGTGGAGCGCCCAGTCGAGCGAGTGCCGCACACGCAAGTTGGGCTCCAGCCGCACGGCGGAGAGTGCCAGCATCGTCGCGGCGAGGCGGAGCCGCTCAGCCTCGGGCTCCGCGTCCTGCGTCGCCGCACCTGCCGTCCATGCCGCGATCGCCGCGGCGAGAGGGGCTGAACTGGCGCGCGGCGCGACGAAATAGCTGATGCCTTCCAGCAAAGGATCCTTTGCCCGATCCTCTGGGCTCAACCGCTGATGAAGCAGCCCTTCGCGCAGACCCCACGATGAGAACACCAGATGGGTCGGCTGCAATTCGGCCAGCATGGCGCGCATGATTGCGGCCGCATCGGGCAGGGCGTTCGCACGCATGGCCGAAATGCGCGCTGTTTCCATCAGGATGCGCGGCTCGCTGCGGACCAGCTTCTTGGCGATACTGTCGGCGTCTGCGACATCCAGCTCAAACGTGTGCGGGTCGGTCAGCGGGTGCAGGGTGCTGCGCATGGTGTAGGTGGCGAAGGCGCGCCATGTCCCGCCGACCATGTAGAGCGGGCCTGGATGCGCGGCCGCCCATCCGGCCTTCTCGAAGGCTTTGTGGACCGCGCGCTTGAAAGCGACCGGACCCTTCTCCCTGAGGCCTGACAGGCGCAGGGTTCCGAGCGGCAGGCTTTCGCCATGGTGGGAACGGCCGTCTTCCACCGACACGAGCTCGAGGCTTCCGCCGCCCAAGTCCGCGACCACGCCGTGCGCATCGGGAAAGGCGCCGATCACGCCCCAGGCGGAGGCCTGCGCTTCTTCCTGGCCGGTGAGGACGCGCGGTTCGAGGCCGATTTCCCGCACCTGAGCCAGGAACGGCTCGGCATTCACGGCCTCACGAACCGCGGCGGTGCCGACGACGTCGATCCACTTCACGTCGAGATCGCGCAGGATCGCGGCAAAGCGGCGCAGTCCGGCCAGCGCGAGCCCGGCCGCCCGATCGGGAATACGGCCGGTATCGTTCAACTCACGGCCCAGCCGGGCGCTGACCTTCTCGTTGAACCAGACATCAGGCACCCGTTGCGAGCCCGAATAGACGACGAGACGTACGGTGTTCGAGCCGATGTCGACCACCGCCCGGTCCGGCGCCCCTCGGTCTAGCCTGAAGGCGTCGGAGCGTAGGAGCTCCTTCATTCTCTGCCCCGGCGCAAGTCGAGCCTCGGCACGCCGCCACGGCTGAGTGCGGCGCCGCGGCCGGAGAGGGAGGGGTTGGTCATGAAATACCGATGGCAATTGAACGGATGGTCGCTGTTTTCGATCCGGTGGTAGTTGCCACCCGAATCGAGCGCCCAGCTCTGCTCGGTATCGAGAAAATTCGCTACCATGACTTGGTCGAGGATCTGGTCGTGCACCGTCGCGTTGCGGATCGGGACGAGCGTTTCGACACGCCGGTCGAGATTGCGCGACATGGCATCGGCCGAGGAGATGTAGACCTTGGCCCGGCGGCTCGGCAGGGCATGGCCGTTGGCGAAAGCCCAGATCCGCGCATGCTCAAGGAAGCGTCCTACGATCGACTTGACCGAAATCGTCTCCGACAGGCCAGGCACGCCGGGCTTGAGGCAGCAGATGCCACGGACCACCAGGCGGATTTCCACGCCGGCCCGGCTCGCTTCGTAGAGTCGGTCGATCATGTCCGAGTCGGTCAGCGAATTGAGCTTCGCCCAGATCGCGGCCGGCTTTCCGGCCTCCGCGTTGGCGATCTCCTTGTCGATCAGCCCGTAAAGCGTCTCGCGCAAGTTGATGGGCGAGATCGACAGCTGCTCGGTCCGCTGGGGTTCGACATAGCCGGTGATGAAGTTGAACAGCTTGACCGCATCGCGTGCGAGGCTTTCGTCGGCGGTGAAGTAGCTGAAGTCGGTATAGATGCGTGCCGTCTGCGGATGATAGTTGCCGGTGCCGAAGTGGCAGTAGGTCCGGTAGGCCTGCTCTTCCCGGCGCACGATCATGGAAACCTTGGCGTGGGTCTTCCAGTCGATGAAGCCGTAGATCACCTGCACACCGGCACGTTCGAGCTCGGACGCCCAGTGCAGGTTCTGCTCCTCGTCGAAGCGGGCCTTGAGTTCGACCACGGCGGTGACCGACTTGCCCGATTCCGCCGCCGTGATCAGCGCCGCGATGATCGAGGACTGGTTGCCCGCGCGATAGAGCGTCTGCTTGATCGAGACGACGGAAGGATCCTTCGCCGCCTGGCGGATGAAGTCCACCACCGCTTCGAAGCTTTCGTAGGGGTGGTGGATGATCATGTCCTTCTCGCGGATGGCGGCGAAGCAATCGCCGTCATGCTCGAGAATGCGTTCCGGATAGCGCGGGTTGAACGGTTCGAACTTGAGGTCGGGCCGGTCTTCCTCGACCACACCGGCCAGGCCGCCGATGCCCAGCATGCCGTCGGTCTTGTTGACCAGCGTGTCGGGCAGGGCGAGCTGTTCGCGCAGGATCGCCTCGGCCTCCGGCGCGCAATCGCGGTCGATCTCCATCAGGATCACCCGTCCGCGCCGCCGACGCTGGATCGCGGTGCGGAAGTAACGGACCAGGTCTTCGGCCTCTTCCTCCAGCTCGATATCGCTGTCGCGCAGCACGCGGAACACGCCATCGCCTTCGACCTGGAAGCCGGGGAACAACAAGTCGGCAAAGCGGCAGATCACGCTCTCGATCGAGACGTAAGTCGCTTCGTCACCCGGAATGCGCACGAACCGAGGGATCGCGTTGGGAATCAGCACCATCTCGACCAGTCGCGCGCCGTCCCTGATCCGCGTCAGGCTGAACAGCACGCCGATGCCCTGATTGGCTACGAACGGGAACGGGTGGGCCGGATCGATCGCCTGTGGAGTGACCACGGGCACGACGTAATCGATGAAATACTGGCGCAACCACGCGGTCGCCTGGCTGTCCATGTGCCGCTCGTCGACGATATGGATGCCCTGGTTATCGAGCAGCGCCCGCAACTCCGCGAGTGCGCGCTGTTGCATGTCGACCAGCTCGCCGATCTTGGAGCGGACCGCGGCGACTTGCTGCTGCGGGGTCTTGCCGTCGATCGAAACCTCGTCGACGCCGCTGCGCACTTGTCCGCTCAAGCCGGCGACGCGGATCATCATGAATTCGTCGAGGTTGCTGCCGGAGATCGCCAGGAACCGCAGCCGTTCGAGCAGGGGATAGCTAGGCCTGGTCGCCTCCGCGAGCACGCGCTCGTTGAACGAGAGCCAGCTCAGTTCCCGGTTGAAGAAGCGGTCGTTTATGTCCGGACGCTCCACCGGGTCGAAACTCGAAACGGCGCTAATCATTGTCGTCCTTGGCGGGGGCTATGAGGAGCTACCCCTGTGTGAGACGTCGATTGCACTTTTGTGACATCTTCGCGGCATCAAGGCCAGTGGCTTAACTAAGGGCAAGATTGCGGGCGACAGAGACCTTAGCAAGGCAACCCCTTGCGATACGCTCCGCCAGATCTGGCGGGACGAACAGATAACCGGGAACCAATTGCAATTGGCGCTTAGTCGAAGCGGAGCGCTCAAGAGGTCTCCGTTTCGATACAAAAATCGAGACATTCCACCGGCATTTGGGTGCAAGGGGCTAGATCTTTTTTAAGTTAACCAAGTTGTAATGAATATTACGCGCCAGATATGTCATCGTATTTTCAATACGAAAGAAACTCTGAAACTATAGGCAAACATTATTTATGGTGTTTTGGGCATAATGGGTAAATTAAGTCTTTTGGTCTAGTATTATTACGTATTTCAATCTTACTATGCGGATTTAACGGTCGGTCGCGGGACCTATGGGAACCGAAGACTAAACCAGGAGATTGACCATGAAGTTCTTCAACAACCTGCTCCGTGACGAACAGGGCGCGACCGCCATCGAATACGGCCTCATCGCCGCCCTCATCGCGGTTGCCGCGATGACCGCGATGGGCACCATCGGCAGTGAACTCACAAACACCTTCACCTCGGTTGGCGACACGCTTGAGAACGCAAACGGGGCATAATCGCATTAAGCCGAGTCTCGGCTCGCAGAAGGAGGCGGCAGGGCGACCTGCCGCCTCTTTTCATTGCCAGCAGCAGGCGCTTGAGAGCATCCTCGGTCTTGCGCGGAATTTGAGAGCAAGAAACGGGACGCCGCGCGAAGGATCGACTGCCAAAACGGTCTTGTGATGACCAACCACAAAGCTCTCCAGCCTGGCGAACCCGCCCGCAACCCTCAAGCCACCCACGCACGTATCGCGACCTACGATTGGGATGCCATCGCCGCCGATCTCGACCGCGAAGGCTGGGCCGTTCTGCCCGGTCTGTTCGAAGACGGCGACTGCGATACCATCGCCGGCCTCTACGGACCGAGCGACACCTTCCGCAGCCAGATCCACATGGCACGCCACGGCTTCGGCCAGGGCGAATATCGCTACTTCGCCTATCCGCTACCGTCGCTCATAGAAGCGACACGCACCGCGCTCTTTCCGTACATCGCCCCGATCGCCAACGGTTGGCACGAGCGCATGGGGTTGGAGGCGCGTTTCCCGAACGAACATGCCGCGTTCCTGAAACGCTGCCATGAGGCCGGCCAGCGTCGCCCTACGCCTCTGCTGCTCGAATATCGGGCGGGCGATTATAACTGCCTTCATCAGGACCTATACGGCGAGCACGTCTTTCCCCTGCAAGTCGCCGTGTTGTTGTCCGAACCCGGTGAGGACTTCACCGGCGGCGAATTCGTGCTGACCGAGCAACGTCCGCGCATGCAATCGCGTGCGGCTGTGGTGCCGCTGGGCAAAGGCGATGGCGTGCTTTTCGCGGTCAACGCCCGCCCGCATCGGGGCTCGCGCGGAGACTATCGCGTCAACCTGCGCCACGGTGTCAGCAAAGTGCGGTCGGGCAAGCGCCACACGCTGGGGATCATCTTCCACGATGCTGCCTGACTTTCCGCAAGGCGCTCAAAGCATGACCGAGATACAAGAAGCCGCCGCCATCTCCAAGGAGAGTGGCGCGTTACATCTGACGAGAAGAGGCGCTCAGGCCGACAGCGAACGTCGTTCGCGGTTCCGAGCTCAAATGGTGCACCCGACAGGATCATAACTAAGTTTTCGGGGTCTTTCGCCGCCCTTCGTATTTACGATATGAGGCGGAACATCTGATCTGTGTATGTTTCGCATTCGTTCGTTGGCTTTCGTCAGCTACCGCGCTAAAGTGTGGGAACGAGTGAGGGAGCGGCATGGGTAATCTGACGGCGCTTGGGGTAAAGAATGCGAAGCCCGGTCGCCATGGTGACGGGGCGGGTCTCTATCTTCTTGTGAAACCATCCGGTGCCAAGTCATGGCTTCTCAGGGTGCAGAAAGGCGGTAAGCGGCGCGACATTGGTCTGGGCTCGCTAGCTGCGCTCTCCCTGGCCGAAGCGCGCGAGAAGGCGGCAGAACTTCGCAAGCACGCGCTAAATGGTCGTGACCCCATTGCGGAACGCGATCGGGATAACCGTCCTACTCCAACCTTCCGTGAAGCCACGAAAGACACGCACGAAGCGTTGAAATCAGGCTGGATTGCGAAGAATGCAGCCGTCTTCCTGAAGTCTCTTGAAACCTACGCCTACCCGAAGCTTGGCGGCCTGAAGGTCGATACGATCGATGCGTCGCATATCCTGGGTGTGCTGACACCAATCTGGACAACGAAACCAGAGTTGGCGCGCAAGCTTCGAATGCGGATCGGTCAGGTGCTGAACTTCTCCCACTCGAAAGGATGGCGTTCGGCAGAAGCACCCGGGAAAGCCTTGTCCGTGGGACTGCCACGGCAGCCGAAAGGCAAGAACTTTGCGGCCATGCCGTACACTGAGGTCCCGACCTTTGTCGGAGATCTTCAGGCCGGCACGCCGACCAGCGGACGTCGTGCGCTGTTATTCTTGATCTTCACTGCGGCTCGGCCCGGAGAGGTCCGTTTCGCACGCTGGGGTCAGATCGATTTCATCAAGCGCGACTGGAATCGGCCTGCCGAAATCATGAAGGAACGGGAGCCGCATACGATCACGCTGAACAGCTCGGCCATCGCTCTGCTGGAAGAGATCAAGGCCGGCCGTACGCCTAAGCCTGTTGATCTGATCTTCCCTGGTCCACGAGGCAATCCGCTCTCGGATATGACCTTGCGCAAGGTACTTCGAGACGCCGGTCAGCAATTCGACGCGCACGGCTTCCGCAGTTCGTTTCGCGACTGGGCTGCCGAACGGATGCACTCGATACCCGACGCAGTAGCCGAGGCTGCTTTGGCCCATGCCGTGCTCGATCGTGTGGTCCGTGCTTACAAGCGGACCAAGTTCCTTGAGATGCGCCGCAAGCTCTTGGAAGCGTGGGCACAATACCTATGAGGAACCCTCGATCCGTACAGAACTTAACGCGGTCGGAGAACCTGTGATGGCTATAGATGCTTCAGTCGATTCTTGGCTCGCGAGGTCATTCTGGCCTTGGCCACTGGCGCTCGCATACAGCCAGTTGAAGGATCGGGAAGCCGCCTTGTGGGCAGCCGTAGAAGTGTTCGAGACATATCCGCAGCACGGCTCGATGGCGGATTACATCGGAGTTGGCGCGGTCGGCCGTGTCCATGAGGTAATTACGAAAGGACAGGACGTCCGGCTCCTTGAGGAAGAAACCCTGCGATGCCTTGAAATGCCGCTCCTCGCGATGATTGGCTCAGGCCGGATTGTCGCACAGGGCCGCAAGTCGCCCGTCTCGCTTTTGGAGGAAATCAGGGCGTCTGACTGGGTGGGTGCTGAAATCGACAGCGAGGGCACATGCGACCTCGTCAAAGCTGGATGGCGCGCGAAGGCGCACAGCTTCGAAGCCATATTGGGCGAACATGAGCGTGTCGTATGGTTTTACGATGTCCATTTGCCTCGCGACGCGATGCTGAAAGCTTTCGGTGCCTCAGCAGATGACTTCCTGCCGCCGGCGCAACAAGCCCCCAAGGCCTGGACACAAGATGAGTTTAAAGCAGCGATTGCCACCTGTGCCATTGCCGACCGAGAGCGGGCATGGCGCGAAGAGTTTGGACCCAAGTGCGAAGAGCATGGCTGGAGTAACACAGCCTTTCGGGCGCTCTGGTCCGAAGCGCGTGGCACAAAGGGGATGACCGGACGGCCGCCCAAACCCGCGTAAGAACGCGCGCAATGTCCGCCCAACGCGTGTTTCCCTGCGGATTTTCAGCCTGACAATTTCGCAGTCGCCCGCTGGCTTTCCAGCGAAAAGGAGGCGACGCATGGAACCTATCACGATCACAATCGCCGACGCCAAGAAGGCAACCGGCCTGGGTGTCACCACAATCTATGACCTGATCGGCCAAGGTAAACTTGAGACCGTCAAGGTGGGCCGGCGTACGCTGGTCAAAACCAAGAGCATTCGCGTTCTGCTGGGCGAGGCCGCTTGAGCGGTGCAGTGTCAGCAAGGGGATCGCGCCCCTGAAACGCGAAGGGAGCGCCCTCGGCTGGCACCGCGCGCTCCCCTCATCGAAACTGCCTTAGAGGGCTTCAATCTCGATGGCTTCAACGTAGAGGAAACGCGTCGCTGGGGCAGCGCCTCGCTATTCGCGTTTCAACGTTGGGCGAATGAGTATCGGCATGGTTGGCGCTGTACCGATCGTGACGAGGCCAACAGACAAAATGCCTTGGCGAGCTATCGCCGGGACGGTGGGCGATGAGCGCGCTTCCCCCGAACGATCACCGAAAGCTGGTCGGCATACTCTCCAGGCTCGCCTCCGACGCCGAAGGCGAACGTGCTGCAGCGGGGCCTCTCGCCTCCCAAGTGATCGCACGGCATGGGGTGAGCTGGACGGACCTCCTCTCTCGTCCAGCCACACCGGATAACGAGAAAGCGCAACGTCGTGCTCGGTATCCGGGCCGATCAGGTGCACCCGCACCGGCCGAATTGCTGCGTGATCATCAGCGCGAGGCATGGCTGCTCCTCGTCTCGGGCTTCGAATGGACCGACTGGGAGCGGGGATTTCTCAGTGACCTCCGTGCGCTCTCGTTCACGATTTCCGTCAAGCAGCGGACAAAGCTGCGTCAGTGCCGCTGCAAGGTGGATGCCTGGCGGGAAAGGGAAGCGGCATGAGGACTCTTCTCGACCTCGATCAGATCCGCGAACAGCACGCGCTGCCTTCCGTTGCTGCCGCCACGATCAAGCTGCGGAAGTGTGGCGTGGAGTGGAAGGGCTGCTGTCCTTTCCATTACGACAGGTCGCCGTCCTTCACGATCTTTGACGGCGGCAGGCGGTATCAATGTTTCGGCTGCGGCGCGTCAGGTGACGTTCTCGATTTCGTACGAAGCCTCCACGGTGTGGGACTGCGCGAAGCGGCTCAGATGCTCACTGGACGGGAATTGCCCTCAATAGAGATCGAGCCGGCGGCAACAGCGGCCAAGGAAGACAGGCTTGAGGAAGCCCGCTCTATCTGGCGGAGTGCGGGTCCCGCATCCGGCACGGCCGCCGAGACCTACCTTCGCTCACGCGGACTTCACCTTAGCATTCCGCCAACGATCCGCTTTGCAAGGTTGAGGTACGGGAAGAGTGGTCCGGAGCACCCCTGTCTGATCGCCGCAGTGGCGGGACCAGATAACAAGCTGAGTGGTATTCAGCGAACCTACCTGAATGCCGCCGGCACCGGGAAGGCGGCCGTGCCCAAGCCGAAGCTGAGCCTCGGGCGTGTATCGGGAGGTGCGATCAGGCTGGCTCCTGTGGCAACGTCGCTCGTCGTCTGTGAGGGCCTCGAGGATGGCTTGTCCCTTCAGCAGGAACTCGGACGCACGGTCTGGGTAGCTGCGGGAGCCTCGATGCTTCCGGCCATGCGGTTCCCCGACATCGTTACGTCGGTCGCCATTGGCGGTGACAATGACGAAGCCGGTCGCGCGGCAGTTCGAAAAGCGGCGGAAACATTCACTGCCCGCAGCCTTACGGTCCGGACCTTTTTCCCGATCGGCGGCAAGGATTTCAATGCAGAGCTAATGGGGGCGTTCGCATGACCGCGGCGACAATCAGGGAGGCGTTCTCGAACGCTGAAACCGTAAATATCTGGCCGTTACCCGACATGAGCGTGCTCAATGCTGGTCGCCGCTCACCCGTCGTCATGCCCGGCGACCTATTCGGTCCGGCCTGGCCGTTGTTGAAGGACATCGCCGAAGGTAGTTGCTCGCCAGTCGACTACCCGGCTGCAGGTTTCCTGTCGGCCTGTGCCAGCCTGATTGGCGGCAAACGCAAGGTTCGCCCCTACAAAACTTCTACCTGGACGGAGCCCTGCATCCTCTGGGTCGGAACGGTCGGTGACCCTTCCGCGCGGAAGTCGCCGGCGCTTGATGCAATCACGACGCCGCTGCGTGAAATAGAGCGCGACCATGCCGAAGCCCACAAGGGTGCGCTGAAGCTTTGGCAGGAGCAAGACACCCGAGCCAAGGCCGCGCGGAAGGAATGGACTGAGACTGTCGGTAAAGCGGTGAAGAACGGTGACGACGCGCCAGCTATGCCGGATGCTGCGGTAGACCCTGAAGAGCCACACCGGCGGCGCACGCTGGTGATGGACGCTACCCCGGAAGCCATTGGTTCGCTTCTCGCGGGGAATCCCCAGGGCACCCTTCATTTTCGCGACGAATTGGCAGGATGGTTGATGAGTTTCGACCGTTATTCCCCAGGGGGGCGGGAGTTCTGGCTCGAGGCGTATGGTGGACGTCCGTTCGTTATCGACCGGAAGGGTGCGAAGGGCCCTCTTTCCATTAGCTTCAACGGGGTTTCAGTGCTTGGAGGCATCCAGCCGGCCAAGCTCGCCGCCGCATTGTTGGACTCCCCCGACGATGGGCTGGTCGCGCGGTTTCTCTGGGCGTGGCCGGACAAGCTCGGTGCGTTCCAACGTCCGCGTTCGATCGCGGACATGAACGCGCTGGAAAGCGTCTACCGTCGACTTGAGTGCCTTTCCTGGGGCGTCGATGGCGAAGGCAGGGAGATCGCCGTCACGATCCCCCTTTCCGAACCTGCGGCTGACATCTTCGAAGAGTGGCAACGCGACAACGCATCAGTTGATGACGATGCTTCGGCGCTGCTGAAGTCGTTCGTGGGGAAGATGGATGGAACGGTTCTCCGGCTCGCCTTGATCGCTGAACTGGCGGCATGGGCATGGCACGGCGGCGCTGAACCTTCCGAAGTGTCCACTAGCGCGCTCATAGCGGCCGCCGGTTGGGTTGATGACTACGCTAAGCCAATGGCCGAGCGGGTATATGGGGACGCTGCGTTGCCGGTAGCCGAACGCAACGCGTCAGTGCTGGCGAAGTACATTCGCAAGGTCGGCCTCCGATCGATCAACAAACGTGAACTCAAGCGGTCGCCTCACAAATCCAAGCTGCCAGGTTTGAGGGAAGCCCAAGCCATGGACGCGGCCGTCGAACTTCTCGTGGACGCCGGCTGGCTGCTGCCAAATCCCAGCCGTGAAGGCTCGAATATTGGGCGTGAGCGGCAGGATTACATGGTCAATCCGGCTGTCTCAGGAGATGCTCGATGAGCTGGCGTGATTACGCAAAACAAGTCCAGGAGACCCGGGACGTTAGGGACAATAGGGACGATAGAACAGCTATTGGCTCTAACGTCCCTATTGTCCCGCCCCTTGATCCGGCTCGCGCGGTGAAGCTAGCCCGCAACCATCTAGCCTCCCTCGATCCGGCCAGACCGATGCATGGTCTCTCGCCACTGCGATGGAAGCAGCTGTTTTACGATGCGACCTGGTTGCTGGACGGTTTCGGGCAAGCTGCATTTCGGGATGGTTGGACGGTCAGTGAACTGTTCGGCCTGTGGTGGAGCTGGGACTGTGACGTTCTCGCACTCAAGGACGGCTGGGGCGGTATTGCAGACCGGCTTCAAGGTTCCCGCTCGCTCAAGATGACAGCAGACCGTGCACACTGGCGGCGGATGTTTTCCGGCGAACGCGATCAGTTCAATCGGACCGCTCATCTCGATCTCAAACCACTTTGGGAGGGACTCTGACATGAAAACTCAGCCAGCCTTCGTCCCCTGGATCACCGCTTGGAGTGGGGAGGAAGGCCCGTACATCGCCCCCTATCTCATCGAAGGGATGCCTCTGATCACTCAACGGTCGCAACCGGGCAAAGGCGACCCGCTCTGGAAACGCAAAAACCTGGCCAGATCCCGGCTTGCCGCGCTCGAAATGATCTGCGGCGTTTGCGGGCAACCAACGGGCCTGGATCGTTGGCAATTCCACATGGGCCACTGGATTGGCGGGAATTACTCTTTCGCTGAAGCGCCCGTGCACGAGGCCTGCGCCTTAAAGGCTTTGAAATTGTGCCCCGTACTCAAGACACGTGCCGAGTTGCCCAGCAGAGTTCCCGCAGACATGGTTTTCGATGCCAAATTGGCCTTGGGAACGCCGGCAGAAGTGAAGGCCAAGTTTGGGCTGGAGCGCAGCGGGTTGGTGACTGATGCGCCTTTCGTTTGCGGCGCTGTTGTCACTCTGCCCGCGGCAGAGGTCCGCCGACTCTGCTCGCAGCCTCGTATCAAGTTGGATCGCCCATGAGTGCGCCATCCGATATCGATCCGAAGGCGCTCAATGTCGAACCCCGTAAGCGCCGCCGACCGAAGTTGCGCAACCGCCCCGAACCTAGGCCCACCCTCAAGTCCAAGCAGGGAGCCACGGAAAAGCGCCTCAACGCGATGCCTCTCTCCCCTGGCGTCATGCTCGAACCGACCGAGGACGGTTGGCTGCAAACCTCGCCGCACAATGATCTGGACCTATGGGAGGCCCAGTTACACGTCGCACTTGGGACGCGATCAACGTCTCTGGTCAGAGTGTTTATCGCTCAGCTCAAGAACCTGTGCCGGCGAGATTGGGATGAAGATCTCCAGCGATGGAAGTGGAACGAGACCGAGCTGAACGCGGCGCTGGCACTGGTCGCGGACGTTCGGCCCAGGAACGCTACTGAAGCCGCGTTAGCTGCGCAGATGGTTGCCGTGCACGTCCTGCAGATGAACCTCGCCATGGACGCCTTCAACAGCGGCGGGATGGTGATGGAGAAGGAAGCGGCGCTGGTAAGCAAACTAGCGCGCACCTTCACGATGCAGCTGGAAACGCTCCGGTCCTTACGCGGCGGCAAGCGGCCGACCGTGCGCCAGTCGATCAAGGTCACACGCGAGACCCACTACCACAAACACGAGCACCTCCATGACCATAGGGGGGTGCAGGAATTGGAAGAGCAACCTCATGAGCAACATGCCGAAGCAATTACAGTCCGCCCCGCGTTGCCAAGCCCGAACGAAGGCGGGGAGGTCGTGCCGCTGCCCCGCCGTAACCGGAAAGCGAGTGTGTAAGACGCACGGCGGGTTGAGCCCCGGCGCACCGAAGGGTGAGGCCAACGGCAACTGGAAGAACGGTCGGTACACCAACGAGGCGATCGCATTGCGCAGAGCTGCGAGCGAACTGCTGCGGGAGTTGCGCAATGGAGCCTAGGGACCTCAACAGCATCGCGGCTGACATTGAAGCACGGATCGTAGAACTGGAACTGGAGAAGGCTGCCGTTCCTCGATCCGAGCGCCGGCCGATCAATCAACGGCTGCACATGCTTCGGGGAGTACTGGACTGGGCGAAGTCACGGCAGAGCTATCAGCCTCTGTCCTGATCTTCCGCTGTTTCCATCTCAGAGGCATCCTTCACCGCGTCGCCCAGCCAATCAGCGAACTGGTTGAGTTTGTGACGGCGAACAGGTTCCGCTGACTCGGCCTGCTTCCTCATCAAATCGACCAAAGTCTTTGCCCACGGACGCTCTCCTTCAAGACCTTGGGCAAAGCCCCCGTGCCCGTACCGCGAAAGCAGGGTCTGATAGATTCGGGATTGAGCGCTTGCAGTTTGCCGCTGCACTGCCGCCAAGAAATCCTCGAGCGGAATTTTTGACAGTACAGGCCCTTCGATCAATACGGATTGTTCACCGCCTGTCCCAACTAGGCGGCGGCAAAAGAGATCGGGATCGGTATCGATCTCTTGCATAAGTTGATCCGCGCGAGCCGGTAGCAAATCAGTAGCGGCCAGCTCCCGCTCGCAACGCAGGTAATCATAGATTTCCCGGTAGTGGGTAGTGCCAGTCTCGGTGATCCCAAGCCCGCCCCACGCGGCATGTCTGATGTCTTCGAAGAATTGGGCGGAGGTTAGCGGTGGTAGCCTACCCGTGTTTCGGAGGGCGTCGATGTAGCCCTTCGCCTGCGCAACGACCTCGTCCCGGCTTGCCACAATCAACCCTGCGTCGCTGAGCTTTAGCAGCAGTCCAAATACGTGAAGTATCTCGCCTGGCTCGATATAATGGAGTTCGTTTAGCTCGGAGGCGAGCCTTTGGATCGCCACGCTGACAGCTTCGTCTTCGCGGTCGAGGCGATGCCAAAGTGTTCGCCAAGAAGGTTCGTCCTCAACGCTAACAAACCACGAGCTTGCTTCGAGATCGCGCTGAATCAAATTCGCGTCCACGACACCCCGAACAAGGAGCTCCTCTAACAGCTCGTCCGACAAGGTTGTGGAATGCAGGTCAACGCCCGCGTAGCGGTCGCAGGCATCCTTGAAAGCTGAAGGTTCCCCGTTACGCATCGACGAGGCGATCCAGCTGCTGATGCGATCGCTCAGCTCGGCCTTACCGATGCGGCCGAGCTTAATTTCGAAGGAAAGTGCGAAAAGCAACTGAAGGACATGCAGCATCGCATGCGCGTTCTCGCGGTGCTTCTCCTCAATCGCGCCGTAGAACCGTTCGTAGTCCCAAATAGTTTGCTTCAACACACGCAGGTTGCTGACATCGCCCTGATCGTAGAGCTCGACAACATAGTCTGCGACCGTGGTTAGATAGTTACGGGCGTCTCCATCACCGATATTCGCAAGGAAGGCAGCCAGGGCGCTTCGAACTGATGATTTCGCTTCCAGCGTCTGCCCGATGAGCTTCTCTCGCTTGCTCCTGTAGCCCGGGGTTTTCTCCAGCTCGATTTCATTGGCGACGAGTACAACGCGGCAGCCCGCGTGTTCAACGAATTGGTTGATGTAGCCGAAGATGGCATCGGACGACATGGATGAACGCTCGACGTCGTCGAAGATGTAAATGGATCCGGTAGTTCGACTGACGAAATCTTGCAGTGAAAGTGGGTTCTCGAGGCCGCCGAACTTTAGGCCGGCGTTTACAGCACGGCCCACTACCTTAGCCGCTTTCGAGCCGAGGATCGGATGTGTCTCTGCAAAGATTGAGCCGTCGATTTCTCCGGGTGAAGCAACGCCGTACAAGCTCACATAGATGTATGACTTTTCCTCGGGAAACTGCTCGGCCAAAATATTCTTGATCAAGAACGTCTTGCCGATGCCCCAGGGGCCACGAACCATAACAGCGTATCCTGGCGGCTGCGTGAGCGCGAGGTAATCACGCAAGTAGCCGCGGATGTGGTTGTTCGGATCTTCAATGTCAGCCATCGCTGCCCTCAAGTGTTGGATATCGCATCAGTCGTAGGCTGCTGCCATCGAGATAAGGATTATCAGACTGCTTTCGTCATGGAGCACCAACTAGAGCTTCATCTCGACTACGCGGCGTGAGGCCGTTACAAGATAATTGGGGGCGATTGGGGGGTAACAATGAAAAAGCTGACTTTGTGCTGCATGGCCTTAGCGCTTGCGCTTCCGGCGCAGGCCCAGAATATCGATCCAGCACCACCCGCGCCAGTTCCGACATATGCGCAGCTGATCACAATGGACGTACCGGTCACAGCTGGCGATATCACCGATCGACCCTACCGTGTAGTTGGTGAAATCACTGCAGAGGTGCGCCGCGCAACTGTGTTCAGCAAGAACGCGTCCGAGGCGAAGGTCTACCGCGAGCTGTGGGAACGTGCCGAAAAGCTGGGAGCTGATGCCGTAGTGAATGCGAGTTACGGCGACGCCCGAGTGGTTGCACTTAGCTGGGGCTCGCGCCGTGCGACTGGTCAGGCGATCAAGTTCCTTACCGATGCGGAGATCGTCGCAAGGGGCACTCAGTGATGGACATCCTGGAGCACATGGACGCGCTGTTCGAAAGCGCCGTTGAACAGGGGCAGAAACCCGAAAACTGGCTCATCCGCGAACAGGATTGGCTTGCTATCGGTGAACGCTACAACGCCAATACCCTGCCTGATCCGAGCTTGGTGACGCCCCGAACCTACCGCGGTGTGCCAGTCCAATTCACGAATCTCAGAGAAGCGGAGATCGTTGGCATCGACGTGGCGCTGGCCGACCCGGTCATCGCGACAAAGTAACTCGACCAACCTCCGTCCGAAGAGAACCCCGGTCAGTGCGTGATTGCGTGCCATGCTTTTCGCGTCCGATCGATCCAGGTTAAGGTCTCTGGTTTCTCATGGGCTAAGACAGGATCGGGCGCGTCGTGCCTGTTGGAGCGACAACGCGGCGCGCCTACTGCCACGTGGCCGTCTACTGCGGATCGATCGCATTGATCGAGGTTAAGGCCCGCTCGCCTACACACATTATATTCGGACTGGGCGCGCCGCAGCCTGACCCGACTCGCCTGGCGCGCCCACCAGCCTGATCACCTTCAATCTTCGGGCTGCTCCCACGCAACGATCCACTTCGGTTTCTGAGGCCTCGCCAGTGGCTCCGCCGTGATGCGGGCTTTCCGCTCCCCGCACTCTCCGCAGCGCATTCTTCGCTCGATGCCAGTGATGTCCTTCTTCCCTCGAACTTCCATCGAGAGCACCGCAGGGTCGGCAATGACGACGTGCTTGCAGGACTGGCACTCCACACGGAGGTGGAAGCCCTTGCGGGCAAAGTCGCTGAGCGAATCGAGGCGGTGTCGAACCATCCACCCAAGTGGAACAGATGCAGAACACCCGCAAGCATCGCTCTGTTACGATCAGGCGCCTGACACTGTCTTATCGGGGCCAGACGAAACGAACTTGCAGGAGGCTCAAGTCTACCGCATCCTTGAGATTGGGGGGAATCATGCGTGCAGTTCGAGATAGCTAACGCGCGGCACGCAGCCATTGATTGGTCCTGGCGGGATCAGATGGCGTGACGGCTCACTACAATCGGCAGAGCGTGAGCGACTTGCGCGCAGGGTTACCATTGCGTCCCTTCAACCCCTTGTTTACCTCGGCTGGTATACAAATATGTTGACATGGACCGACCTCGAAGCCCTAGTACAGGACGGCCACCTCATACTTTGGGATCCGCGCAAACATGGGAAGGTACTACCAAACGGAAGAGCGCTCTATATGGTCCCAGCGGTCTTCGATGCGATACTCAATGGCCCTTGGCCCGGCACAATGCCGGGTGACCGCCTCTCACTCGCCCGCGAACGTAAAATGGCCATGCGCCAAGTACTTGAGCGTTATGTGATTGGTGGGCACCTAAACCTTGAGAGAGATATTGCTGAGCTCGGATCAAAGATCCTCCGTCCGGAGCACCGTGGATTTTGGCAGTTCCGGTCTCAGGGTCCTTGGGTCGAGACCAGGCTTTTCGGTTTCTTCGCTCGGCCTGGGGCATTTGTCGCCACTGACTTTGCGGCACGTGACGCCGTTGGAGACTATCGGGTTCGCTACAGCAGTTCCTCGGCGACATGGGCGGCATTGGCTGGGAGCATTCCATTCATGATGGGCCCATATCCAGTCGAGACGCCGGAACATTTACAGAGTTACCTCGATAGGGACGACGATGCATAAAGATGAAATAGTCATTGCAGAGTTGCCGCCGCTCGATGACGACGAGCGCGACGACGCGTGCTACCGCGGACGCGACAGAGCATGGGCTACGCTTGTCCGTCTATTTGACCAGTACAACCGCGAGCAAGGCCTCACGTATGAGGCTCTGGGAAAACGTATCAGGCGGTCACGCTCTCAAGTACAACGCTGGCTTAGCTCATCCTTCAACATGAATTTGAAATCGCTAGGTCTGTTAGCGGAAGGCCTGGACGCCGAACTAATCATCGAAGTTCGAGCGCGAGTACACGATGAAGATCGGGGCAACTACTGTCACCCTCAAGAGGCGGCGCGAGCGCTAGTAGCTCAACGCATATTTGCGACTGCCGCCACAAGTGCGTCCACAACGTTAGTTCATCTTGAGGTGGATCACGGCACTGTCTCAACACCGACCTCAATTAAGGTTCGGGACATGCAGGTACACGCTCATGCCGATGCTTAAGCGTCCGAAGGTCAGTAACGTCATCTTGTGCGACGACATACGCACTGAGAATAACAATAAACTGATCTTGATCGGCGTTTACACCGCAGACGTTCTTACACAGAATTTCCCGGTGAATATGAAGCTGGCCACGTACTTCACTGTTGAGGGAGCGCCTATCGGACAGCATGAGTTTGAAGTCCGCTTAATCTCAACGGGGAGCACGAGCGGTATTTCGGGTACCGTCGAGGTGGGAAATCCTAACGATCCTATAATCGTCATTACGCCACCGGTACCGGTCGTTTTCCAAAAGGCGGGAAAACTCAAAGTCGATTTTCGAATAGCCGAAAGCGGTTGGCTCAAAGTCATGACAAAAGAAGTTCGCGCGGGCGTCCTCCCACGACCGGAAGCTCTGCCCTAACAAGGATCCAGGATAGATCTCGGCTGGCGCATTGCTCGCGCCCAACTCGACGGCGTTGAAGAGGTTCGCCACCTCGGCCGTCGTCTTGGTCATGCGGTAGAGGTTGCACATGACGTGTCAACTGGCCCGAAAGCGGCCCGTCTGCAAACGACCCATTGCGGACCTTACAGGTTTCGTGCTCTCTGCTGTCGGGGAGGTAGGCATTATGGGCCTGTTCTTCGCGTTATCGCCGCTGGTATTGGCCGTCGGAACACCTGCATCCATGCCTTGCGCGCCAATTCCTGGCTGGGAACAAGTAGTCGCCAAGCAGGAAGTCCGTTGGATCGTGATTGGCGAGATTCATGGCACAAATGAGATACCGGCGGCGTTCGTTGATGCTGTGTGCTTGACATCAATCACGCGCCCTTTGGTTGTGGCGTTGGAACAGTCGTCATCAGATCAGGTCGCTATCGACGAATTTATTCGATCCGACGGTAGCGCCGAGGCGACCCAGCGATTTCGCAGCGCGGCGATGTGGAACATGCCGATTAAAGACGGTCGCTCGAGCGAGGCCTATTTTCGCCTGTTCAGGACGCTTCGACAAATGAGTAGCGAGGGTCGAATTATTTCAGTGGTCGCGTTCCAGCCCTCTGCCTTCTCTGAGCGACCAACCCCAGCGAAATACGAAGAGGCAATGGCCGAACTATTGAAAGGCGCTGCCGCTGGCGATGCGACGGTGATCGCGCTCGTGGGCAATCTTCACGCGATGTTGGACGAAACTCCCTGGGAACCGAAGTATCTCGCCATGGCCGCTCATCTACCGCGAGAGGCGACTGTGACCCTTAATACGGTGTCCGACGGCGGCGAAACTTGGACCTGCCAGGGACAGCCGATCAAATGCGGCCCCTATCTCACTGCGCCGAACGGCATCACTCGTTCGCGGCGCGTCGAACTCGGATCCGATGACTCCAGCTATTCGGGAGTCTTCTATCTTGGAACTTCCACAACGGCGTCTTCGGCAGAGATTAGCCCGCCACCGGCCCTCATCGCGGAGCCGGCTTCAGAAACTGATGACCCTGAACAGACGCGGATCACCGCCATCGTCAGGCCGGTCGCCGAAGCCATCGCCGCAGAACAGGCGAGGCAGAGCCACCTGCCGCCGCCTGCCTCGATACGCGAGCAACTCGAACGTATGGGGCGGCTCGATCAGGTGGGGCGGCATGCAATAGTGAAAATCGACTTTGGGCGGCTATCGATCGAGGACAGGCGCAGGGTGAATGCCGCTATCGGGGACGCGATCGAGCCGATTGATCAAGCGAATGTCGAAGCGCTGCTCGAGATTATGCCCGAAGAAGGTTGGTTTACGATCAGCGAGTTTGGCCCGGAGGCGTCTGAAGCCGCATTTCACATCGTGCAGCACAGTGACTTAGCCTTGAGGAAGAGAGTGCTGCCGAGGCTCGAGCCGCTCGCGAAGAGCGGCGATATTGATGGCAGTGACTACGCGTCCATGTTCGATAGGGTTGCCATAGGCGAAGGTCGCCCTCAGCGGTATGGAACGCAGTTTCGCTGTCGTGATGGAAGGCAGGAAAGCTACCCGATTGAAGACATCGGACAAGCAGAAGAGCTGCGCCGATCGCTGAACTTTCAACAGAGCTTGGCGGAGTCCCTGGCAATGCAGGTGGGAAGACCTTGCGGCGGCGGCAACTGAGCAATCATCGATTTTGGCCAAGCCCAAAAATTGAAGGTCCGCTTGCCACCCATCCTGGTCATTCGGACCGGCAAAAGCGCAAATCGACATTCCCTCCAAAGCGGACAGGCCGCAAACGACCCATTGCGGTCGTTGTGTCTCACGGGCATCTGATGTGGATGCTTCGAGTGCACGGCCATGCTGCGTCTATAAATGTTCGCAAGGTCCGGTGGCTCTGCGCCGAGCTTGGCCTGCAGTATCAGTTGATCGAGCGGGGGGCTTGCTGAGTGAGTATTTCCTACCAAGTTGAAACGATCACCGCTCATCAGTTTGTCGACATACTCGCCCGCTCGGGGCTTGGTGCAAGACGGCCCGTTGAAGATTTGCCCCGTCTGCAGAGAATGCTGGACGGTGCTGACCTGGTCATCACGGCAAGGGAGTCAGCAACAGGCAAGATCGTCGGAGTGGCAAGGTCGCTCACCGACTGGTCCTACGCTTGCTACCTCGCGGACCTGGCGGTCGACGTCTCTTATCAGCGAAAGGGCATCGGGGCGAAAATGATCGAGTTGACCCGCGAGCACGCTGGAGATGAGAGCTTCTGCCTGCTCATCTCCGCGCCGGAAGCCGTCGACTTCTACCGAGCAATTGGCATGCCGCCGGCCGACAGGGCATTTATGTATCCGCGTCTGAAATGAAGGCCACGAATCGCCGCTTTCCACCCATGTCGGTCATTCCGACCGGGCTGAGGACAAATCGGCGCTCGCTCCAAAGCAGCCAATCTGCAAACGACCCATTGCGGTCACCGGAGCTATTCCAGATCCCCTAAGCAGTTGTTGACATCAGTCGCCCGTCACTCGTGGTCACCCTACTTTTTGCCACTGCGTAAGAAACGCGCCCCTGCCTGCTACTAAGGGAATGAGGTGGGGAATGTTGAACAGCGAACGAAACCAGATTTTCGAGGAGTGGGTCGAAAGACACCAAGCTACCCTGTTAAAGGTGGCGCGGGTCTATGGATCAACTCACTCTGACCGCGAGGATCTCTTTCAAGAGATCGCTCTACAGGTGTGGCATTCGGTTGATGCCTTCCGGGGAGATAGCGCCCCCTCCACGTGGATCTATCGCGTCGCACTCAACACGGCCCTCACATGGACCAGGACGCAGGCAAAGCACGAACGCGGCAGACAAGACTTCGAGGAGACGGCGACCTCGCTGATTGCACCGGCCAGCGGGGATCCGCGTCTCGACTGGATTTACGGGCGAATCGCTGAGCTCGATGAGGTCAATCGCTCGCTCGCCCTGCTGATGCTGGATGGATTCAGCTACCGCGAAATGTCCGACATCCTGGGCCTTAGCGAAAACAACGTCGGGGTGAAAATCAACCGCATCAAGGCGGCGTTTGCTGCCCGGCTCGCAAAGGAGGAGTCCGATGAACTTTGACCAGATGCTGGAGACCTGGAAGGCGCAGGACGAAAAGCCACTCTACGGCGTCAACCGCGAGCTGCTCCAACTCGTGATCACGCACGAGCAGGCGGATCTACGTCGCAAGCTTAGGAAGGAGCAATGGACCGCCTACATCATGGGCTCTGTCATGGCGCTCGTCGCCGCTCTCTCCCTGTGGGCGTTTATCTATTACCGCGGGCCGGTACTGGAAACGGCAGCGGCAGCTCTCGGCATTACCACGTTCGTCGCTTGGGTGGCGGCCATGTGGATTAGTCGGCGTCGCCAGGCACGGCGAGAGCGCCAGTTCGACAATACCCTGCGCGACGAGATTGGCCGCAATCTCTCACTACTCGACTATCGCCTTTCGCTTACAGGCCGTTGGATCGGTATTCTGTGGGCCATGCCCATCGTTGTGGGGGTAGTGCTGTTCCTGTGGTTCAGCGCCGCGATCAACACCGACACGGACCCTTGGTTTAGCGTCTGGATGATTGTCGTCCTAATTGTGATCGTCGTGACATCCGCCCGAAAGATGAGCGAACAGACCAAGCGCGAGCTTGAACCGCGCCGTCAACGACTGCGCGAACTGCTCGACGGCCTTGAGGGCTAGTGAGAACGTCGCCAAACGTCCGCTTTCCACCCATTGCGGACGTCAGGTGGCTCCGGTGACTGACCCGTAAGCAGACCTTCCGCTTTGCGGCTAGACGAATTGCCGCGCCCACGGCCGAGATGGGTGGAAAGCGGACATAGCTCTTCGCTAGTGATTGTGGTCGGCAAGCGGTGACTGCACCTTGCCGACCAGCGCCATTGCGTGCTCTTTCGAAAGGCCCAGCAAGTTGCCAATCTCGTCGGTGGAAATGGTGGGCCGTTCCTTGAGAAGGTCTTCCACAGCCCACTGGAGGCTGCCCGCCATCGGATCGAAGAACCTCGGCGGATTGCTCAACTTGCGGCCAGTGCTGAGCAAGTCCTCATAGGTCTGCAACTGGGGCGGCCAGTGACCCAGCCTTGCATCAGCCAGGGCGGCCTCATCGATCCGTTGGAAGTAGAACTCATCGTAAATGCGGTCGTCCTGCGCGATGAGCCAAACGGTTGCACAGCAGCGGCATTTAGAGATGTAAAGCCACCACTTTTCCGGGCCAAATTCGACAAGCTGGTCGAGTGTGTCGAATACCTTTTCGAAATAGAAATCCCCTCCCATGGGAATGGCGGCGGCATCGCGGATGGCAGGGCATTCGCATTCCTTCTGCGACCCCAAGGCGAGCGCGAGCGATTTGCGCAGCTTCCATACCTCGTCCCGGTTCGAGTAATCGCCGGATTCAAGGGCCCAGTGCAGTTCCTCGCCTATTGGCTCTTCCAGCCCATTTTGAGCCAGAAGCCACTCTTCAAACTTCCGTGCAGGCAGATCACCTCGCGAAAAAGCCCATAGTTGAGAAAGCTGGTCGTCGGTCATCGCGCTGACGGTTAGACGCTACCGGGCGATGACCGCAATGGGTCGTTTGCAGACGGTCCGCTTTGGAGGGGGCGTCAATTTACGCTTTTACTGCTTGAAATGACCGGGATGAGTGGAAAGCGGACGTCGCACCGACGCAGGTCATCGCCGCATTGTCTGTGAGCGAGAGAAGGGGCACTACCCGCTCGGGACCCGTTCAGGGAAGGTCGAGCGATGTCATTCCATTCGTTGGAAGCGGATCGATTTTGGGCCAGGCAGTGCCTCGGCTTTCACATTCAGGCGCGCCCGCTTTCGGTAACGGCTAAGAACTTGGTGGCCCTGCAGCGACGGCTCCTCGCGGCATCACCAGTGACTCTCCTGCCAATTCCAGCCAACGCGCTCCATATATCGGTTTTTACCTTGGTGTCGGCGCACTCCCAAGAGCGATCAAAAGAAGAACTCTGGACGACCATCCGCAAGGCGATGAGCAAGGAAATGGTGGCGCTTGCCTATGCCAAGGAGCCAATCCCGGTAACGTTCCGGCGATTGGCATTTACACCTAAAGCGGTAATCGTTGCGACGGAGGATCAACCAGAGCCCTTCCGCACCCTGCGAGTTCACTTAGGCGCACTACTGCGGTCCCTGGACCTGCACGCCCCCCGAGTACGATCAAACTCACGTCACGATAGCCCGTTTCGCACAGTCGATGGATGTGGATCGCGAGCTATTGAGCTCAATCGAACGATCATTTGTGACCCTGGACGGTGTCTTCAAAAACATCGGGATTGTGCGCGAGCGGCAATACCCCTCACTTCTGATCGACGAACTCCAATGACCGCAAATGGGTGGAAAGCGGACGTTCCTGGAATCCCTACGAAGATTGCTCGGAGAAAACCAACAAGGGCAGATCAAGCGGCTCGTAGGCAAAGCCAAGTATCGACACGGCGGCGGTGACCTGGCCCCGATGATGAGTGGCGTGATTGAACACGTGAAGCAGCGCCACGGGCATGGGCAGCGCCCGTTTCTGCCCGGTGGTCATGGTGTAATGAAGATCACCGGCGAGCGCATTTTCGCTCAGATCGTCGATGAACGCGGGCCATCGCGAGGCTGAGGTAACCAGGCGAGAAGCGAGAACTGCCCGATCGCTCTCGAGCTCGGCATCGAGGGACGGAAGCGCCGAAGCGCACCCCGAAAACCTGGGAAACCAGATCTCGCTATCGGTCAGTAGCAGGTGGTTCAGGGTGCCGTGGATCGACTCGAAGAAGAGGCCGCACTGTTGCCGGTAGATGGCCTCGGGAAGAGACTCGATCGACATCAGTAGACGCTCTGTCGCCCAGCAATGGTACCGAGCCATTTGAGCAACCTGACTTTTCGCCGAGACCGTCATCGCTTCCCCCCCTTGTCCGCCTACAGGAACCGCGAATGACCGCAATGGGTGGAAAGCGGAAATGACAGGTTACACGAAGATAGCGAAATAGGCGGACCTTCCCGGCATCTCCTGCGTCACAGCATGCCAATGTTATGCAGCCATTGTTCGACTTGCCCCGGCCACTGCGTAGTGATCGGATCGTCTGTCGGCCGCATCCCGAATGCATGACCGCCATTTGCATAGATGCGNATGTTATGCAGCCATTGTTCGACTTGCCCCGGCCACTGCGTAGTGATCGGATCGTCTGTCGGCCGCATCCCGAATGCATGACCGCCATTTGCATAGATGCGCACGTCTACGGGAACGCCCGCCTCCCCCAACGCCAGAGCATAAGCCATCGCGTGCCGGACATCGTCGACCGGATCGTTCATGGCGTGAATCAAAAGCGTCGGCGGAGCTTTCGCACTGATCTGAACCCATGGGGCGAGTCGGAGATCGGTCTTTGCATTACTCGTGTCCCAAAGACGTCCCGTATATGCCAGGATGGCGAAGTCAGGCCGCGAGGACTGYCGATCGGCGGCGTCGGCGGGCATGTAGGTACGCTGCTCGATATTGCTCATGTCTGCCGCCAGATACGCACCAGCAGAAAACCCGATCACACCAATTTTGCTCGGATCGATGCCGTAGTGTGACGCACGTTGCCGCAGCAGCCCCATCGCGCGCTGCGCGTCCTGCAACGCCAGCAAGATCTCTGGTCGCCGACGGACGCCCGTTTCTTCGTCCTTGGGCCATTCCTGAGGTGCCCGGTACTTGAGGATGACGCACGTCATACCCTGCTGCACCGCCCAATCGCAGATTTCGGTGCCTTCGAGATCCATCGCCRCAGCGGCAAACCCGCCGCCCGGCAGGACGACCATCGTGGTTCCGGAACCTTGTTCCTTCGGCCGATATATCGTCATGGTCGGTCGGCTGACATGGCCGGCCCAGTGCCATTTCCGTCCGGCCACAAGGTTTGAGCCGTTGCCAGTTTCTTCAGGATGATCGCCGGTGTCGGGTTTGGCGAGTTCGGCATCTTCTGGCCAAAGCGGGATTTGGACACCGCCGGCAACCGGCTGCCATACCCCTTGCCGCGAGATTTTTTCAATCGACGCCGACGAACTGTTGGTGTCGCCGGGTTGCCCCCCTTCGGTCTGGGCAACATCCACAACGGGCACGTCATAGGCATTCGAACAACCGCTCAAGGCAAGAAGGAGCGGAATTGAAAAGGCCAATCGACGCAGCATCCCGTCAACTTACCTGCCGTCCGCTTCTCGGCAAGCCTGAGACAGCCGTAAACGTCCGTAATGGGTCGCTA